>PBPW01000034.1 GCA_002725545.1 Fidelibacterota bacterium | reverse complement strand
CAGTGAATTAATAAATCAAAAATGGAAATTAATTACTCCTAGTAAAAATGAAATCATGATCATTCCAAATTACAATTACGAGCGTTTAGAGATAGCCAATACAAGCGAGCTAGGATCGTACAGTCTTTATGTAGATGATAAATTTTTTACTGCATTTTCAACCAGCTTATCTGAATATGAATCTCCAAACATCAGAGCTGATCTTGACCAAGTGATAAAACAATTTAAATCCAATAACGCAGTGACGCTATCTAATGAAAAAGATATTTCTGATGTAATAAAATCTCAAAGACATGGCAGATCGCTTTGGAAGCTGTTTTTAATTATTGCAATAATTTTGTTTTTATTTGAATCATACATTAGTCGCCCAATCAAAGAACAAATTAAACATTGATTGAAAAAAACAAGGGGAAGAAATTTACTGAGAATGCATTTCTTGTTGGAGCTGTGCACAGCGGCCTCACCCCTACTAAGGTCAATGAGCATTTACATGAATTAGAGCTTCTTGCTCAAACTGCAGGGGCTAATGTTGTGCATCATTTTGTACAAAAATTAAATAAGATTAATCCATCTTATTTTATTGGAACAGGTAAAGCTAAGCTGATAGTTGAGCAAGCTATAAGTTTAAATATTTCATTAATAATTTTCGATGATGAGTTGAGCCCTGCGCAAATAAAAAACTTTTCTAATTTAAGTAAAGATGTAAAAGTAATTGATAGAAGTTCATTAATATTAGAGATTTTCTCACAGCATGCTCAGACAAAAGAAGCAAAGACGCAGGTTGAGCTAGCTCAGCTCGAGTATTTATTGCCAAGACTTACTAGAGCCTGGACGCACCTTGAGCGGCAAATGGGAGGTATTGGAACTAGAGCTGGTGCAGGCGAAACACAAATAGAGGTAGACAGGAGGCTTGTTCGAACAAGGATTTCAAATTTAAAAAAAGAGCTTATAAAAATTGATAAAGAAAGAGAGACTCAAAGAAAAAAAAGAAAAAATAATTATAAAGTTTCTTTAGCTGGATATACAAATGCTGGTAAATCTACATTGATGAAATTATTTTCAGGCTCAGATGTGTACATACAAGACAAGCTATTTGCTACACTTGATACCACCATACGTTCAGTAAGCTTAGATAAAATACACACTATTCTTCTAAGCGATACGGTAGGTTTTGTTAGAAAATTACCTCATCATTTAGTAGCAAGTTTCAGAAGTACATTAAAAGAGATTGTTGAATCAAATCTAATTTTAATTGTGCTCGATTCATCAAGTGATTACATAATAGACCACTATGAAACAATAACTCAAGTACTAAAGGATATTGGTGCAAATAAACAGTTCTTGGTAGTTTTAAATAAAATTGATTTGATTAAATCTAAATCTAAATTTAGTTTTTTAAAGAACTCCTTTCCCAATGGCATATATATTTCAGCCTTAGATAAGCTCAGAATCGATTCATTAAAAAATTCAATTATTGATCAAATGGATAAAGATTACAGGACTATCGAACTAAAACTCCCTTATGAAAAACCTAAAGAAATTGCATTTTCTCAACAGAATGTCGATATAATTGAAAGAGATTATAAAAATGACCATATATACCTAAAAATAAGAGGGCCAGCAGAAAGAATTGATCAAATTGAATTTATGCTGAAAAAATAAAAAACCCCGAAAATTCGGGGTTTTTTATTTTACTATAGAATCGATTTCAAGGATCCGTATAAACACGGTAGAGCTCTCTGGCACTAGCAAACTTCCTTTATCTCAATAAATGAGAAAGGCCTGTTTTTTAGATTCAGAAGTTTGACTCTAGGATAAAAGTTGAAGATCCTGAAATTCAAAGACTATAGCAAAAATTTATAATAACTGATAAAGTTTAATATTGTGATGAATTAATTCAAAATGAATTGATTCATGAATCTTTCAGCTCACCCTCAGAGGAAGCTACTGCAACAGCTACGCTTGCGTCACCTGTTACATTGGTTACTGTTCTTAGCATATCTAATATTCTATCTACCCCTAGGATTAATGCTATACCTGCACTAGGCACAGAAATTGCTTCAAGAATGATTACTAGCATTATTACACCTGCCCCTGGAACAGCTGCTGTTCCAATCGATGCTAGAACTGCTGTTAGTACAATAGTTAGTTGAGCCCCAAGGGTAAGATCCATTCCTAATGTTTGCGCTATAAATACAGCAGCAACAGCTTGATACAATGCTGTTCCATCCATATTGATCGTAGCCCCTAATGGCAAAACAAAGGATGAAACTTCTTCAGAAACTCCTAATTTTTCTTCACACCTTTCCATGGTCACAGGAAGCGTTGCTCCACTAGAGCTAGTTGAAAAGGCTAGAAGTTGAGCGGGAGCCAAACCTTGATAGAATTTTTTTAATGGCATCTTTGAAAATAATTTTAAAACGACGGTATAGGTAATTAATGTTTGCAACAANAGACCTATTATAACTGCAAACATATAAAAACCTAGCGCACCTAAAAGTTCTAAAACATTATTNATGTTATTTCCAGCTATTGAAGTTATTGTATCAGCGATTAAAGCAAATACACCGTATGGAGCCATNAGCATTATATTATCAACAAGTTTAATAACAAGCTCATTGATCCCTTCAAAAAAATCAAGCACTGGCTTTGCTTTATTTTTATTTATTTGAATTAGAGCTATTCCAATAATTATTGCGACAAATACAACTTGAAGCATGTTTCTATTATTTGAAGCAGAGCTAAAAAAATTGCCAGGAACCATATCGACAATTGGCTGTAAGGCGCTTCTATCTTTTACCTCCTCCGCAGCTTCAACTCTTCCAGAAACTGAGGATTGGTAGGTNTCTTGTAATTTTGATTTCATATCTTCAGGAACAGTTGAGCCAGGTTGAAGCATGTTTACTGAAAGAAGTCCAATTGTAACCGCAACGGCTGTTGTTGCAATGTATATTGAAATAGTTCTACCACCTATTCTAGATAATTTTTTTAAATCAGAAAGTGATGCTACTCCAGTTATTAATGATGAGAGGACAAGGGGAACNGCAATNAGCTTAAGTAGGTTAATAAATATTTTACCGAATGGAGAAATCCAATTTGAAACAAAGACTCCCCAGCCCTGTGTTGCGGCAAGCATACCAAAAAGGAGCCCTAAGACAAGACCTATAATTATTTTCCAGTGTAGTTCAAGTTTCATAAAAACCAATTTTNTACTTTATTTGAATTGGATGATTTAATCAATATTGATTATTAACAACTTATNAATAATAATGTTANAATTAAAATTAACTTTAAATACTTTTAATTGCTAACTTTCTACTGTCAATGATATACATATCAATAATCATAATTTACCTATTTACCTTAGTTGGGTTAGGCTTATANAAAGCTAGAAAAATTAAAACCCAGTCTGATTTTGCTGTAGCAGGTAGNACATTAACCCCATGGATTTTAGTAGGCACTATGCTAGCAACATGGATGGGAACTGGCTCAATTCTTGGTAATGCNGGTAAGACATACGAAACAGGTTTAGCTGCTTTAATGCTTCCGCTTGGAGGTGTTTTAGGGGTAATTGTTTTAACTNAAATTGCCGGNAAGGTCAGGGCATATGAAAAATTTACTGTTCCTGAAATTTTAGGTGACAGGTTTGGTTCAGCAGCTAGGACGCTTTCAGTTATAGCTCTTGTAATTGCATACATGGTAATTGTCAGCTACCAGTATAATGCTGGTGGAGCGGTCATGCACACTGTATTAAAAGATGTTTTCCTAGATAGTAACGGTCAACCACTAATCTCAATTGAAACCGGTACAATTATAGCTGCAGTTTTTATAATTCTGTACACTATGCTTGCCGGACTTGTAAGTGTCGCTTATACCGATGTAGCAAATGGCATCATTATTGTTGTGTCTTTTATCATAGCTATTCCAATCTTTTTTGTTAAAGCTGGAGGTTTTGAGGGAATGGCAATTTCCTTTGCTGAGATGAATAAAGACAGTCACATGAATTTTTGGGGAGTCTACTCTACAATGGATATAATTAATTTTTGCCTTCCATCGTTTTTGTTAATTATGGGAGATGCAAATATGTATCAAAGATTTTTTGCTAGCAAAGATGCCAAAGGTGCCAAATCTGCTACTAAAACCTTAATAATCGCTATTGCNATTGCAGAATTAATGATTATTATTGCCGCTTGGATTGCCTCCAGTATGATTCCAGATGCAGAGGTAGGGAAGTATGTNTTAATTTATGCCTCTCATAAGTTTTTACCTCCTCTTATAGGAGCGATCATGATGACCACTATAATNGGCATCATCATTTCAACTGCTGANAGTTATTTACTGGTTCCAACCACAACGCTAATGAGNGATATNTATCTCAATTACTTTAATAAAAATGCTAATCAGAAAAAGATTGTTTTTCTTAGTAGAGTATTAGTGATCATATTAGGGATTATAGCCTATATTGTTTCTTTAGGCTTTGCCAAGTCATCAGGNTTTTTTGAAAGAGCTCTTTATGCTTATACGATATATGGAGCAGCTATCACACCAAGTTTGGTTGCAGCTCTTTTTTGGAACGGTGCAACAAAGGAAGGGGCAATAGCTTCAATATTAACTGGTACCTTAACTACTCTTTTATGGAAGGAATCAACATTTATCCAAAATATAGTTCCTGGTAGAATTTATGGAACCATGGATGAGGTTCTTCCGGCAATTTCTCTTTCTGTAATCTCGTTAGTAATCGTAAGTCTAGCTACAAAAGAAAGATCGCTAAAAAGTAAAAAAAGCTAATCTAAAATTCGTCTGTAGTATTCGAATTGTATACCCGTTCCTTGCCAATTTTTTATCTCATTAACAATTTCAATATTTCCATTAAAATTTGAGGAAATCCCTTTAGCTACATGTCCAGTAACGTATTCAATATTTTTTATTTTATAAGCTTTACTCAAAAAAACTTTCTTTAGCATTTTTGCGTATCCATTTTTTCTATAATCCTCTTTAATTACAAAGGCATAGGTATAAAGCGTATTCATTTTGCCATAATTTTTCTCTGTTCTTACCCAAGCTTCTTGAGATAGGGCTTCAAGCGGAATGCCAATTATATATCCAATAATTTCTTTCCTGTAGCGAGCAATAAATGGCAATGATTCTGGATGATTGAAATATTTCATAATTGTATTTTCTGTCAGAAGCGCTTTAGAGCCATAAATTTTTTCAAGTGACCTTGAAACATCAATCAAACCTTCAAAATCATAATNTAAAGTTTCTATAAGGTACTCAATTTGAAAAACACCGCTTGATGCTACAATACTAGAATGAGATTGCCTGATATTATTCATTTGTTGTTTCTAAATTTATCAATAATAAAAAGAATTCTATTCATTAATAATTATAGATTCCCTTTTTGAGGTTCTGTGTTTATAGAGCTAAATTTGAACTATGGAATCCTTTAATTCGAGATTAAAAAATTCAATTAAAAATAAAAATAGTCACCTTTGTATTGGCCTTGATATTAGCCCTGAAGGTATGTTGGATAAATCTGCCACAATAAAAGATTTAAAATTGCACTGTCAAANGGTGATTGATGCAACTCAGGATCTTGCAGTTGCATTTAAGCCAAATCTAGGTTTTTTTGAACGCTGGGGTTCAAATGGCTTTGAGTGGCTTGAAGAAACAATGAATCTTTTTGAAAAAGATACTATAGTAATTGGTGACGCGAAGAGAGGTGATATTGGAAATACCGCACAACAATACGCCAAAAGTCTATTTGATCATTTTGGTTTTGATGCAGTAACATTGAGTCCTTATATGGGTTTTGATTCAATTAGGCCATTTATATCAGATCCTACAAAAGGNGTATTTGTTTTATGTCGCACATCAAATCCTTCTGCTTCTGATTTTCAAAATATTAGAACAGATAACGCTGATACATTATTTGAAATCGTTGCTAGGACATGCCATGAATGGAATCAGAATGAAAATATTGGGATGGTAGTTGGAGCAACAGCCGCAGAAGAGATTCTAAAAGTAAAAAAACACGCCCCCGGTCTTCCTTTATTGATTCCTGGTATTGGAAAACAAGGGGGAGATTTAGAAAAGAGCATGCTTTATGGAAATAATAATGGAATTTCCATAATTAATATATCAAGAAGTATTATTTTCCCCCCTGATTTAAGCGAAAAATCAATTAGAAATGAAGCTAAAAACTACCTACTGAAGATGCGAGCGATACTTGATGACAAGTGATAATTATATTAAAATATTTAAAGATTCTGGAGCTCTGCTTGAGGGGCACTTTGTGTTAACATCTGGCAGGCATAGCTCATCTTATTTTCAATGCGCTAAGGTTCTCCAATATCCAAAATACCTAGAAATGTTTTCAAATGAGATAGCTAGCCACTTCAAGGGTTTTGAAATTGATTTAGTTGTCTCTCCAGCTGTTGGAGGTATTGTAATAGGTACTGAAGTTGGTAGAGTAATGAAAAAACGTACAATTTTTGCTGAAAGAGAAGATGGAAAAATGCGATTTAGGCGTGGATTTAATATAAAAGAAAAAGAAAAAATATTAATTGTTGAGGATGTGATTACAACAGGTGGATCTGTTAAAGAGGTCATGCAATTAATAGAAAAAAGTGGAGGAGTTATTGAAGGAGTAGGGGTTATTGTAGATAGAAGCAGTGGGTCGGTTGTTCTTCATCAAAACCAGATATCCCTAGCGTCGCTAGAGGTAAAAAGTTATAACTTAAATGAAATCCCAGCGGAATTAGCAAGTATACCAATTGAAAAACCAGGAAGCAGGAGTCTAGTTTAATGAAAAAAATCTTATCAATATTAATTTTTGGAGCAGTTTTTATGAGTTGTTCAAAAGAAGAAAAAGTTGCAGTGATATCGACCCAGTATGGGGATATGGTTTTAGAATTTTATGAAGAAGTTGCACCTATGCATGTTGAAAGCTTCAAAACTCTCGCGGATGAAGGCTATTTTGACAATACTGCTTTTCACCGTGTAATTCCTGGCTTTGTTATTCAGGGGGGAGACCCCAATTCAAAAGGTGATGATAGAATGCGGTGGGGTTCTGGAGGAAGAGCTGGCAAATTTTTTGGAATTGGAAATGAAAAAGATAATAAGACTTGGAAAATTCCTGCAGAATTCAATGATAAAAANCATGTTAAAGGCACCTTNTCAATGGCTAGAAGCAAAGACNCTAATAGCGCTGGAAGCCAATTCTTTATTTGTCATGCAGCAACACCACAATTAAACAATCAATATACTGTATTTGGCCAAGTCATTGATGGGCTAGAAATCATCGACCAAATTGTTTATTCTGAAACTCCTCGAAAGCAAAATCCAGGTTATCGTGGACCTGATGCCGATTATCCTTTTGAAAAAGTTGAAATGAAAATTAAACTAGTAAATAAAAGCCAAGCGCTGAAATAGCCAAAAAGGAACTTCCTAATAAATATATCATTAAAATTCATTAAAACATATTTTATAGTCTGATTTAAATGATGCAATTAAAAAATATCAAATTCCTTTTGTTATTAAGTTTTACATGGGCTCAATTTGAAACACCCGTCACCCTTTCAGCGGTAGAAAAAGAGCCTGTTAGAGCCGGTGAGGTTGCAACTATCATTGTCAATGCTGAAATGGATGATGAATGGAGAATCTATGCACTTAGGAATCAGGGCAAAGGACCTGTAGCCTCAAAAGTTACAGTTTCTGGGAGGGTAGTCGATGAGATTGGAATGGTTTTAGAAGAAGAGCCGGTTGTAAAATATGATGATGCCTTTGAAACTACAACCCGAACACATCATGGTGGAACATCATTTGAAGCACCATTCTTAATCAAAAATAAGATACCGGCAGGTAAGCATAATGTTGAAGTAGCTGTTTTATATCAAGTTTGCAATGCTACACTATGCTATCCTCCTAATGAAGAAAACTTAGTTACAGCGGTTAATATTGTTGAGGGGTCCACCAGGGAAGGCTATAGTGAGATGATTCCCTATAAAGATGCTGTTTTTGATGAAGAAGGTAATATTAGTCTTGACGCTGCTATACTTGAGGGATTTTTACCATTTATTCTTTTAGCCCTATCGATGGGTTTTTTATCTTTATTAACGCCTTGTGTTTTTCCAATGATACCTATTACTGTTGCTTTTTTTATTAAGCGAGGTGAATCAAAAAATGGAACTCCATTATCAAATGCATTGACCTACACTTTTGGTATAATTGCAACTTTTTCTATACTTGGTTTTATTTTAGCATTAACCCTTGGAGCATCTGGAGCTAATCAGCTTGCAGCAAATCCTTGGGTGAATTTATTTATTGCTGGCCTATTCATTTATTTTGCCCTTTCGCTTTTTGGTATGTATGAAATAGATTTACCAGAAAGTATAAAGCAATTTTCATTGCGCCAAGAGGGTCGTGAAGGGTTTATTGGTACAATATTTATGGCAGTAACCTTCACCCTTACAAGTTTTACATGCACTGTTCAGTTTGTGGGATTGCTTCTAGTGGCCGCTTCGCAAGGCCAATGGTTCTGGCCAATGGTGGGCATGGTGGTATTCAGTACCGCTTTTGCATCCCCGTTCTTTTTGTTGGCGCTTTTCCCTCAATATTTAGCTAATATTCCTAAATCTGGCGGTTGGTTAAATTCTACAAAAGTTGTAATGGGTTTTTTGGAAATGGCAGCAGCGTTTAAATTTATAAGCAATACAGATCTTGTCTGGGGCTGGGGATTCTTTACTCATAATCTAGTATTAGCCATTTGGGCAATTCTAATGATCTTATGCGGAATCTATTTACTTGGAAAAATCAGATTCCCGCATGATTCAGTTTTAGAAGTTTTAAGGCCACCCAGGCTCATGGTTAGCGTGCTATTTTTAACATTTGGTCTTTATTTGGGATCTGGTTTGTTTGGACAACGTCTCAATGGACTAATTTACTCTTACCTTCCTCCACAGCTTAGCTCCGAGAATGATTATGGCTCTCCCTACAAAGAAGGCCTAACATGGTACAAAGATCTTGAGAAAGCCTTTACAGTATCTAAGACTACCGGTCAGCCATTGTTTGTTGATTTTACAGGCTATACCTGTACAAATTGCAGATGGATGGAGGTAAATGTTTTTATAGAGCCTGAAGTTAAAGAAAGATTTAAAAAAATGACCTTAGTGCAGCTNTACACTGATGCTGGCCCCAAGCATAAAGAAAATCAANTATATGAAATAGACCGATTNGGGACTGCAGCATTGCCTTTTTATGTAATATTGACTCCAGNAGATGAAATAATTAGCACCTTTCCTGGNATGACTAGAAAACTTGATGATTTCATTGATTTTTTAGATTCTGGATTGGAAGGTTAGAAGAAAATGAATTTGACAAAAATAATCATTCTTTTATGCGCAATGTCATCTTACAGTTGTCAAAAAAAACAATCCTTACAGGAAATCAGCAAGCCTTCAGAAATTGTTTCAAGATCAGAATATAAAAAACAACCCCAAAGACCAGAATATGCTATTAAAGCTCCAGATTTTCAANTAAGAACANCTGAAGGAAAATTAGTTAAATTAAGCGATTATAGCGGTAAAGTAGTTTTATTAAATTTCTGGGGAACGTGGTGTGGGCCTTGTTTACAAGAAATTCCTGATTTTAATAATTTATATTCAAAATATAAGAAAAACGGCCTTGAAATTATTGGGGTAACGATACCAAGGTCAGGGGTTCCTGATTCTGATAGATATCTTCAAAAATTTATGAATAAATGGGATATGNACTACACAATCTTAAAAGATATAAATGGATTTGAATCGCAAATGGTGATGATTGAATATGGAAGAAGCATTGGAAGGCCACTTACCGGCGTTCCNACAACATTAATTATTGATAGGGATGGTTATATTGTCAAAGGCTACATAGGTCCACGTTCTGAAGCTGCATTTTATAAAGATTTGAAGCCCTACCTATAAAATTTGGAACCTTAGATATAATTCAGCATTCAACCTTTATATTTTTGAAAAGAGAACCATGAAAAAATTATTTACTACTATATTTTATTTAAATATTGTTTTTACGCAAAATGTATTTTTAAAGCAATTTAGCGATCAATTTGCTGATATTGCGGAGAAAGCCAACCCTGCGGTTGTAACAATTTTAACAGAAAAGAAAATTGAAATCAATCAGTCAAACCGTAGCACACCTCAAGAAGATCTTTTTCGATTTTACTTCAACCAACCTAGGCAAAGAGAATATAAATCCTCTGCGTTAGGTTCAGGTGTAATTATTGATGCAAAAAATGGATATATAATCACCAATAATCATGTAGTTGAAGATGTTGATGAAATAACCGTACGACTTTTAGATAAATCTGAATATAAAGCCTCGATCATTGGAAAAGATCCAAAGTCAGATCTTGCCGTAATCAAAATCAAAGCAAAAGGTCTTGCCGATTTAGAACTTGGTGATTCAGACAATTTAAGAGTTGGGGAATGGGTAATTGCAGTGGGGAGCCCTTTTTCTGCAAATTTAAGCCATACCGTTACTGCTGGAATTGTTTCAGCAAAAGGGCGCGGAAATATTATCCAGGGTGATATTTATGAGGATTTTATTCAAACCGATGCTGCAATTAATCCTGGCAATAGTGGAGGAGCTCTATTGAATTCATCGGGGGATTTGATTGGGATCAATACCGCTATTTATTCCAATGGATATTTTGACAGAGGCAATAAAGGTGTTGGTTTTGCGATTCCATCCAATATGGTGAAAAAAGTAATGTCTGACCTGATAGCATACGGTGAAGTTGTTCGATCGTATATCGGCGTGCAAATCCAGCCAATCAATGATACAGCTGCAAAAGCATTAGATTTAAAAACAAGAAGTGGAGCTCTTGTTGCAAATGTGATTGAGGATGGGCCTGCAGATAAGGCTGGAATTGAAACTGGGGATGTGATTGTTGAATTTGATGGAATGATGATAAAAAGTGTTGATCATTTAAGAAATAATGTATCTATATCAAAACCGAACAACTTTTATAATCTAGGTGTCATTCGCGATGGAAGAAAAAAATCTTTCAAAGTCAAACTTGAGAAAATGCCTAACGATGATAAGCTTGCACTAAATGTTCAAACTGAAAATTCTAATGAACTTGGTATTGAAGTAAGCAACTTAAATCGTCTTAACCGTCAAGAGTTTGGTATTAATAGTCAAGATGCGGGTATTATTGTTACTCGAGTATTAAGTGATAGCCCTTCTGATGAAGCTGGAATTCAAGCTGGGGATTTGATCACCAGGGTTGGTTCGAGGCGGTGTAGAACTATCAAGGAGTTTGATGCTCTTGTAAAGAATACAAAGCGCAGGGGCATGTTAATGCTTCATATTAAAAGAGATGGAAATGCTCAGTATGTAACCCTTGACCTTAAAAAATAACTATACTTTTCTTTAAATACTCTATCATATCAAAATCTTTTCCTCTTTGTTGTCCTAGGTGAAAAGCCTAATTTTTACCTCTTCATAAGCATAAAAAACAATTAAATGATTAAACGCGTCAAATCCAAGGTAGACTTTATTAAGATCGAGCACAAAATACTCGATTTTTGGAATACAAATTCAACTTTTGAAAAAAGAAGAAAATTAAACTCAAATAACAAAAAATGGTCCTTTATCGATGGGCCAATCACAGCAAATAATCCAATGGGCGTTCATCATGCATGGGGAAGAACTTTAAAGGACCTATATAACAGATATAAATCAATGAATGGATTTGATTTAAGATATCAGNAAATGGNTTTGATTGCCAAGGGTTNTGGGTAGANGTTGAAGTTGANAANGAATTAGGNTTTAAATCAAAAAANGATNTTNNNGANTNNGGNNTNGAAAANTTTGTANANNTNTGNAANGATNGAGTAGAGAAAATATTCTGNNATTCAAACANATCAATCNAAANGNCTNGGNTATTGGATGGATTGGGANAATTCATANTNNACNATGTCNGATGANAATAATTATACAATTTGGTCTTTTTTAAAGAAATTATTTGATGATGGTAAAATATATAGAGGATCTGATGTAGTTCCTTGGTCTGGAAGGTCAGGAACATCCTATTCACAGATGGAGATTATTGAAGGTAGAAAGTTGGTTTCGCACAAATCAGTTTTTGTCCGATTTCCGCTCAAAGATAGAAAAAATGAATTTTTACTTATTTGGACTACTACCCCCTGGACGCTNACTTCAAATGTAATTGCAGGTGTAAATGGNAACTTGGAATATGTGAAGATCAAANCATCTGATGGTTCAATTTATTATCTTGCTGATGAAAATTTAAATTTCAAGCGACTCGATAAGCAATTCAAAGAGAAAAAACAGTGGATAGAAGGCCTGCCAAAGCTTAAAACAATTTCTCAAATTTTCAAGGAAAGAGGTGGATTTGAAATTATTGGGAAAATACCTGGAAAGGAAATGNTAGGTTGGTCTTACGAAGGNCCATTTGATAATTTAGATGCTCAATCTGAATTGGGAGGATACCCTATAAAAAATGATCTATTAGCTGAGAAAGGGCAATGTGGAATTTTACAACACCAAGTTGTGGATCCAGGTAAAGACAATATGGGAAATGATATCGTAGTGAGCGGTGAGGGAACGGGCATTGTTCATATGGCGCCAGGNTGTGGNGATATTGATCATAAAGTAGGAAAAAAATTAAATATGGTTAGTATCGCGCCCCTTGATGAAGAATCAAGATTTACCGAGAAATTTGGTTGGCTTAGCGGCAAAAGAGCAACTGACCCAAAAGTAATTGATGAAATTATAAATTACTTAAAAGAAAATAAATTTTTAGTCTATGTAGAGGACTACCCTCATATTTANCCGCACTGTTGGAGGTCGGGCGATGAATTAGTATTTAGGCTTGTAGATGAATGGTATATAAATATGGATTGGAGAGACGAAATAANAAATATTGTTGATGATATTAATTGGATTCCTGATTGGGGCTCTGATAGAGAGAAAGAGTGGCTAAATGGAATGGGCGACTGGATGATTTCAAAAAAACGATTTTGGGGACTTGCNTTGCCAATTTGGGAGTTCGAGGATGATTCGTTTTATGTTGTTGGGTCAAAAGAAGAATTAAAGCAATTAGCTGTTGAAGGCTGGAAAGAGTTTGAAGGAAATAGCCCTCATCGACCTTGGATTGATAAGGTAAAAATTAAACACCCAAAATCTGGTTTAATTGGTAAGCGCATTAAAGATGTTGGAAATCCNTGGCTAGATGCNGGCATTGTTCCTTTCTCTACACTGAAATATAATCAAGATAAAAACTATTGGAAAAAGTGGTTTCCAGCTGATTTTGTCGTTGAGTCCTTTCCGGGTCAATTTAGAAATTGGTTTTATTCACTACTTGCTATGTCTGCAAAATTAGAAAAAAAAGCGCCGTTTAAAAATTTACTTGGTCATGCCTTGGTTAAAGCTGAAGATGGTAGAGATATGCATAAATCCTGGGGAAATGCTATTTGGTTTGATGATGCAGCTGAAAAAATGGGCGTTGATGTGATGAGATGGATTTATGCATCGCAAAACCCTGAACAGAATTTATTATTTGGNTATGAGCATGGAAATGAAATAAGAAAAAAAATGATTCAGCTTTGGAATTCATATTCATTTTTTGCTACTTACGCATCAGTTGATGGTTTTGACCCAAACAAATCTAAATTTGATGTATCTGANCTTACGGTAATGGATAAATGGATATTATCAAAACTCAATCTATTCATTGCGGACTCCAGGCAGTCATTGGATAGTTATCGAGTAGATAANTTAATGCGTAAGTTTGATAATTTTTTAGATGATCTTTCAAATTGGTATATNNGAAGAAA
Source organism: Fidelibacterota bacterium (assembly GCA_002725545.1). Next base: position 3,298 of record PBPW01000034.1, on the reverse strand, counting down.
TCGAAGACGATTTTGGAAAACTGAAGATGACAANGATAAGCTCACAGCTTATTATGTGCTCTATAGTGTTTTGGTAGACACCNTAAAAATTATGGCACCAATCCTACCATTTATTTGTGAAGAAATATATCAGAATTTAGTAGCAGGCATAATTAAAAAAGCTCCTGAGAGTGTACATTTATGTGATTACCCCAAGGAGGATAAGGCTCAGATAAATTTAGAACTAATGGAGAAAGTTGACGCACTTAGAAAAGTTGTAGAGCTGGGAAGATCTGCTAGAAATAAATCTAATTTAAGAATTAGGCAGCCATTAAGTAATTTAAAGTTCAGCATTGAGGAAGATTCGATAGCAGAATTTATTTTATCTGAAAAAAATGTTGTTATGGATGAATTAAATATAAAAGCAATTGATAGGGCTAAATCTGAATCAGAATTAATNCGCTATAAGATCAAACCAAACNTACCTATTTTAGGTCAGAAATACGGAAAAGAGCTTAAAAAAATTGTTTCAGAGTTAAGTAAAAATAAAGATCAAAAAATTCTTGAAGAAATTAGAAAGAATAAAAAATACCAAATAGATAATAAGATATTTATTCTTAGAGAAGATTTGCTTTTTGATCAAGAATCAAAGGAAGGGTGGACCTGCGCTGGGGACGATAGTGTAGCAGTGGGTCTTAGTACAAATTTAAGCGATAGCTTAATAAAAGAAGGTATTATTAGAGATATAATTAGACATGTGCAAACTATGCGAAAAGATGCTAATTTTGCCGTCGAAGACCGTATTAAAATTTATATAAAGGCAGATGGTCTAGTTGGTGAGTCAATTAATGAATATAAAGAGTTATTTATGAATGAAATTTTAGCTGTTGAAATTATTGAATTAACTAACGAGGGTGAATTCTCTGGTTCTTTTAAAATGAACGACCAGGTTTTTAATGTTGGTTTAGAAAGAGTAAAAATTGAAAGGAAATAAATTTGGCNAATAAATATTCTAAAGCAAAGCTAGAAAAGTTTAAAAAGGCTATTACAAAAAAAATGGGTTCTGTTTCTGAGGACATTGAAACAATAAAAGNAGGCATTGGTACGGCTTCGAACAAGCAGGGTGGAGTAACCCCAGATTCAATTTTTAGTGTTCATATGGCAGACGCGGGTACCGATTCGCATGAACAAGAAAAAAGCTTTATGCTGATGAATCGCGAAAGTGATTATTTTAAAAAATTAAAGGTAGCCCTTGAAAGAATTNAAGAAGGAACATTTGGGGTATGCAAGGTNTGCGATGTNCTAATCCCGGAGGAGCGCATGATTGAGGTTCCAAATGCAACAAAATGCGTACAGTGNAAAGAAAATGAAAAGCTTGGTTTGAAATGAAAGTTTTGTTTGTAAGCGCCATTTTGGTACTTGCAGACCAAATCTCAAAGACTATTGTNGTCAAGACAATGTCTTTGTATGAATCCATCCCGGTGATTCAAAATTTTTTTCATTTTACCTATATCACAAATGATGGAATGGCATTTGGAATTAATTTTCCTTTTGGGTATTATATTTTTACAAGCTTATCTGTATTATTAACACTTTTTTTATTTTGGTATCTTTGGTCAGTTCGTACGCACTCGATAGTTATCCGTCTTGGGATTAGCTTTATTATTGCTGGAGCTATTGGAAATTTAATTGATCGTATTTTCTTAGGAGCGGTAATTGATTTCCTCGATTTTATGATTGGAAACTTTCATTGGTATGTATTTAATCTAGCTGATTCATATGTTACAGTTGGCATGGTATTGGTATTGGTAGACAGCATTATCTTAGAGAAAAAACGTGAAAGTGCACATTCTTGAGCACGGTTACTATTCTAGCAGAAAATGGCGCCAATAAAAGATTAGATAAATTTTTATCAGAGTATTTAATAGAATCAAGCAGAACGATAGTCAAAAAGATGATATCCGAGGGAATGGTTTATGTTGATGGGGAAAAAGCTAAACCGAGCTTGATTCTTAAAGGTACAGAAAAAATATCGTATACTATTTTAGATAAAGAAGAAAAACTTAAAAATATTGAGCCTGAAGACATTGATTTAGAAATACTTTTTGAAGATGATGCTATTATTGCAATCAATAAATCTGCGGGAATTACAGTTCACCCAGGAGCTGGTCAAAAAAATGGGACCCTAGCTAATGGATTAGTTTATCATTTTAAGAAACTATCAAATCTAAATGGCAATTTAAGACCAGGCATTGTTCATAGATTAGATAAAGACACTTCTGGGGTAATAATAATTGCAAAAAGGAACGATGTTCATTCAAATCTATCAGAGCAGTTTGAAAAAAGAAGCGTAAGTAAAGAATATTTTGCAATCGTATGGGGAAAATATGAAAGCGCTGAAGGTGAAATTCACTCTTCAATTGCTCGAAGCAAAAAAGATCCAACATCCTATATTGTTGACCCTAATGGAAAAGAGGCTTTTACAGGCTACAATTCAAAACCACTGGGTATATACAATAGTGAAGTTATTTTTAAGCCAAAAACAGGAAGAACTCATCAAATAAGAGTCCACACCTCAAGCTTAGGTAACCCAATTTTTGGTGATGAGAAATATGGTGGAGGAATAAACAAATCAAAAGGCTTTATTCCTGAGGTATCAAAAAAACTAAACGCTTCAATGAATCAACTCGGCAGGCATGCCTTACATGCAAGAAAAATTATATTTAATCATCCGATCAATAAAAAATCCATAGCTATTTCTGCAAAAATACCAAATGAAATAAATGAATTAAGAAGTCAAATAAGTAGTTTGAATGTCTAAAAATAACTTAATTCTTGAACGTTTTTTGAAATATCTTGAAAAAGAAAAAAATTATTCTATTCATACGGTAAAAGCATATAGGAATGATATAGATAAATTCCTCGTTTTTTTATCAAAAACTTCAACTGATATAAAAGATATATCAAAAAACGAAATCAGAAATTTTATATTTAAACAAAATATGGATTCAAATAAAACTATTGCACGCAGACTCGCCAGTATAAAGTCTTTAATAAATTATTTAAACAAAGATGGTATTATTGATTACAATCCAATGATTTTTTTCGGTAGGCCTAAAAAGGCAAAAAATCTTCCAAATTATATAAATGAAACAGGAATAGAAATATTAATGAATTATCCCAATGAAAATACTAAAAAAGGATTAAGGGATAAGGCAATCATGGAATTTTTTTATTCTACTGGAATAAGGCTTCGTGAATTAATTAATTTAAATATCAACTCAATTGATTCACAAAACTTTCTTGTTAAGGTGATTGG
>PBPW01000033.1 GCA_002725545.1 Fidelibacterota bacterium | reverse complement strand
TATTATTATGCCTCCAAAACCGTATGTATTTATAGAGGTTGATAAAAATACAATACTAAAGAGAGCGATTAAAAGTGAAGAGCCTCCTCTAGCTATGGGATAAACAAATGATAAATCTCCATATTTATAAGAATAAATAACATTCAATCTATAGAGCACGTGAATGATTACTGTTGCTAATAAAAAAAACCAAATTTCTAAAGTAGGAAAAGGAACGTAAAAAGTGAGAGGAATAAAAATTATTATTTCCATCAAAGAAGTTATGCCCATTAAAGATAAAGGATTAGAACTTGATTTTATAATAGCACTCCATGTTGCATGAAATAGAGCTGATAAAAGAATTAATAAGAAAATAAAATTTATTGTCAAAGTTATGCTTTCATTAATTAAGTATTATTTATAATCTATTGATTTTTATTGTCGTATCAATATATAAAGCAAAAAAATGACCAATACTCTTTCTATTAATAATAGAGAATATCCTAGTATTCTAAATCAAACATCCATTGTTATATGTCTTGATGGTAGTCAAAAAGAATACATAGATGAAGCATCAAAGTTAAATCTTACACCAAACCTTGATGATATTATACAAAAAGGAGAGTATCTTATGGCCCATAGTGCCATTCCAAGTTTTACAAATCCAAATAATATTTCAATTGTTACAGGTCAGCCAAGTTCTGTACACGGTATTTGTGGAAATTTTTTTTATACACCCGAAACTGGTAAAGAAGTGATGATGAATGATCCTCAGTATCTAAGGGCTCCAACAATATTTGAAAAATTTTATCAAGCAGGTGCAAAAATTGCACTTGTAACAGCTAAAGACAAATTACGCACACTTCTTGGTAATGGTTTAAAATTTAATGAAGATAGAACAATATGTTTTTCCGCTGAAAAATCAGATCAAGCAACAAAAATAGAAAATGGAATTGAAAAGGTTAATGACTGGTTAGGCATGCCAGTTCCAGAAGTTTACTCTCAGGATTTATCAGAGTTTGTAATGGCTGCTGGTGTTAAACTCATGGAAGAATTTAAACCAGATATTATGTATCTATCAACAACTGATTATATTCAGCACAAGTATGCCCCAGGACATGAAGTTGCAAACAAGTTTTATTCCATGTTTGATAAATATATTGGTCAACTAGATGCAATAGGTGCAACAATTATTATTACAGCCGATCATGGCATGAAGCCAAAATCAAAAGAAGATGGCTCTCCCAATGCAATTTTTTTACAAGACCATCTTGATGATAAATTTAATAAAAATAAAACAAAAGTCATTCTTCCTATTACAGATCCCTATGTTGTACACCATGGCGCTCTTGGTTCGTTTGCTACAATTTATTTAGAAGATAAAAATGATTTAGAAGATGTAATAATGGAGATACAAAAGATCAAAGATATTGAAGTAGTTTTAAATAAGGAAGAAGGCTGCTCCCAATACAATCTACCTAAAGATAGAATGGGAGATATTATTTGTATGTCCTCTGAATTTATGACTATTGGTTCTTCCAAAGATAAGCACAATTTAAGTGGTTTAAATGAACCACTTCGCTCACATGGTGGGTTGCATGAAAGAGAAGTACCCTTTATTGTAAATAAAAAAATGCCTCAAATTGATTCTAATAAACAATTATATAACTATGATGCATTTTATTATGCAATCTCTGGAACAAATTCATGAACAATAAAATCATAAATGAATCAATGCGTATAGCTGGTAAAAAGGTTAATTCCGAAAAAGTTATAGAAGTTGAATATCCTTTCACTGGAGATGTTATAGGAACTGTTCCTGCAGGAAATGCAGAACATGCTAAACAAGCTTTAGATATTGCTGCAAACTTTACACCAAAATTAACAAGATATGAGAGGCAAAAAATTTTACAAAATACTGCTGAATTATTAGTTAAAAGAAAAGATGAAATTTCAGATATGATTACAATGGAACTTGGTTTATCAAAACAAGATTCGTTATATGAAGTAGGAAGAGCATTTGATGTTTTTTCTCTTACCGCTCAATTATGTATTTATGATGATGGTGAGATATTTTCGTGTGATTTAACGCCACATGGAAAGGCTAGAAAAATTTTTACTATACGAGAACCTCTAACAGCTATTTCAGCTATTACACCTTTTAATCACCCTTTAAATATGGTTGCACATAAAATTGCTCCCTCTATAGCAACTAATAACTGCACTGTTTGCAAACAAACTGAGTTAACGCCAATGACAGCTATGTTGTTAGCGGATATATTATATGAGGCAGGCTTACCACCTGAGATGTTCTCAGTAGTTACTGGCTGGCCTGATGATATTGGATTAGAAATGATTCAAAATCCTAATATTGATTTAATAACATTTACTGGAAGTGTAGGTGTTGGAAAATATATTGCAGAACAAGCTGGATACAAAAGAACTGTTTTAGAATTAGGAGGTAACGACCCTCTAATTGTTTTAAATGATTTAGATGATGACGATCTAAAGAAAGCAGTTGAACTTGCTGTTACTGGCGCTACAAAAAATTCTGGCCAACGTTGCACAGCTGTTAAAAGAATATTATGTCAAAACAAAATAGCTGATCGATTTGTTGAAATGGCCTTAGAGAGAGCAAAGAAAATTAAATTTGGTGATCCAATGGATTCAAAAACGGATTTAGGTACGGTTGTAAATGCCGAAGCAGCACAATTATTTGATAAACGTGTCTCTATGGCAGCTGAAGATGGTGCTAAAATATTATATCATCCTGGACTTGAAGGCGCTTTGTTGCCTCCTATTGTAATTGATCATGTTAATCCAAAAAGTGAACTAGTAATGGAAGAAACATTTGGCCCTGTTATTCCTATCATTAGAGTTTCTGATGAAGATGATGAAGTTATAACAATTTCTAATTCCACTGCTTTTGGATTATCTTCTGGAGTTTGTACGAATAATTTTATGAGGGCAAAAAAATATATTCAAAATTTAAATGTTGGTACAGTTAACATATGGGAAGTTCCTGGGTACAGAATAGAGATGTCTCCNTTTGGNGGAATTAAAGANTCAGGCTTGGGGTATAAAGAAGGTGTAATTGAAGCNATGAAAAGTTTTACTAATGTAAAAACATTTTCACTTCCTTGGTAGATTTTTAATAAACTTAAATATTTTTNTTAATAAAGATNCTTTTGAAAAAGTAGTAATTACTTTANATTTTTACAAATTAAAATTTTTTAGTTGTCTCAAACCAATTGATATTATCTTTTAAAAAATCTTCAGTATGGACTACCAGTGAGTTTTTATTAATTAATATTACATTATAATTTGGATCAGTATTAGCCGTTCCCAATCTATAGTTTTTTGAAAAATTGGGCACTAATGGAGACCAAGTACTTCTCGGCGCACTAAAAGGTATATTTAAATAATTTCCCGATACCGTAATATGTTGATGACCAAAAAAAATATGCTGAATAATTTTTTTAAATTTAATTAATATATCTTTAAATTCATCACCTTGTTGTAAACCAATATAATCACTAGTGGGTTCTCCTAGGGGTAAGGGATTATGATGCATAAAAAGATAAACTTGTTTATTATTATCTGAAGCATTTTCTAGAGTATTTATAAGCCAACTTTGTCTGTTGTTGCAAAAATGTCCTTGATGGGTATTTGATAAATTTGTATCTAAAAAAATAAAACGTTTATCTTCAATGTCTTCAAAATATTGAACAAAACCATTTTCATCTAAAGGTATTTTTGTAAATATTTGTTTAAATTGTTCTCTATCATCATGATTGCCCATAAGTAATTTTGGAAACAAATGTTTTGGTATTTTGGAATTTAATAATATTTCATTTAATTTATTATAAGATTCACTATCCCCGTCATGCGTTAAATCTCCTGATATAACAAATAGCTTTGAGTCTAAATGATTGTTGCAAATATGTTGAAGTGCTAGTGAAAATCTCTCTTTAGCATCATGTTCAAAAAGTTCATCTGGAGAAATATGAGGATCTGATAAATGGATTATTTTCATATTTAAAAAAATATTTTAAATGAATAATTAAAGTTTTGTTTTAAAAAAAAGATACTTATTAAATTCTTTTTTTAAATCGATGCTAACACGNGCATGTACTTTCCCTTGTTTGCCCATAAAAGAACTTTTCTTTTGAANAGGGAAAACACCCTCATGCCAAATATTGGGATGAATATATAAACCTTTTGATCCATCAAAATAAAATGCCTTAAAATCTTCTGCTTGAATATCATCGCCAGGTAACGCAAGAGGTGAAATAAATGGACCTCTTTCAGAGGGAAAAAATAACTGNCCTCCATCTGGGTGGTAATTAACATGCCATATATAAATCTCTTCTGGCTCACTATATTCTGTATTGTTTTCAATATTTTCTGGAGGGGCAGAATATCCTAAAATATATTTTCCATCTATTTCATACTCACTATTATGTTGCACAGCATTATTTTGTCCATAAAGAGTTGAGCCTTCCCACCAAGTATCAAACNAACCTTCGGTATAGCCCGCTTCATTACCTGTTCCTTCATCAATTTCTCGCCAACCNTGNTTTGGCCAAGTTACAATTTCAACATCACTGTTTTCAAATGAGTCTATTAAATAACCATATCCTTTAAGAGTTTCATTTGTAGCTTTGACTAAGGGGATTTCAATGGCCTGCATAAATATTNCTTTTANTTAATTTTAATTTGTAATTCATTAACAACTTCTTTTATGGCCTTAATGGTATCATGCATATCATTTTCATCTAAATTTCCGATNCATCCAATACGAAAAGTATCAGCAACAGTAAGCTTGCCTGGATAAATCAAAAAATCTTTATTACTCAAAGCATCATAAAATTCTTCAAAATTAAAATTTGAATTTTGAGGCTGCATAAATGTTATAATTATTGGNGCTTGTAATTCATTTGANAGTAATTGTTTAAAACCTATTTCTTTCATACCATCACAAATTATTTTGCAATTATTTGAATACCTTTTATGCCTTCCTTCAACCCCCCCTTCTTTTGAATGTTCATTTATAGCTTGTTGAAAGGCAGCTAAAACATGTGTGGGAGGAGTAAAACGCCACTGTTTATTTTTTTTCATTGCTTGCCATTGATCATATAGATCTAAACTTAAAGAATGTGCATTTCCTTTTGCTTTTTCGATAATATTATTTTTAACTAAAATAAAGCCTACTCCTGGAACTCCTTCTAAACATTTGTTGGAAGAAGCAGCAACAGCATCAAATGCAATTGTTTTACTACTAAGAGGAAGAGCACCAAAAGCACTCATAGCATCAATAAATAATGATAAATTTTTTTTTGCTACTAAGTCAGATATTTTTTGAATAGGATTTAATATTCCTGAGGTTGTTTCACAGTAAACAGCAAACACATGAGTTAAATCAGTATTAGAATCTATAATGTTTTCAATTTCATCTAAATCATGTTGTTCATGTTCCGCCACTTCATAAGCAATACATTCTCTACCAACATAGTCACACATTTTTTTCATACGGTGACCATATGCTCCATTAATTAATATTAATATTTTTGCATCTTTAGATGTGAGAGAGCCAACCATTGATTCTACTGCAAATGTTCCGCTACCTTGCATTGGAACACATTGGTAATTATTTTCACCATCAATAAGTTTTACAAGAGATTCACGAATAGAATGGTTCAGATCAATAAATTTTTGATCTCGCGAACCCCAATCATGAAGCATGGCTTCTTTGGTTGTCATGGAGGTAGTAAGTGGTCCAGGTGTAAGAAGTTTTTTATCCATATTCTTAATTGAGTTAACTATTTAATTCTTAATTAGCTCACTAGCAATTAAATAAAAAATTGATTTGCAATTTTTTCTTAAAGTTGTATTTTTTCTGTGTGGAAAATATTGTTAATCATCTATTAAATCTTTTGGCGACCAAAGGAGCTGATCTACAGTATGGAAATGAAGATGTAACACAATTAGAACATGCCTTACAATGTGCTGAATTAGCAGAAAATAATAATTTACCTAATCCTATCATAGCGGCCGCTTTGCTACATGATATAGGGCACTTATTATATGATGGTGATGACCCCATTCATGAAGGCAAAGATGGTCATCACGAAAATATAGGAGCAAATTATCTAGCTGAATATTTTGGAGAAGAAGTTATTCGCCCAATACAAGCACATGTTGATTCTAAGAGATATTTGTCTGCTGTAGAAGAAGGATATTATGACCTTCTATCTGAAGCATCAAAACTATCTTTAGAAGCTCAAGGTGGTCCTTTTACAAAGGAAGAAGCCAAAATTTTTGTTGAAAAACCTTTCATGAAAGAAGCTATAGAATTAAGACGTTTTGATGATCAAGCCAAAATCTTAAATAAAAAAACGCCTTCTCTTGATTATTTTAAACATTATGTTGAAGAGGCTCATAATTTATTTTTAAATAATTAATTTATGAATTTTGACAATTATGATTTTTTAGATACCTCTAAATTTGCTGGAAAAATTATTCTTACATCCTTCCCCGGTTTAATCGAAAATACGCGTTTTGATATTTCATTTTTTTTAAAAGAATTAAAAATATTTAAGGATAATAATTGTTCTTCAATTACATCTTTTGTAGAAGATAGTGAATTTGAAAAAATCTGTGATAAAAAAAACTTCGTTGAACAAATCTATCATAATAAGTTAAAGTGGTACCATCTACCTATTAAAGATTTAGGTGCTCCTAATACTGAATTTAAATTTAAGTGGGAAACAACAAAAGTTTTATTAAAAAATGAATTGATCGAAGGCAAAAATATAGTTTTGCATTGTCGTGGAGGAAAAGGACGGGCAGGAACAGTTGCCGCATTATTATTAATTGATTTTGGAGTTAAAAAAGAAGAGGCTATTCAGCTCGTACGATCAAGAAGAAAGGGTGCTATTGAAACAAAAGAACAAGAAGAATTTATTTTTTCTTATAGACCTTAAAAATTTTTCTAACCTTAGATCTTTATTAAGAATTACTTTCTTTTAATAATTTCTCAAAACATTCTTGCGAAGATATGTTTTAAATAGTCTTTATTATTAAGCCTTATCTCCATACCCACTTATATGCTCAGGTATTCTTTCATTTGTTCCATACATAAAGTGATTAGACATTTTCTCTCTATAT
>PBPW01000032.1 GCA_002725545.1 Fidelibacterota bacterium | reverse complement strand
TAAAATTGAAAACGATCATCCCTATTTTAATGCGGTAACGCTCGCTTTGGATAATAGCGCATTGAAAGTGACCTTCAATGAAGCGGTCTTTAATACCAATGGGGGCAGCGGAGCCTTGGAGGCGAGCGACTTTAAAATGGGCATCAGCGGTGGTCAAGCAACATTGACTAGCGCTACCCCTTCCAGTATTTCTATAAGTGGCAATACCTATACATTGGGTATCCCGCTCAATACCGCTAAAAAACCCATGGGAACAGAGGTGATCACGGTTGAACCGCTAGCCAATTCCATCTACGATACGGATGGCAATGTGGTGGTTAACCCTAGCGTTGCAAGCGAGTATTATATTGATCGCAGTGGCAATATCAATAATTGGCGTAACCGGAAAACCTTAAATGATCAGCTTTTGCCGTTCATTCAAAGTGCAGATACCGAAATTGCGGTAGCAAACACACCGTTTGCGGTCACGTTTAACGAGCCGGTCTACAGCAAAAATGATGGCTCAGGTAACCTAGAAAAAGAAGACTTTGTCCTATCGATTACTGGGGGAACAGGTACATTAAAAAGCGCTACCCCTACCAGTATTTCTAAAAGCGGAAACAAGTATACCCTTGCGATAAGCTATGATAAGCTTGCCAATGGTAAAGAAACTTTATCCGTCGCTCCCGCTTCAAATGCAATTTATGATAAGGCCGGAAATATTGCTTCTACCACCCAGTCCAATAACTCGATCACGCTCAACGATGGAAGGCTGACGATAGGAAAAAGTCATCCGCTCTACTCCTCTACCTCCTCCTATTTCCAAACCGTCAAATTAAATAGGGCCGGTGCAAACTCTGGAAAAGAGTATTTTGTTTATTACCATCGTTACTATTACCCTTATCAAGCGCTCCTGCATATCCCAACGGATGGAAATAGCGTTACCGCAAAAATTAATGAACACGCAGATGGCGGAACCAGCGGTCGTGGGCATCATGCGGTGATTAAAGGGCCGGGCAACCTTTATATTACAGCAAGGCAGGGTTATAACTATCGAACCAGTGTAAGGGATCATTTAATTGTAGAAACCATTGTGATTCATAATGATCGAATTAGAAAAATTTATGGCATAAAGGTTTCCGATAATGCTACCAGCTCCTACAATAGGTACCCCTCTCTGGTGCAAATGAATGATAGCACTACGGTGATCGCCTTTGAAGGCAAAGACTACGACGGCATGATCGCCACACTAAAAATAAAATCGGATGGGGTAATAGAGCTTTTAAATAAACTCGAGCACGACACTTCTCAAGGTCGGTACAATTCGCTGGTCAAGGTAGATGATAATACCGTGGCGTTAGCCTACGAAGGGTATAATAAAGGCAATCTCAGCACTTTTGATATCGCAGCGGATGGAGCAATTACCGAAATTGCTTCTCATACTTACGCGTCAGCTAGTGGAGCCGGAAGCCATAATCATCTGATCAGGCTAAATGCTCAAACCTTTGTTCTGGCCTACAAAGGTGCAAGCAGTGATGGCTATATAAATACCTATGCAATTTCAGATGATGGAAAGACTATTACAAAAAAGAAAGAGCTGGAACATGATACCAACCAAAACGCTTATAACTCGCTATTAAGGACCGGTCCCAATAGCGTAATGCTAGCCTACTCTGGAGTCAGTGATGATGGGTTTATCAAAAGTTTTGATATAACCTCAGATGGTACAACCATTACCCAAAACATTAACCTAGAGCACGATAAGGGTCGCGGTCAGTACAATAATCTATTCCCGATTGATTCGGATACCTATGGCTTGAGTTATTATAATACTTCTGGACATGGACATACCAAAACATTTAATAGCGCGCTAGGCGCAAGCGATGTTACCCCAGAGATATCAAGCGTCAGTATGGCTGCAACCAATACTTCGCTACAAGTTACTTTCAATGAACCGGTCTTTACCAATTCTGCTGCAAATACAGCGCTAGTAAAAGAAGATTTTAAATTATCAATAACTGGAGGCACAGCAAAGCTATCCAGCGAAACACCCTCCAGTATCGCAATCAGTGGAAATACCTATAAGCTTGGCGTTTTAGTGAGCGGAACCGCTAATGGTAATGAAAAATTAACCGTGGTTCCTGCCAGTGGTTCTACTATTTACGATGCGGACGGTAATGCCGCTAACCAAAACCAAGACCACAATAATTCTATTTTCCTTGCGGATAAAACTCCCGCGAAAATTGTCAAGTCGAAACTGATTTTTAATGAACATATTGACATCTACTTCGATGATGTTGTATTTGGAGCAAACAACGGGCAAGGTAATCTCAACGCCAATGATTTTGTATATACCATAACAGGGGGGACTGCAACCCTTGCTAGCAATAAACCATCTAGCGTAGAAGGATATGCGCGCTACGATGGCACCCAAGAAGAAGGTGGCTATTTTAAGCTTGGAATTAAATTAAGCGGCGTTCCCAATGGGGAGGAAAAATTAACGGTCGCGGTCGCGGATAATGCGGTTTATGATCTATGGGGAAACGCTTCGGTTAAGACTGAAGCAAAAACGACTGTTACGCTCTCCAAATCAAAAATGCTCTCCAAAGGTATCTTTGAATTCGATACCGAATTCGGTCGGATGTCATCCGTGGCACAGTTAAGCGATGGCAAGTATGTTGTTGCCTATGAAGGTCCAGGTAATGATGGCTATATCATGACGTATAGCGTAGCGGATGATGGTACGATCAAAGAACTAAGAAAACAGGAACATGATACTCAGCATGGTCAATGGAATTCACTGCTCAAAGCGGATGAGGACACCTACATACTGGCCTATGGAACCAGTGGCAATGATGGCATGATCAAGACCTTTGATATTCCCGCTGATGGAAGCTCAATAACAGAAATAAAATCATTAGAGCATGATGGATCTAATGGTACCTACAATTCACTGGTTCGGGTTGATCATGATACCTATCTCTTAGCTTATAGTGGTCATAGCGGTGATGGTTATTTAAAAACCTTTGATATACCTAAAGATGGCAAGACCATCACGCAGGTTAAAAGTAAGGAATATGATCGTTGGGAGGGGCGATATATGTCCCTAGTAGAACTCCAGCCAAACTATTTTGCTGTGGCCTATAGCCATTCGTTGTCTAATCATAGAGGGGGTTCCACAAGCTACTGGGGTTCTTCAATTCATACCTACAAGGTTCCAGATGATGGTACTACTATCACTGGAATCGCTTCGCTACAACACAACAAGAGAACTAGTAATAATAGACATGATGTGTTTGTAAAATTAGATGAGGATAGTTATGCCCTAGCCTACAGAGGTTATGGCGATGTACGTGATGCACATAAAGGTGTATTAAAAACGTTTACTATCCCTAAGGACGGTTCGTCGATCACGCAAGAATCCGCACAAAGTATTTTTGATGATAATACCAGCACAGAAGATGGAAATTATAATGCCGTACTGAAAATGAATTCAGAGAATCTGCTTGTCAAATCCCGTGATAAAAATGCAGACTGGTGGCTAAAGACTTATAAGATATCCAATACCGGAAAAACACTTACTGAAGACTGGAAAATAAGAATTGCCACGAACTCGGATTGGAACAGAGAGCGGTCGCTATTCCAGGTGAGCGGTGATGTGTTTGGCGCAGCTTACCCCGCCGCTAGTTCCGATGGATATATCCAATTGGTCACGATGGAATCAGATGATTCAAAAAAGCCTGTGATTGCAAATGGAAAAATGTCGTTTGATAATATGCAATTTTTAATTGGAATCGATGAGCCGGTCTTTAAAGCAAATACCGGTAAAGGAATGATTGAAAAGACCGATTTTGATCTGACCTTGACGGGAGGAACCGCAACCCTTTCCAGTAACAATCCCACCTCTATCACTCGCCTTAAGGATAAATATCTGCTTACCGTGGGTTACAATGGAATCGCTGATGGCAATGAGAAACTGACGATCGCTCCAGCCAAGGATGCGATCTTTGATGGCAAGGGTAATGCGATGGATGTAGCGCAGTCCAATAATACATTTACTTTAAATGAAAAGACGCCACCTGCGATCACAGCAACTACGCTTTCAAGCGATAACATAACCGCTACGGTTACCATGAGCGAAAAAGTATACGCTAATGTTAACGGATCTGCCAATCTAACTAAGGATGATTTTAATTTATCTTTAAGCGGTGGAACCGCAACGTTAGCGAGGTCTACCCCAAAAACAATTTCACAGTCTGGTACTACCTACACCCTCACGATTGAGTATTCAGGGGTTGCCAATGGAACCGAAACATTGACCATTACACCCGCGCTAAAATCAATGTACGATGTCGCGGGCAACGAGGCTTCTACTGTCCAAAGTAATAATAAACTTTCCCTCAATGAAGTTCGGATTTTAACGGAAAAGACCAGTGTTCATAATTCAAGTCAAGGCAACTGGAACTCCATGCAACAGCGTGACGCAGATACCTATGTACTAGCCTATACCGGTCGCTCAGCAGATGGTTTTATTCAAACGTTTGACATCAATGCGAATGGGTCTACCATTACCAAAAAAAGAAGTTGGGAGCATGATGGCAACCAAGGTAATTATAACTCGCTAGTAAAGGTGTCGGATGATATCTTTGCTTTGGCCTACGCTGGCTATTCGAGTGATGGTTATATCAGAACATTTAAGGTTGATGCAAGTGGCAAAATTTCAAGTAAAAAGGTTAAAGAACATAATACCAATTACGGTATCTACAATGCATTGACGCACCTGGTAGGGACCACCTATGTACTGGCGTATACCGGTGCATCAAATAAGGGGAAAATGTCAACCTTTACCATCCCGGCAGATGGCAGCAGTATTACTATTAAAAAAACCATCAATATGGATGCAAGTGGTGCTGCCTACAACGCGATCCATAAAATGACGGACAGCACCGTAGTGGTGGTCTATCAAGGAAGCGGTCCCAAATTCTTAATGAAAACGTTTCAGATATCTAGCGATGGAAAAACGATCACTGAAAAGAAATCTGAGACCATTTACGAAGGAAAAGCACACTGGAATGCCATCGCCCAGGTGGATGCAAATACCTACGTTATCGCCACGCAAGGCAAGGATGATGATGGGTATCTCTATACGTACGATGTAGCTCCTGATGGTTCATCGATCGCTAAAGTGACGGAACTTGAATTTGATGATGAGAAATCATTGCATCATACCCTCTACAATGCAGGTTCAAATTCATTTGTGTTGGCGCATACAGGCACCTCCAACAGTCGAACCTACGGTAAAATGTTTACCATCCCGGCAGATGGCAGCAAAATAAATCAGATTTATAACACCAAATTAAATGATTACGGACAAGGGCAATCGGCCTTATCCAGAATTGATGCAGATACCTACGCTTTCGCTTTCTCTGGAAGTGGTGTTGATGGCATTATGTCTACTTTAACAGTTAGGGCGGGCGATACAGTTCTTCCGGTTATTTCTTTCATCGCAATCAATGATGATAATTCATCCGTGCAAGTTACCTTCAATGAAGAAGTGTACAATTCAGCTGGCGCCAGCGGTAGCCTAGAAGTTTCAGACTTTAGCTTAACGATCGCCGGGGGTACTGCAAAATTACCAAGCGCAACGCCAACCAGTATATCTGCAAATGGCAAAATCTATACGCTAGGTTTTGATCTCACCGGAACTGCTAATGGGCAAGAAGTTTTTAAAGTCAGTCCAGTAGAGAAAGCTATTTTTGATGGCGGCGGCAATACAGCAGCAACCAATCAAACCAATGGCAGCGCCAACTTGAAAGATAAGACTGGTCCCGCTATCTCTAAGACAGTTCTGGCCAATGATAATAGCACAGCTACAATTACCTTTAATGAAAAATCGTACAGTACTGGTAGCGGCAGTGGCGCCTTAGAGAAAAGTGACTTTGTACTATCCATCGATGGTGGACTTGCTAAACTGGCTGGCACCACACCAACCAGCATATCGGTATCAGGAAATGATTATACCCTAGGATTTGGTCTTACAGGATCACCGGATGGAAATGAAGTATTAAAGATAAATCCAGCATCCAAATCGATTTTTGATGCGAGTGGAAATATTTCTACCACTCTACAAACAAATAACACCGCAAACTTAAAAGATATTGTTCCTGCGGTTATAGACTCCATTGAATTGGCAGGTGACAATAGCATTGTTCAAGTATTTTTCAACGAACCAGTATTTAGCAAGGAGGATGGTAGTGGCGCCTTAGACTCGGCTGACTTTGTGTATTCTTTAACTGGTGGCATTGCAACCTTAGCTAAAAAATATCCCAGCTCTGTAAGCGGAAGCGGTACAAAGACCCTATCGCTAGGTGTCCTGTTAACGGGAAGACCCAATGGAAAAGAAGTTTTAACCGTTACACCGGTAAGTAAATCAGTATTTGACAAACCGGGCAATATAACCTCCACAACCCAGTCCAAAAATAAAGCGAATTTAAACGATAAATTTGTGCCGCAGTATTCCGCCAGCGCTCTGGCACCTGACAATAGCGTAATTGCGGTGACCTTTAACGAACCGGTGTTTGCCAAATCAAATGCGACAGGTAAAATCGATACGAGNGATTTTGAATTTACCCTAAATGGTGGAAGCGCTAAGCTATTAAAAGCGTACCCAGATAGCGTAGGGCAGGTAGGCAATACNTATAGCTTGGGTATTAAACTAGATGGGCTTGCGGACGGAACTGAAACCTTTACCTTTAAGCCTAANTCAGGAGCTATTTTTGATTCCACTGGAAACAAGGCTAGCACCACGCAAAGCTTTAGCAGTTTAAAACTGAATGATAAAGCACCGCCAGAGATCAAATCCTTATCCTTAGCCGCTGATAACAGCAAACTATCTATAGATTTTACAGAATCCGTTTATAGCAAAGGCAATGGAACAGGCGATCTTGAAAAAAGTGACTTTGTTTTTTCTGTGACGGGCGAAACGATTGTTTTAACATCGCCCTTCCCTACTAGTATTGCCAAATCTGGTAATACATTTACCCTAGGTATTGGTTCGCGAGGCGATCCTAACGGCACCGAAGTTCTTTCGGTGTTGATTGTAGACAATGCTGTATTTGATGGGTCTGGAAACCCTGCTAAGATGGAGCAAAATAAGAATAAAGTAACATTCAATGATAAGAACGCTCCATTGATTACCAAGCTTGACCTAGCTACCGATAATTCAACGCTTACAGTAACAATGAATGAACCAACATTCAGCGCAAGCGATGGCACGGGTAGTCTTGACTCAACCGCCTTCATCTTGAAAATCAATAATGGAACCTCTACCCTCTCGCAGCAGCACCCAAAAACGTTAAAAACTATTGATAGTACTTTTACACATATTTTAGGGCTTCCGTTAACTGGAATTGCTGACGGATCTGAAGAATTGGTCATTAGCTTTGCCGATGATGGGTTGTACGATGCATCAGGAACAGCAGCTGCCCAAACGCAAGTCATCAACAAAGTGACTTTGTTTGATCTAAGTGCACCAGTTATATCGGAATCAAAGTTGGATTCAGATAATAAAAAGGTAATGGTTCGATTCAGTGTCCCTGTTTTCTCTAGCGCGAAAGCTACAGGAACTTTAGAGCGTGATGATTTTCGATTATCGCTTGTTGGGGGCTCAGCAACATTAAAAAATACCACGCCTTCAAGTATTGACAGCAGCGACAATGGTCGCCGCTATAAATTAGGAATTGAAATTGCAGGAATTCCAGATGGTCGAGAAACATTGACAATAAACCCAGTAGACAACAATGTTTTTGATGCATCAGCGAATCCAGCAAATAAAGTTCAGTCAAACAATAGCATGAATTTGTTTGATAAGCAGCCCCCTATTATCAAAAGCGTTACGCTTTCATCAACCAATGATTCTCTCTTTGTAACTTTTGATGAATCTGTCTACGCAAAAGAAGATGGAACAGACTCTCTAAAGGCTGATGATTTCCTTCTTTCGCTTAGCGGAGGTATTGCAGGCCTAAAAAATTCCAATCCTGCAACTGCTAGCGGTAGCGGAAAGAATTATATTTTAACATTTGGTCTTTCAGGCACACCAGATGGAAACGAAAAAATCATAGTAAATGCGAATAATAGATCTATTTTTGATGCTGCGGGTAACCCCGGTGTTAATCAGGATAGGGATAATTCCGTATTTCTAAATGATAAGAGTGCTCCCAGATCTCCACAGGGTCTGGTAGGTATACCAGGGAACAATCAAGCTACCTTATCTTGGAAGACTACGGGCGAAACAGATATTTCAAAATATTATATCTATGGCGGAACATCAACTAATCCAACGCAAAAAATTGACTCCACCCAGTCTGGTGGCAATGTTAAAGTCATTACAGGATTAACAAATGAAATCACTTATTATTTTAAAGTATCTGGCCTAGATAAGACCGGCTACGAAGGTGCGCTCAGCGATACGGTGAGCGTAAAGCCTACAACTACACAATCCTTTACCGTAAAAGCTGATGGGACAGGTGATTTTTCTAATGCGCAGGCAGCGATTGATGCAGCCGTTTCTGGTGACAGTGTCTATATTGAAGCCGGCAGCTATGATTCGCTACGCGTTGATGGTAAATCCATTCAAATCATCGCAGGTGATGGCCCTACAAAATCCTTTATTGACGCTCAAGGAAAAACTACTGCGGTAATACTATCTGGATATCCGAACCAAACTACTATTTCAGGTTTTACGATTATGAATGGTGTTGGAGATAACAATGATAATGGGCAAGGCGGAGGAATTGTCGTTGAGCCAGGTGTAAATGCGACGATTGATAATTGCGTATTAACCAATAACGAAGATGGGGCAATTTATTTTGGCGATAGCAGTGAAGTAAAAATTTCAAATACCCTTGCCTATGGTAATGATAAATCATTCGTATTTGGTTCTGGTACAGCCAATTTTATTAACTGTACCTTTGTTCGTGAAAAAGAGAATTCGGTAATGGGCAGCGGTGCAAAAATTAATTTCATCAATACCATCTTCATGAATGAGATTGTTGCAAGCGATACGGTTACTGATATTTCGCTATGGGCAAACTATTCACTGTTTCTTTTAGGTGAGGATACATTCAATCCAAACTTGATCAAAGAATACAATTGGGGTAAAGGCAATATTGAGGGTGATCCGATGTTTGTTGATACCTTGAACCTTGATTATCATCTACAAAAAGAATCCCCAGCGATTGGTGTTGGAATTCAATCAATTAACGTGGCAGGTCTTACCTATGAAGCGCCTGAAAAAGATTTAGATGGCTATAATCGCCCCTCTCCAAGTGGATCAGCTCCGGATATGGGTATATATGAAAGTCCTTATTCTAGTGCAGCTCCATCGGCCAATCAAATTTCCGATGGACTTTCCGATTCGGTGGAAGTGGATTTTTCAAGCTCTAATTCAACCCTATCCGCGCATTGGAAACGCTTTGGGGGTTCGAATGTAGTGTATGAATATGCGATCGGCACCTCGCCCGATAAACGCACGGATATAAAAAATTGGACCGTGGTAGGATTTGACACCACTATTACTGTGACTGGTCTTGCCCTTACCAATAGCACTACTTACTACACCAGTATTCGAGGTAAAAATAATTTAGGTGAAACTTCTACCGTCACTTCAGATG
>PBPW01000031.1 GCA_002725545.1 Fidelibacterota bacterium | reverse complement strand
TTATAAATTTTTTCTAAAACTTCTAATCTTGAATCTGGAAGCGGGACAATTCCAACATGGGGATCAATTGTGCAAAAAGGATAATTTTCTGCTGGTATCGATGATGAAGTTAAGGCATTAAAGATTGTTGATTTGCCTACATTTGGCAGACCTATTATTCCGCATGTAATTGACATAGAGTTTTTTATTTATAGTATAGATTAAAAGGGGTCAAGCGAAGGATCTTTTCCATGATCCCACGTAAGGCTTTCAAAAAGCCCTACCTGCAAATCCTTAGCAAAATAAATTGCTTTATTTTTTACTTTTAACACCGCATCGCCCCAGACCATATGCGTTGGCCTGGTTATAAATTTTTTAATATCAATATGATATGTAATTTTTTCATGATAAGGACGAACTTGTCCTTTAAATTTTAAATCCTTGACGCCAAGTGCGCGACCTTTTCCTTTACCGCCAGCCCAGGTTAAAAAGAATCCAAGTAATTGCCAAAAACCATCGAGCCCCAAACATCCAGGCATAACGGGATCATTTTTGAAGTGGCAATCAAAGAACCATAGTGATTTATCTATATCTAACTCAGCTTTAATTTCACCTTTTCCATATGCACCTCCTTGATCGGAGATGTGAATGATTCTATCCATCATTAGCATAGGGGGCGTTGGAAGCTTACCATCAAGGCTTTCAAATAATTTACCTATTCCACTACTTAATAAATCTTTTTTAGAAAAATGCTTTTTGTTATTCATTTTTTTATAAACGACATTAGTCTAATTTACTTTTAAATAATATTAAAGAAGGCATTGTTTTGTATGTCGTTTTTTTCATTACTTTTTTCATTAAATTTGCTTTCAATATAGGAGTAAATATGTCTGAATGGGTTTTAATACTAGGGGGCTCAACCGGTCATGGGGCGGCAACTGCAAAAAAACTAGCCAAAGATGGTTATGGAGTTATAGCATTTCATTTTGATAGAGGTGAAGCAAAAAAAATAGCAGAAGAGACAATAGCTGAGGTAAAGAGCTTAACTAGTGGTCGCTGTCATTATTTCAATACAAATGCCGCTTCTGAAGAAGCAATGGATTCATTCATTCCACAAATAAAAGAAATAACAAATGGATCAAAATTGAAACTATTATTACACTCCATAGCTTTTGGTACCACTACCAATTTTTTTGGAGACAAGCCAGTTACCCAGCGGCAAATGGATATGACTGTACATGTTATGGGTAATTCAATTTTATACTGGACACAAAAACTTCTCAATGAAGATCTCCTGGGTTCTGGTTCAAGAATCATTGGCTTAACAAGCGAGGGTAATTATTTAGCAATGGAAGGATATGGGCCGGTCAGTGTTGCTAAAGTTGCCATGGAAGCAATAATTAGACAAATTGGTTGGGAGCTTGGTCAATTTGGAATTACAGCAAATTCTGTACAAGCAGGCGTCACACCTACAAGAGCATTAACAAAAATCAATGATAGATGGGAAGATTGGGTAGAAAACACAAAAAAAAGAAATCCAATGCGTAGAACTACAACACCTGAAGACGTAGCGGGAACGATATCTATGCTTTTAAAGCCTGAAGCTGATTTTATTAATTGTTCAATAATTTATTGCGATGGGGGTGAGCACCGATCAGGCACTATTTAAATTTATGATCCAGAGCTTTCTAGTTCAGATCTTTGTTTAATTATATCCAATAAATCGAAATTCTCTTTAGTTGGTTGAAGCTGAAAGCATTTTTCTGCCTCTTTAAGCGCATAGTCCCACCAGCCCTTTTTTGTATACATCAGAGACAAATTATAATGTGCCTTGCTTAAAGATTGATAATCAGCTCTACTAAGACTATTTAATGATGAGGGGTAAAGTCGAGTTACCTCTTTAAACTCAAGGATAGCTTCTTCAATCAGACCTTTTTGAGCATACCACTCCCCTAATTCAAGGTGACGCTGTGGATCATCTTTGCAACCACTTATAAATGCTAATGTGGCGCTTAAGATTAATACTTTAAATATAATTGAATACCTCATATATGACGTCAATTTCAGATTGGAAGGTCCAAAAAAGCAAAACATTTATACATATTGATTAAAAAATATCAAATTGGATATGTAAGTAAAAACTATGCACTTCCACCATGAGCGGAAAAATTAGATATTTCAACTCCGAATGATCCAATAGCAATATCCCACATTTGCCCGTCATCATTAAATATAAAATCCGAAGATGTTTCCTGGATTACCCAATCTCCATTTTCAATTTCAGACTCTAATTGTCCAGGCGACCAACCTGAATAGCCCATCATAAATTTGTAACTACATTTTTTATTTGATTGAATTGCTTTTAGTGAATCTATATGGCTCGACATAAACAAATTATCTGAAATTTTAATAGAATTATTATTAGGAATATTCATATCATGAAGAATAATTCCTCTCTCAGTTGAAACTGGTCCTCCAAAATAAAGGGCTAAGCTTTTTTTAATTTTAAAATCACTTCTTTGATTTAGCTCAATAATAACACCAGAGCTAAAATCTTTTTGCATCTTCTTATTGATTATTAATCCTATTGCTCCATAGCTATTATGCTCGCAAATAAAAATAACAGATTTAGTAAATCGCTCATCTTGCATGTGCGGCATAGCAATTATTATTTGATTTAATAAAGTGTTCATATTATTAATAATTATTTCAGTAATAATACACCCAATTTTTTCATTATATAAAGCACCAAATCGTTTTTTGATACAGATATGAAAATTCGTAACTTCCGGGTCGCCATGAAATTTTCTAATTATTAATCATTTAAAAAAATATAATAGTGAAATCAAAAATAGAAAAAATAATCATCAAGGGAGCTAGACAGCATAACCTAAAAAATATTGATGTTGATATATTAAGAAATAAGCTTGTTGTTATTACGGGATTATCTGGATCAGGCAAATCATCGCTCGCTTTTGATACTTTGTATGCTGAAGGTCAAAGAAGATATGTTGAATCCCTTTCTTCATATGCTAGGCAGTTTTTAGGCCTAATGGAAAAACCTGACATTGATTATATAGAAGGGTTGTCACCCGCAATATCCATTGAGCAGAAGGCTTCAGCAAGAAATCCAAGGTCAACAGTTGGGACTGTTACAGAAATACATGACTATTTGAGATTATTATATTCAAATGTAGGTAAACCGCATTGCTGGATATGTAATCGACCAATTCAAAAACAAACTGTGCAGCAGATTGTTGACTCAATAATGAAATTTAAAAAAAATACAAAAATAAATATTTTAGCCCCAGTTGTTAGAGGGAGAAAAGGTCAACACAAAAGCATTTTATCTGATGTAAAAAAAGAAGGNTTTTTACGNGTAAGAATTGATAATCAAATAAATAATATCGATGATAAAATTGAGTTAAATAAAAATAAGAAGCACACAATTGAAATTGTTGTTGATAGATTAATTCTTGATGAAGATTATATGGATCGCCTAACAGAATCTGTTGAGCTAGCTTTAAAAATTGGCAAAGGCATGATTATCATTCATGAATTGCCGGATATAGATCATTTATTTAGTGAACATTTTTCATGCCCACACTGTGAAGTATCTATGGAAGAACTATCAGCTAGAATGTTCTCGTTCAATTCTCCATATGGTGCTTGTTCAAACTGTGATGGCTTGGGATCTCATATGGAGATTGATCCTGAAATGATTATTCCCGATAAAACAAAGTCTATTATACAAGGCGCCATCCTGCCGCTTGGGGAGCAGCCCAGGGGGAACTGGTATGGAAGTATATTGAAGAGCCTTTCAAAAAACTATGATTTTAGTTTTACAACTCCATGGTATAAGCTAGATCCAAAAATCCGTGAAATGCTTCTAGTGGGCACAGGTAACAAGAAATTACAAATGGAATACTCTTCCAATAGATGGAGCGGAACTTACACAGGGGGATGGGAAGGTGTGATCCCAAATCTTATGCGCCGCTATAAGCAAACAAAGTCCAATCATATTCGCGACTGGATCGAACAGTTTATGAGCATGAAACCTTGTCCTGATTGCGAAGGCTCAAGATTAAAAAAGGAATCAAGATCCGTAACAGTAAACAATACTAGCTTGGGAACCCTTTCTTCTTATCCAATTAAAGAGATTAAAGTTTTTTTTGATCAAATAAAATTAAACAAAATGGATACTGCAATAGCTGACCAAATTATTAAAGAAATAAAAAAACGAATCAGTTTTTTAATTGATGTAGGTCTGGATTATTTAACTTTGGATAGATCTGCGACAACTCTTTCAGGTGGTGAGGCGCAGAGAATTAGACTTGCAACACAAATTGGTAGCCAATTAGTTGGGGTTCTATATATTTTAGATGAACCTTCAATTGGGCTTCATCCTAGAGATAATACCCGCCTACTTGGATCATTAAAAAAACTAAGAGACTTGGGAAATTCAATCATTGTTGTTGAGCATGATCAAGAAACAATGGAAGAAGCTGATCAAATCATAGATATAGGTCCTGGNGCTGGTGAGCATGGAGGTGAAGTAGTTTTTTCTGGTTCGCCTAATGAAATAATTAGCTCAACAATATCAATTACCGGTCAATACTTATCAGGGAAAAAATCAATTACTATTCCTAATAAACGTAGAAAAGGAAGCGGTAAAAATATTTCAATAGATAATGCTTCAGGAAATAATCTTAGAAAGATTAACACCTCCTTTCCTCTTGAGAAATTTATAGTGGTTACCGGTGTTAGCGGATCAGGAAAGAGCACATTAGTCAATGAAACCCTTTATCCAATTTTATCTAAGGAATTAAATGGATCTAGAGCCTANCCTTTACCNTATAAAGATGTGCGCGGGTTGGAGTACGTTGATAAAGTGATCGATATTAACCAAAAACCTATTGGNAGGACTCCCCGTTCAAACCCCGCTACATATACTGGAGTTTTTACTTTTATTAGAGATTTGTTTGCTCAGTTACCNGAATCAAAAATTAGAGGATACAAACCAGGAAGGTTTTCATTTAATGTGAAAGGTGGTCGCTGTGAATCATGCGAAGGGGATGGTATTATTAAAATTGAGATGAATTTTCTTCCTGATGTATATGTTACATGTGAAGTCTGCAAAGGAGCACGTTACAANAGAGAAACTCTTGAGATCAAATATAAAAATAAGAACATAGCAGAAATACTCANNATGTCTGTTGAGGAATCATTAAGTTTTTTTGCAAATATTCCACAAGTAATGAAAAAGCTTACGACATTAAATGATGTTGGTTTAGGATATATTAGGNTAGGCCAACAAGCGACAACCCTTTCAGGCGGTGAGGCGCAGAGAATTAAGNTGTCAACAGAACTTTCAAAGTCTAGTAGAGATAAAACTTTTTATATTCTTGATGAGCCAACAACGGGCTTACATTTTGAAGATGTAAAATTGCTTTTNGGTGTTTTACAAAGACTNGTTGACAAAGGAAATACAGTGGTTGTTATTGAACACAATCTAGATATAATTAAGAGCGCAGATTGGATAATTGATCTTGGGCCAGAAGGGGGAAATGATGGAGGAGATTTAATTGTTGCTGGCACCCCTGAAGAAATAATAAAGCATAAATCATCATACACTGGACAATTTCTCAAGCAAATAATAAAGAAAAAAAAGGCAGCATAATGAAAGATCCAAAAGTACTCGAACAGCANTATAAACATTGGGAAGTAACNAAAGACCTTATNGANCAATGTATAGACATCATGCTTAATTTGCGTCAATCTGGACATCCAGGAGGATCAAGGTCTAAGGTTCATGCAATGGTGGTGACNTTGCTTTCAGGTGCCATGNGATGGGACATTAGAGATGCAGGAAAAAGATTTGCCGATAGATATGTTTTGGTGGCAGGNCATACAAANCCGGTTGTNTATGCAACACTTGCAGTATTAAATGAAGCTTTACGAATNAAATTTAAACAAACAAAATTAGAAAAATACAACCACCATAAAGGGTCAGATTTTCAATTAGTATGGGAAGACCTAATTACTCTTAGAAATAATAAGGGTTTACCTGGTCACGCTGAAATGGAAGGTAAGACATTATTTTTTAAGTTCAATACAGGCCCAAGTGGACATGGTTCTCCAGCTGCTGCAGGAGAAGCATTGGCACTTAAATTAGCAAAAACACCCGAAATAAAAGTATTTGCGTTTGAAGGGGAAGGCGGTTTAACAACAGGAGCTTCCCATGAAACAATCAATTCTGCATGGGGNCTTGGTTTGGGAAACTTAATTTATTATCTTGATTGGAATGATTTTGGAATNGATGCNCGTCCGTTTAGCTCGATTGTNTATGGAGCNCCAGAAGATTGGTTTGGTTCACACGGGTGGCATGTTGAAGGAGCTTCAAATGCAGAAGATTGGGATGAGCTAACAAAAGCTTACCATAATTTATTGGTTAATAATGCAGACCCAAATACACCTAAAGTGGTTTATGGCAAAGGAATTAAAGGAAGNGGTTATCATAAAATTGANTATGCCAGTCATGGATCNCCTCATAAAAGAAATTCAGAATTATTTTGGAAAACAAAAGAGGACTTTGCTAAAAAATATAATGTAGAGTTTGTAAAATTTGGTGAAGCTGAAGCATCTAATCGTGAAGGCCAAGAAGACCAAGCTAAGTCTTATTTTAATGCCATTTTTTCCGTCCTCAGTTCTAACCAGGAATTAGTTGATTATTTAGCTGAAACTTTAATTGATTTAGGAGAATCTGTTCCTGAAAAACTGGAAAATTGTAGAATAACATTAAATAACCCATCTGATGATTCAGAGCTATTCAATATAAATTCATTACCTGACAGCTTATTTGTTGATCCAGGAACTAAAGCCCCCAATAGGGTCGGTTTATCAAAATATGCTAGTTATATTAATTCAAGATCGATAGAAGTATATGGAAGGCCTCTTGTTATTGCAATGAGTGCTGATTTGGCAGATTCTACTAATATATCAGGATTTGCTAAAGGATTTGATGGTGCAAAAGATTTAGGTTTGTATGATTATAAGACAAACAAAGAGAGCCCTTTGATTCCGCAAGGCATTACTGAATTTACCAATTCGGGAATGCTAGCCGGGCTAGCAACTGTTAATTTTGATGAAAATCCTTATGAAAAGTTCAATGGTTTCTACGGAGCAATGAGCACTTATGGATCATTTAGCTATCTCAAGTATGGACCCATAAGATTGTTTAGTCAATTGGCTCAGGACTCAGATTTAAAAGTTGGTAAGCTTATCTGGATTGCTGGGCATTCCGGCCCTGAAACAGCTGAAGATAGCAGGACGCATTTTGGTATTTTTGCACCTGGCGTTACTCAATTATTTCCAGATGGACATATAATCAACTTACACCCTTGGGAGCACAATGAAGTCGCTCCAGCATTAGCTGCAGCACTATCTACAACAGTTCCGGTTGTTGCATTACACCTTACTAGGCCTCCTGTAGAAATTCCTGATAGAAAAAAACTTGGAATGGCATCGCACCTAGAAGCATCTAAAGGCGCATATATTATTAAGGACTATAATCATAATAAGGAAAAATTAGGCGTGATTATTGTTAGGGGTACTAGCTCGACTAATTCTATTGTATCGTTATTGGAACAACTAAAAAAAGATGGACCTAATGTAAAAATAGTTTCAGCGGTATCATGGGAATTATTCTCATCACAGCCATTGAAATATCAACGAAATATTATCAGCGATAGAGAGTGGGCTGATTCTATGATAATTACAAATGGCGCTTTACGATTAATGCATAAATGGATTTCGAACAAAATTGTAGAGAAATATAGCATGAGCCCAGATTTTGATAATCAATGGAGAACTGGAGGATCGGTAGATGAAATTGTTGCNGAGTCAAAACTTGATAGTAAGAGTATTTTAGCTGGAATTAGAAAGTTTGCGAATGACCGATCTAAAAGATTGGAATTGATTGAAAAATCATTTCCAAGCTAACCTCCGAATTTGACGACCTTGAATCATTTTAATTCTTTCTATATACATTTTATTTAATATTAATTTAATATTTTATAAGTATTTACACACAAATAAGGTTATAACATGAAAAATATCTCCATAGTTTATTGTTTAATTTTAAATTTAGTTTGGGCGCAATGGTCAAGTGATTCTTCTCAGAATATTGTAGTAGAGTCTGCGGTTGAAACTCAGCTCAATCCTTTAGTAGAGACTGCATTAGATGGCTCAATTTATATTGCATGGGGGGATAGAAGAAGTAACCCTAACTATGATTATCGTTTGAAAAGATTCAGTTTTAATGGAAATGAGATAGAAAGCTATACTTTATCAACTCAACATACTTCAAGCGTAGCAGGCAATATTGAATCCTTTAAAAGCGATAAAGAAAATGGCGTATATTTATTGTGGGAGCAAGTCACTGGGAGCCAAGATGAATTGAGATTGCAGCACATAAATTCTACCATGAATGTAGATGGCATTGGAATGGCAGAAAATGGTATGGTAATCTCAGATATAGATTGCGATCGAAAAAACAGCTCCATGTTGGTGGTAGACCGTGATAATGTAATCATATCTTACACTACTTCATCATGTTCTGGTTCTGATGCAACAAGCTATGGTAGGGCCTATATTCAGAAAATATCTAAAGGCTTATTGATATGGGATAGTAAGGGCAAAATGGCTGCATCGCGCAATACCAATGGAAATGATGTTTTGAACACAAAACTTGTTCGCGGTCCTGANAATGGTGCATTCATTATTTTTTCTCAAAACACCACTTCAGATAATGCACTTAGAATAAATTATGTTGATGGGCAAGGTACTTTTGCAGAAGGACTAACATATCCATCTGGTATTGGACTTGGCAGTTTATATAATAAAAATAATTGGGAGTTGGATGCGGTATCAGATGGGTCAAATGGGATTTTTATAGTTTGGAGAAACTCATCAAATAAAATTGTTTTGCAGCACATAGACTTAATTAATAATAGATTGGTTGCAACAAACAATAATCCAGTAGAGGTATTTTCTTCCACCGCTTCTTATGTTTATCCAAGAATAGATCTAGCAAATACAGCTAGCTCTGATAAGGGTATATTTATACTTTTCTATGATTATAATTCAAGTAGCAATGCTTATGGTTTATTTGCAAAATATTTGAATAAACCTGATGGATCTTTAAGCAACCTTTTTACAGTATCAACTAATGCAAGCCAACCAAATTTTAGCGCAAGGCAGGTTCATGATNTANATGCAACGCGCTTCGATAATGAAGCGTACGTAACTTGGCTTGGCAAAGAAGGAGATCTGCTCNCTCGTAAGATTTTTATTAATTCATCTAATGAGTTAGATGCGACTGCTCAAACATTGATCGTACATGATAAATCTGGAGCTACAGGTAGAAGCAGTCCAGGAGCTTATAATGCCGATCACGACCAATTGGGCGGTTTGGTTGTAGTTTGGCAACAGGATAGAGGGAATAACCTATCTTCGGACATTTTTGCCCAACAATTAGGCAACATGGGGACTTT
Organism: Fidelibacterota bacterium; assembly: GCA_002725545.1. The sequence continues at coordinate 1,225 of PBPW01000031.1, read as the reverse complement.
AGGTGTTAATGCTGATNTTTTGAGTGATATTGCAAATCAACAAATTTTTGAAGATCAAGATCATCGAATTCCGTTTAGCTTTCATTTAAGTTCTCCAGTACGATCGCTTTTTAATTTTGTGTCTATTTTATCTGACCCATTGGTAACAGCTTCAGTTAGCAATGATACTTTGATAATCAATTTTCCTGAAAATTGGAATGGGGGGCTATTTGTAAAATTTTCTATTGATTGGATTGATTTATTATTGCCAAATGATACCACAAGTTTTATAGTAAATGTTTCTTCAGTACAAGATGCCCCTAAACCTTTTCAGTGGGTCAGCAGCGCTACTGATACAATTAATATNACTAAGACCAATCTTCAGGATAGTTACAATCTTCAATGGTCTGAAAGCATCGATGTAGATAATGACACTATCGATTACCTTATTTATGCTAGGGTTGGAGTATATCCTGCAGAGGAGGTCTACGATACGACTGGCATTAACTTTCCTATACCGTATCAAGAGTTCTTAGATAACGTTTTTGAGTCAACACCAGGGCCCGGGTCCACCGTTTATTTTAACGTGAAGGCCACTGATGGTATAGACACTGTGAACATATCTGGTGAGGATAGAATGGTCTATGTCAATCGTTATGATTATCTTTCAACCAAGGATATCACCACTCCTACCGATTTTGCATTACATGATAATTTCCCCAATCCTTTTAATCCCACTACCCAGATTCGCTTTGACCTGCCGATCAAAGGAGACGTCCGCTTTACCATCTACAATATGCTAGGACATAAGGTAAGGGAATATAATATGAAGGGCTTATCAGCTGGCTATCATACGCTGACCTGGAATGCGACCAATAACTTGGGTAGTCCCGTAAGTTCTGGCATCTACTTTTATCAGATACAGACCAAAGAGCTCTTAAAGACCAAACGGATGGTACTGCTGAAGTAGGAAACGAATAGATATGGATTGATATCATAAGATCCTTATAGATGTTAAAATCTATTTTTTTTGATTTCTCCTTCTTGTTGTTTAACTATTATTGCAAATTTATATTTAGATATTAATAACCTTCCTGAATAAATTGAATACTGCTTTAAAAGAAACTATTTAGTTTTTATGAGAAAAATTAATTTTTTATCTATTTTGAGCCAAGTTTGACAGAAATCCATATTAATGACCCCCAGCCATTCGAAGAAGATTTAGCGGTAGAAAAATCTTTAAGAC
>PBPW01000004.1 GCA_002725545.1 Fidelibacterota bacterium | reverse complement strand
TTAAAATTATTTGATTCAATCAATAGAGAAAAATTAATTGATAAAAATTTAAGCTGAATCAATATTGAATTGTTAAGAAAATAAAATTAAGCATTGTAAAGTATACTTTACATCATTAATATGTAAGGTATACTTTACATATATTAAGGAGATTTTATGTTACAATTAGTACCAATTTTAGGAGTTCTAGCTGGAATAATTATTCCAGTATCGGTATTTATTTGGCTTTATTTTGAGGGTAAGGATAAAAACAGAACCATTATTAAGATAGCTAAGCATATGGATGATCCATCTAAAGCAGAGGAATTTTTGCGTATTTTGGATGAAAGAAAAAAGGAGCCAATAGATTACCGTAGAGGCGGAGTAATTACCATGTTCGTGGGGATTGGTATATATCTTCTTGGCTTTACTGTAATGGGGGCACTTTTCGAAGGTATAGGGTTATTGGTTGGTACCATAGGAGCAGGTAGCATAATTGCCGGATATCTCTACCCAAATACAAGCGAAGAACTAACCAGTGCCGTTGAAAAATTTGAAAAGAAGTAAGGAGATCAAATGACAAATTCTACAAGCAATGAAATAGTAAAAGAGCCAAATAAACGACTTAGAACCGGATTGGCGATCATGTATGTTGGCCTTGGAATTAATCTATTTGGTTTTGCATCTTTAGGAGACTTTTATGAGGGCGTTGGGTTATTGGTGATGGCGCTAGGTGTGGGTATGGTGACTGCTGGTTACATATACCCAAATACCGGTGAAGAACTAACAAGCGCTGTTGAAGAATTTGAAGAAGGTTAATTTGTGGGCAAGCACCATAAAAAACTTTTAAATAATCTTGAGGAGCTTCGAAAGTCAGCTGGACTCACCCAACAAGAGCTTTCTGAAAGCGCCGGTGTATCAAGAGTAAGTATCAATGGAATTGAAAATGGCGTATACGTTCCATCTACCGTCCTTGCATTAAAGATCGCAAAGACTCTTAAATGCAACGTTGAGGATGTATTTCAACTGCCTTGATTATTAATATATAGTTATTGGAACCAAATGCTCAGGTAAGATAATCTTTGTTCTTGGCGCGGTAGCTTTGATATCTTCAACAAACGGTAAAGCTTTTGACTCTAATGCTTTTTGCTGTGGCGCATCATACTGAACCCTAAAATCATCCCAATGTGTTGGTATAACTGTTTTTGGGAATCCAGTAGCTTTTAGCAATCTTCTAGTATAGTTATATATCTCTTTTCTTGAATTTGCACTTCCTGCAATAAGTATATCTGGCCTAAGACCATTAATTTCTTTTTCAATAAAATTCATAGAGCCCATTGTCATCACTTTATGATGTTTAAATCTAAAGAAAAACATCAAGGAGCCACCTTCAACATATTCCTTGATTTGAAGCGGAACTTTGATATCGCTTGGAATCTTTTCTGAACTAAAATATTGTTTATCCCCAAGAGCCGAGTGTAAGGAGGGTAATATTTTTACAGAAAAATCTTCAAAGTCATAATCTTCACCACCTTGAACAGTAATTATTTGTTTTTCGGGTACACCGTGTGCTTTTAAAAGATTGGAAAGACTCTCAGTTCCGATTACTCGAGCTCCAGTTTTCATCGCGATGTAAGGTACATCTGCTGCGTGATCAAAATGCGTGTGGTGGACAAAAATATATGCGCTAGAATCAATAGCGTCTCCATTAATCAAATAATTAATAATTGTTGTATCGGGCTCAAATCGATCATCACGGTAATATTTTTTTCTAGTATCTGAACCCCAATCTCGATTTTTCGCTGCATTAGAAATTTTACTAGATGTGCTTCTACCAACTAATTTGATTCTTGAAAGATAGGGGTCAACTAAGACTTTGGTTCCTCCATCAGTAATTACCCATCCTGCAGCGCCTAAATATTTTAATTGTATCTGTTCATTTGATTTTTGACAGGCTGAAAGAAGTAATATTAATAAGGTAATAATGATAAGATAATTTCTCATTTTATTTTCCTTTCAATTTCATACCAAATAATGGTCGCAACCAATTAGCGCGCTTTATCATGGATTCATAAATGGTGAAGCTTACACCAAAAACACACAATACAAGTAAGATGAATTTAATGAATGCAGAAGTTGGAAGCGGCAAGATGTACAATGAGAAGAAATATTGTATTGGGAAATGTAGAATATATATGGGGTAAACAGCAGCGCTTAGATAGCCTAATCTTTTAGAAGGCTGATTTAGATATTTTGCACTGTATCCCAATATTGCTATCATCCAATTAAATGATTCAAAAGCAATAAAAATACTAGGTGCCCATAATTCCATCGTTAATAATCGATACATATATAAAGAAAAAGCCACTATAAGAGAAAAGCTTTTTATCTTTTCAAGGGCATTCCAAAAATAATCCTTAAGAGATACAAATATAAATCCACACGTAAAACAAATCAGTCCAAGTACCCATCCATGTAATGTGGTCGCATAGGAAGGGTAATCCTGAGGATCAATAACCAGCGCTTCAATTAAAAATGGAAGTGCAAAAATATAGATTCCAAATCGTAATGATATTATTGATTGTAATTTTGTAAATAAAAAATTATTTGGTCTATTTTGCAAATATANGAATAAAGGCAAAAGAACACAGAAATAGATCCAAATATTCAACAGAAACCAAAGATGGAATAGGCTTGGGTACCACGCTAATTCTTCATCATAAAAAAGCATGCCAAAAAATGCTGTTAATGGACCAATAAATAAAAAACCAAAAANCATGGGTAAAAAAATGCGCTTGATACGGTCGTTTACCATTTGTTTCCAATTTCTACTTTGCATTGCAAAAAATATACCCATGCCAGAAATCATAAATAAAATAGGGATGCGCCAAATGTTGATCAAGCTCATGAGGATTCCCATGGGTATTAAAAAGTCTTCGTTTTGAGGCATGAAGATTGATTTAGCAAATGGCATGAAGCTAGCCCAGGCATGATAGAAAATTAAAATGCCAAGCACGANAACCCTTATCCAATCAATGTCATAGCGTCTATCCATAATATCTATATTTTACCTGCATAATTTTTTACTAACCACAATGTATAGGTTGCTACAGATGAATTATTTCTTGATTCCTCAGATTTAAGAATTAGTTCATAATTATCAAAGTAAGGCTTTAGTTTTTCTGGGAAGACGTCTTTGTCATGAATATAAATGAAGTCTTCCCCCTTAATACTNTTTTGATCATATAAGAAAGAATACAAGGTTTCATGGTAATCGATCGAAAGACAAATTGCTTCCATTGTAGGGTTTAAATAAAAATTGATCATGGATGGAATTTGAAATTCGTTACTCACAATTCTCAGCTTTGCTAAATCTGGCTGCTCGTTNAGCATTTTTTTTGTATCGTCGATCAAATTTGAATACATATAATATCGATTGGTTGGATCAGATTTCCCTTTTAATGGAAGTATTGGGTAAAAGGATTGAGCCATTATCAGGCTAATTAACACCAGCGAGTAAATAATTTGAATACGAAACCCNTTCTTAAGTTTTTTTATAGAATCTAATTCTAGCCCCAATAGGAATAGACCGCCAAAAAATACTGGAGCCACCCAATTTAGCTCAAATCTCGAAAATAGGGAATGAATCATAAAGTAGCATAAAGGAACTGCAGTAACCAAAGTAAAATATTTCTTTTCATCGCTTATCTGTTTCCAATCTTTAAGGTTCGCGATTGGTTTAAATACTGAATAATAGAAATAGAGAGGTCCAATTAATAGCGCTACACCCAGCCAAAGTTCAATGAAATGATTAAAACCTCCCCGCTGGACAATATGAGCTCCTTGGTATCTAACAAACGCCATATCATTTTGTAAATTCCATACTACAAATGGAATAAAGAATATCAAGGCTAGCAAAAAAGAGCCATAATAGTGAATATTTTTCAACCAATATCTTTTATCTTTTATAATTACAGGGAATAAAACAATTCCAATTGCAGGAAATAGCGCAGAAACTTTTGATAATACCGCAAGCCCTAACATTGCTCCACCTAAATAGATATATTTTTCATTTTTAAAATAAGCGATATAATAAAAAAGGATAGAAGTAATTGAAAAAAAAGCAAGCGGTACATCAGGTGTAATAATGATTGAATTGGTATGAAATAAAAGATTGGCAGCAACTAATAAAGAAATTGTCAATGCGGTAACTTGATTGAAATATTTCTTTCCAAAGAAATATAATAAGTATGCCAAGGATGTCATCATTACAACAGAACCCAATCGTACAGTGAAGCTAGACTCAAATAATTGAGTAAAGAACCAAATTACAAATGCAACCACAGGGCCATGGTCAATATAACCCCAAGACAGATGTCGAGCGTACATTGCATAATACGCCTCATCATCAACAAGGAATGTATTTGATATAAATATTAAACGAACTGTCAAAAGTACAGCAGATAAAATAAATACTCTTTTTGTGAAGCGATTAATTTCTTGCACGAAACACCCAAAGCTTTGCGCCATAGTAATTAATTAGCGTACCTGCAACAATCCCGATGCATTGGCCAATAACCTTCGGTTCTGGCTGGAATTCAATTAAAATATATTGCAGAACAAATAAATTAACCGATAATGCAATTAAAGCGATTCCTAGATATTTGAGGTAGTCATTGGTAGCTATCGAGCGATCTTTAGTAATATGATTAAATGTCCAATTATGATTTAGGACATAATTTTGAAAGCTAGCCAAAAGAAATCCAACAGCTGATACTTGGAGTGGCTTGTAGCNTAATATATCAACAAATGTATAGAATATAATTACATTCGTAATAGCCCCAAGAATACCAACAATAATAAATTTTGAAAATTTCATTTTATATATGATGTGAAAGTTACATTGGTGTACTTTTAATTTAATCTGACAATGCTAATTTCTTTACTACAAAAACAAATTCCATTTATAGATGTAAGAGCGCCAGTTGAATTTTCTAAAGGAGCTCTTCCNACAAGTACTAATCTTCCAATANTATTTGATGAAGAACGTGAATTAGTTGGAAAAGCATATAAGAAATTAGGAGGGCAGTCTGCAACGGAGCTAGGGCACGCAATCGTTAAAGATAAAGTTAAAGAAAAACGCATTGAAGCATGGGTAGACTTCATTGAAGAAAACCCATCAGCGCATCTATATTGCGCCAGAGGAGGNCAGCGCTCTGAAATTGCTCAAAGCTGGATTGCAGAAAGAGGAATTGATATACCAAGGATTGAAGGAGGTTTTAAATCTTTAAGAAATTCTTGTTTAACAATTCTTGATAAGGCTGCAAATGATCCAAAAGAGTGGATTATTATTGCAGGTAAAACAGGTTCAAATAAAACAGGATTGGTTTCAAAATTGATNAATGGGATTGATCTTGAAATGCATGCAAATCACAGAGGCTCTGCATTTGGCGGGTTTCAATCACCGCAACCATCACCNATTGATTTTGAAAATAGCNTAGCNTGNAATTATTTAAAGATTNCAAATAATACAATTATACTTGAGGATGAGTCGAGAGCGATTGGCAAGTTGGTTATTCCTGAAAATTTCTATCATAAAATGATTAATTCAAAAATTGTAATTATTGACCANCCTCTAGATCTTCGATCTGATCATATTTATAATGAATATGTTCTTAATGCATTAGAGAGTCAATCATCCATTAGNCTNTGCAATAAGTTAAAAGATCAATTAGAGAAAATTTCAAAAAGATTAGGAATGGATAGTTATAACAAAATATATAAACAAATTAGCATCGCTTTTCAAAGCAATAATAAANATGAGCATCACAATTGGATCCAGCAATTACTTCAAAATTATTATGATAAAATGTATGACTATCAATTAGATAAGAAAATGAGTCGCTGTATTTATAGAGGATNATGGAATGATGTAGAAGCTTTTCTTTTAGAATATTAAGCATGCTACAAATAATAGTTTTTTTGGTGAAAATGCTTACTATTGAAACTATATTACCATATGAATAAAACATCAATAGCTATCTTATCATTTGCTATATTATTTATAGTNAGCTGCTCAAGAAATGATGCGAGCTATACTGTAGAAGACAGAATCATTTCTACATATCCCTTTTCTGACCCGAATCCTATTCCAATACTTACTAAAGATAAAAGATTGTATCCTTATCATGCTTTTATGGGGTATAGCTCAGAAAGCGAACCGCAAAGTTGGCAAGTAATTAAAATGGAGAATGATTATATAGAAGTTTTTATGCTNCCTGAAGTTGGTGGTAAGGTATGGGGTGCAGTTGATAAATCAAATGGAGAAGAATTTATTTATCGTAATGAGGTAATGAAGTTCCGCAATATTGCTCTCCGTGGTCCATGGACATCTGGAGGTATTGAATTTAATTTTGGTATTATTGGTCATACACCCGCAACAGCAACCAAGGTAGACTATTTAGTTCGAAAAAATAACGACGGTAGTATATCCACTTTTGTCGGTGGGATGGATTTACCCTCTAGAACTTTTTGGAGGGTAGAAGTAAATCTTGAGAAAGATAGATCAAATTTTAAAACTAATACGAGTTGGTATAATTCCACATCAATGGTTCAACCTTATTATAATTGGATGACGGGGGCAGCTTTTGCTAAGGATGATCTAGAGCTTGTTTTTCCAGGAAACCAATATTTGAAACATAATGGAGAAGTAAGAAAATGGCCGATCGATGATAAAGGGAGGAATCTTTCTCTATACACTAATAATCAATTTGGTGGCCATAAATCTTATCACGTCATTGGTTATTGGAAAAATTTCTTTGGTGGTTATTATCATAATGATGGATATGGATTTGGGCATTGGGCAAATCACGATGAAATGCCTGGCCAGAAATTATGGCTGTGGTCTCTTTCTGATCAGGGCGGTATTTGGGAAGATCATTTAACTGATACCGATGGGCAATACATCGAGTTCCAGGCTGGTAGGCAATTTGTTCAGTATCGTGAGGACCAAGCTAATAATAATCCAGTTAGAAAAGCCTCGTTTGATCCATATGCTTCTGATCAGTGGACTGAATATTGGTTTCCTGTCCAAGCAATAGGAGGAATAAGTGAAGCATCTGAAAATGGTGTATTAAATATTCAATCGGTACCTGATAGCGGTAATATTTCAATTAAACTGCATTCATTTATTTCTATTGATGGAGTGGTCAATGTTTTATCTAATTCAAAATTGATTGCTTCAAAAGAGATTAGCTTTAAGCCCATGGAAATTCATACGCTACTAGTAGATAGTATTTCCATCGATGGCATGGAGGTCATAGTAGATGAACTCAACCTACATTTTAATACTAAGCTTCAAACAAAATTATTAGATCGCCCATTTAAGCTTGATAAAAAAGCAATATCAGCTATGTCCAAATACGATCAGGAATATTTCCAAGGATATGAATTATTAAAAGAAAGATTTTATCAGGAAGCGAGAGATTTTTTTGAAAAAGTCTTATCCAAAGAACCGTACCACCTGCAAACCAGAACAGCGATGGCAGATCTTTATTATAGAAGCGGTCAATATGAAAAAGGGTTAGAGATGATCAATCCCAGCCTTCAATTAAATACCTACGATCCGGAATCAAATTTTATTGCGGGAAACTTATATAGAGCGCTTGGAAACCATATTAATGCTAAAGAATCATATGGCTGGGCTGCAAGATCCATGAGTCATCGTTCCGCAGCATTTTTAGAGATGGCCGAAATTTATTTATATGAGAAACAGTATGATCTAGCTATAGAGTATGCCCAGAAGTCTTTACAATTTAATCAGTTAAATATGAGCGCTCGCCAAGTATTGACGATGGCCTATAGAATGAAGGATGACCCAGTTAAGGCTCGGCGTGAAATCGCATCATTATTATCTATTGACCCCTTGCATCATATTGCGAATCTAGAATCTTACTTTCTTAATCCTACCGATCGAAATTGGAATCATTATTTATCATTGATTAAAAATGAATATCAGGGTCAAACACATTTAGAAAACGTTATTTCATATTATAATCGCGGATTTAATAATGATGCTAAGAATTTATTTGTTCGTTTAAATAATAGCATTACGCTTGATCCTATTTCTCAGATATGGTTAGCCTACATAACGCAAGATTCTCAAATGTTAAAAAATATCAAAGATATATCTGCTGATTATGCTCATCCATTTAGAAGAGAAACTATTCAAGCTTTAGAATGGGCTGTAAATAACACTCCTGACTGGAAGCTAAGATACTACCTTGGTTTGAATTATTGGGCAAAAGATAGAAATGAAGAAGCAATGGCTTTATTTAATAGTCTTGAAAATACGCCTGATTCAATGCCGTTTTATATTTCGCGCGCAAAATTGAATGATACCTATGGGAAGAAAGGTCAAACTGAAAAGGACCTTGAAAGAGCAATCAGTTATGCTCAAGATTCATGGATTGCTTATTTATATGTTGTTCAGTATTACCAAGAAAATAAAATGTGGAAAAAAGCTGAAAGTCTTTCGGAAAAAACTTATCTAAAATTTTCAGATAATTTTAACGTCCATGTATTGCATGCTAAATCATTACTATACCTTGGTAAGGTTGATGAATGCATAAACATTTTAAATAATACAAAAGTTCTACCATCTGAAATGGGTAAAGAAAGCCGCCAGTTATATGAATGGGCACTGCTTGAGAAATCTATACGATTAATTCGTAGCAAGCAGCTTACTGAAGCACGTAAAATTATTAAAAAAAGCAGAGAGTGGCCAAAAAACTTAGGCATTGGAAAACCTTATGAAACTGATGAAAGAATTCAGGACGTATTAGTTGATTATATTAATAATCCTTTAAGTTCAGCAAAATATCAAAGGTATTTAGATAGCATCGCAAAAACTAGCGATAGCTATACATTGACGCTGATAAGATCAGCCAAGTCAATGATGAGGTCGCTAAACTAAGAATTTTGATTATTGATTTTTTTCAGAAGCTTTGAAGTAAGGTGAATGCCATCGTATTCAGAATGCTTGTTTCCTTCGTATTCAATACCCACATAGCCATTATAGCCTGCATCTAAAACTATTTTCATCATTTTATAATAATCGGTCCGCACTTCATTTCCATTTGCATCAAACTCGTGGCTTTTTGCACTGACTGCTTTTGCAAAAGGCATAAGCTCCTTAACGCCTTTATAGCGATCATACCAATCTTCATTTTTAATCAAAAAATTTCCAAAATCTGGAAGGGTACCTGCACGTGGATGATTTATTTTTTTCATTAAACTAGATAGCCAAGCACCGTTTGATGAAAGGCCACCATGATTTTCAACTATTGTATTGATATTCATTCCATTGCAAAATTCAACAAGCTTAGTTAACCCTTCTGCTGCTAAATCTAGCTGTTCTTGATATGGCAAGCTATCATCGCTTCTGGCGTTAACTCTAATGGAATGACAATCTAAAAACTTTGCAGCTTCAGCCCATTTATAGTGATTCTCCACCGATTGATTTCTTTTGTTAGAATCAGGATCGCCAAGATTACCTTCATTATCACACATAATCAATAAGCTCTTTACACCATAATCGTTTGCCCTAGTTTTCATTTCATTCAGATATTTTTGATCTTTCGCTTTATCAAAAAAGAATGAATTGACATACTCTACAGCATCAAGACCAAACTCCGTTTTTGTTAAAGAAATAAAATCTAAATGATCAATACTCTTCGATCGCAAAGCACGGTGCAATGACCATTCTGCTAAAGAAATTTTAAATGCAGGCTGATTGGAACAACCTGATAGAAATGATGAACCAACAAAAGGTAAAGACAGTCCACCAATTAAGAATGAGGTATCTTTAATAAATTTTCTTCTTTTCATATTACAACTTTCGTATCCTAATATTTCTATACCATACTTCTTCACCATGATGTTGAAGACCAATATGTCCGGAGGTGGCTTTTGCAAAATAAGGCATATCTTTAAATTTACTTTTATCAACGAGCTCCCACATTGCATTACTTTGATAAACATATTCTAATATCTTCACACCATTCAACCAATGCTCAACTCTATTTTTTAAAACCTTAATTTTAGCTTTATTATATTTACCAACCGACTTGGTCTTGCCATTGTTAGGTGCAATCAAAGCAAATAAGGAACCAGCTGAAGTGAGCGGGTTTTTCCCATCTGGATGATTGTCATTATCGAGAACTTGCATTTCAGGAGCTGATTGCCATATGTAGCTTTGCGATTCTGAAGCAAAATAAAAAATTCCACTATTACCCGCTTTAGAAACTTTCCATTCTAGCTCTAATTCAAAATTCTGATATTTATCTTTAGTTATAATATCTACAGTATTGTTTAACCTGGGAATAGTTTTTAGGGAATTGTTTTCTATCTTCCAATTATCATCAGGAAAATTTTCTTTACCAAATCCTCTCCATTGTTCAGTATTTGTTCCATCAAAAAGAATTTGCCAATCGTTACTTGATGAAGAACATCCTATAAAACAGGCAAGGATTGATGGCAATATAGTAAGTTTGATTTGATTCATTTTTCTGATATTCATAGTTGTTATAATTTTCTTATTCTAATATTTTTATACCAAACCTCTCCATGATCACCTTGAAGTCCGATAGATCCCTTAGTGGCTTTTGCAAAATAAGGCATATCCTTAAATTTACTTTTATCAACGAGTTTCCACATCGCATTGCTTTGATAATCATACTCTAATATTTTTTCTCCATTCAGCCAATGCTCTATATGTTTATTTTTTGATATAATTACCACCTGATTGTATTCTCCAGCAGGTTTAACATTTTTAATAACTGGCTTAATCAGATCATACAGGGCACCCGCAGACGTCTTTGAATTTTTCCCATCAGTATGAAACTTATTATCTAGCACTTGCATTTCAGGAGCAGTGTGCCATATTTCATCGGATTTTTCTGTAGCAAAATAGAAAACCCCACTATTTCCACCTTCTTCAACTTTCCATTCTAATTCAAGTTTAAAATCTTCAAAAATTTCTTCGCTGATCAAATCAATGCCATTTTCAGGGATACTTTTTAAAGCGCCATCAACAACCGCCCAAGAGTCTTTTGGGAAATCTGATTGTTTATAACCCCGTAAACCTTCAACAGTTTTACCATCAAATAGTACGATCCAATTTTTATTGGAAGAACAGCTCATAAATAGGCTTAAAGATAAAATAAAGCTAATTTTTGTAATCAATTAGCTTTTGGATTCCAATTACCCTGTGATACAGCAGGTATGAAATCTTCAATATTAGAATTAGGAAGTTTTATAGTCTTGCCTTGTTCTGCGCTCATATAGGCAGCCATCAATAATCGAGTTACATCTAATCCATCATCAAAATTTTCTTCAGGCCTTTTTCCGCTAAGAAAACTTTCAACCATATGGCGGTTTTCTGCAGTGTAGCCATAAACCTCAGCTTCATTGCTTACGACAGGCATACCACCCGATTCAGCATTTTGCTTCTCAACCAAATCCTCACCCTCACTACCAACTACTTTTCTACTAAAGAATACTTTGAGATCTGGATCTAAGGTGTTGACAAACATGGAATATTCTGGACCAAAAAGCTCCATACTCAATCTTAAGCCTTCACCAACAAAACACCAGGATGTTGTTGTTTCAACAATTAACTTATTGCCATCTTCATCTAAATATTCAATCAATGACCTAGCAAAGTCTTCAGAAGGCTTATTGATATAATCTGTTTTTCCATCACTATTATCAGAAAGAATTTTTGCATATTCTGGGCGTTGCCATTTTAAACAATCCATATGAGCGCTGATACTGATTGGAGTTAAGGAATCTCTAGGTTTGCCGGGTTCGGTTAGCATAAACCTAGCCTCCTCAACTGAATGACACATCATGTCATTTAATACACCGCCACCCTGAAGCGAACCTTCCCAAAACCATGGCATATGAGGACCACTATGTTCTTCCGCGGCTCTAGCAAGATAAGGCCTTCCGGTCGTAGCTGCACCTCTAGCCCAAACAATTTCTTTTCCTCTTGTTATTGAAGGCGAGAAAACTTGATTTTCAAGATAGCCATCAAGTAAACCTACGCTTTTTGTAAGCTCAACTACTTTCTTTGCTTCTTGATAATTTCTACCCAATGGTTTTTCACAGGTTACCCCAATTAACTCGCCCTTGCCTGATGAAATAGCGTTAGCAATCTCTTCAAAGGTTTCAATTCGAGCAAAATTAGGAGAGCAAATCCACAAGGCATGTATTTCAGGGTCAGCGATCATATCGGTAATTGAATCATAGGCTTTTGCATTGTTGCCAACACCAATCGTACGCGCAAGGCTCGCCGATTCCTCTGCTGATTTCTTTGTGCGAGACATTACCCCTACAACATCTACATTTCTTACCCCAATCAAAGATTGGATATGAAATCGAGTAATAAATCCTCCGCCAACAAAACCTATTCCAAGATGTCTTTCACTCATAAATTTCTAAACCCCTTTTAAATCTTCTTCAGTTACTTTTGGATCATCTCTGAAAAAGGCTAAAAATACCAATCCCATAATGATACAAAGCGTTGCTGGTACTAGGAAAAATTGCCACCAGATTGTTTCACCGGATGGTGTTTTAAAAGTATCCCATATATATCCAGTAAATAAAGTGCCTAGGTAATTTCCCATTCCCCATGTTGCAAAGATAAATAGCGCTTGAGCCGAGGCGCGCATATCATCAGAAGCCTTTTTATTGGTATAGATATTTCCTGTGACCATGAAAAATGCATATCCAAACCCATGCAAAGAAAGGGCTGCTACAATTACAGGAAGACTTGGGATCGTAAATAAAAGATATCTTAAGGGCCAGGCCATTATTCCAATGAACATTGTCCAGCGAACCCCAATCTTTTTTATTGCGATATGCAGTAAAAAAGTTAGCACTAATACTTCAGAGATTTGAGCAACGGTTTTGGTTGCTGTCAACCAAGCTTCGGTTGCCCCCATATCTAATAGAAATGGTCCAGTCGGTATATAATAGAATTGCATTTCCGTTGTAACAACAAATGCTACAAGCATAAAAATCAAAAAATTTCTATCCTTAAGCATTCCAAAAGCTTTAATAAAGGCAAGCGGGTCTTGTGAGTCTTTTATAGGTTCAGTCTTAGGAAGTGTAAAGCTATAAATTCCCATTATAGCAGAAACTACAGCTGCAATTACAAGCAAGTCGCTCATACCGGTTAAATTTTCAGTTTGCCAATTACTCCTAACAAACGTAACTATCCAACCGATTGCAATCCAGCCTATGGCACCCCAAACTCTAATTTTACCAAATTCTTCATCTGCATTCCCTAAATGTCGAAAGCAGATAGAATTTGTTAAGACCAAGGTAGGAGCATACAAAAGACAGTGTGCCATCATATACCACCACATTGGTGTAAAATCAGTTTGAATAGATGTTTGATAAAGAAGGTATGCTCCAGCGATATGGGCAATACCAAGAAATTGCTGAGACTGCATTAACCTATCAGCTACTTGCCCTCCAATGAATGGTGCTACAATACAGGCAAGCCACATACACCCATAGATTCCTGCAATTTCAGAGCCAGAGAATCCAATTTTCTCAAGATGGGCGCCCAAGGCAGTTGTCCACGCCCCCCAAATAGCATATTGGAGGAACATCATGATTGAAAAACGAACTTTATTTGTCATCATATATTTGACCGTTAAATCAGTTTACGATTTTTTGCATCGTATTCAACTCGTCTGCCCGTTAGGTAAGATTCTGTAGCCATTGCGCAGGCAACCCCTTCATGATAAGCAACATCAATATTGCACCTAGGCTGTGAGCCATCTCTAATCGAATCCAACCAATCTTTAACATGAAGATGAGTAGGATCAACCCTTTTACCTTCACGATAGGTATATAATAGACCTTTGTTTGCAAAGTACTTAGAGGTTGCGGAAGTAACACCATCAATGTCCTTAGATCCTGGCGAATAAGTTAGGATTGGATAATTTGGATTGATTACTCCGCTCTTTAGTCTTTCTTTATATTGTGTAGATAATTCATCAGCTGTGACCGCAAATCCATGAATTGATCCACCACCACTTTGTCCACCCATTTGCATGGTTGCATCATGACCCATAATTCTATTTCCGCGAGGATTTGCGCTGGAGAGGGTAGCGCTATAAAGTAAAGTTAGGCCGCCATCTTTATGATCTGGATATTCAAAGGTTGCATTCCATACATCCGGAACATCTCGGCCATCTTTGTAAAAATAAACACCACCAGTGGATGAGGCATATTTTGGTATACCAATTTCCATGATCTGATTAATGGCGTCAAAGTCATGTGATAATAAATCACCGGAAAGACCTGTTCCATAATCATACCAACACCTCCATCTAAAAAATCTTTTTAACGCTTCCTCTCCAAATGGAATCTTGTTTGGTGAGGGCTTTTGAAATGTTTCCCAATCAATTGTTTTTGCATTTCCTTTAGGATGAATATCCCATACCCATGCACCCCAAGGAGAATTACGATTAGTAGCAATTTCAACTAAGTTAACCGGCCCTAACAAACCTTGTTTATAAATTTGTTTTGCTTTTTCATTTGCTTCAACCTGACGGTTCTGATGTCCTAATTGAAACGTGATACCTGTCTCCTTAACTGTATCATAGACATCTATAACTTCATCAAAGGTCCTGGTTAACCCTTTTTCACAATACACATGTTTTCCAGCTTTAGCAGCATCAGTCACAATTTTAGCATGCCAATGGTCAGGTGTTGCAATAATTACAGCATCAATTTCATCGTTTGCTAGCAGATCTTGATAGCGGCGATATTTTTTTGCAGATGATTTTGGTTTTCCTCCAGGGCGAGTTTCATTCTTTGAAGCATCAATTCCTTGATCTGCGCGAACATCAAATAAATCTGATACCCCCACTAAAGAGCAGTTCAAATCCTCTTGAGTCATAAATGTTTCAAACTGTTTATCCAGTTTATTTTTTTGAGCATTTTCCGATGCCCTATTTGTCCAGCCAGTTGTTGCAAAACCCGCACCGCGTACCAGATGTCCTCCACGACCACCATATCCAATCACGCCTATATTTAAATGACGAGAATTTGATAATGATTTAACTACAGCTGGCGCTTTCTTCTCATTCACCAGGTTGGATAGGAGGTTAGATTTTTTTATTTTATCTCTTTTTACTTTTTGCCAAAGATTAAGTAAGAAAAAACCGGCAACAGGTACACCAGCTAATCCTTTTAGTAGATCGCGTCGCTCCAAATTAGTTTTATTAGTTTTTTTATTTTTCTTAGCCATCTTTTTCTCCTTTAATTTTTTGCTTCATTATTTAAGAAACGATCAATGCCTATATGTTGACTAGTAGGAAAAGCATACAATACCCATAGCGCACAGGCTTCAATTAAATTTTTATTGACGACAATGTAGCTACCTTCATTGGGTTTGCCATATTCCAACCCTACAAGAGGAGGCGCAAAAAGATAATACATTATTATAAACCCCATACCAACAAGTGCACCATATCTACTAAATATGCCGAACAATAATGATACCCCCACCAAAGTTAATCCCCACATATTAATATAGTCTGAAAGAGTTAAAAGTGTTGGATTGGAAACGATAGTTTTGGCGATTCCAGAAAAGATCCATTTTGAATCTAACAGGTAAGCCGCGGAAGACCAATAGGGGTTGAGTAGTTTTGAAATTCCTTCATAAAGAAAGTGCCAACCAATCAAAAATCTTAATGTAACTAATCCATAAAATTGATATTGATTTGATTTAATTGATGCATCTAAAGAATTCATTACTTGCTCCCTCTTTTGAATTGAATCGTTCTAAAATAGAACCATAAAGCATAATGGCAAACTGTTCTATAAATCAAGGCTCAATTTATTATTTTTAAGTCGATTATTGTTAAACATTCAAAATGACATTATCTTCTGTTGGTAAATAGAAATAGATAACATTGTATAGAAAAAAAATCATACCTATTTATTTGATACTTATATTTTTTGGCTTTCACTCAGTTTTTAGTCAGCATAATTATCAGACTGATTTTCCACCAGAGGAATTTAAAAGCCGCTGGCAGGGTGTTTTTGAGAAAATTGGAGATAATGGCATAGCTATCATCCAAGGATTCCCCCAGCCCAATGGGTATATCATGCCGAGACAAACCAATGCATTCTATTACCTTTCTGGAATTGAAACTCCTCATTCTTACCTGGTTTTAGATGGCCGAAGCAAACAAGCAACGCTTTACATGCCTCCCGCAAACAAAAAACTGGAAAAAAGCGAAGGCAAAGTTCTGAGCTCAAATGATGGCCCTTTAATCAAAAAGCTTGTTGGTGTAGATCAAGTCAAGTCAACCAATGATATGAAAAATAATTTTCCACCTAATTTGAAAAGAAGTGATATCCTCTATACAATGTTTACCCCAGCAGAGGGTCAAGGACAAAGTCGCTACGAACTTGAAGTTGCTAATGCTTCTATCGCTAAAGATTACTGGGATGGGCGTTCAAGCAGAGAAAGTAGATTGGTGGAGCTATTGCGTAATCGCAACCCCAGGAATGAAGTTAGGGATTTAACATCTGTAATTGATGGATTAAGAAGTGTAAAAAGCCCAAAAGAAGTTGCGCTAATTCGAAGAGCATCTCAATTAGCGGGCCTTGCAATGATTGAAGCGATACGAAGCACTGAAGTAGGTGTTTGGGAATATCAACTTGACGGAGTAGCGAGATACATTTTTTTAATCAATGGGTCTAGAATGGAAGCCTATCGGTCGATAACAGCATCCGGGGTTAAAAATATTAGCAATGGCCACTATTATCGCAATAACAGCCAATTAAAAGATGGCGACTTGGTGTTGATGGACTATGCCCCAGACTTTAGGTATTACGTTAGCGATATTGGAAGAATGTGGCCAGTGAATGGTACCTATCAGCCTTGGCAAAGAGAATTGCTTCAAATTATTTTGGAATATCGAAATGTAGTATTAGATATACTGAGACCAGGAATTACTACCGATCAAGTATTAGAAGAAGCGCGTGAAAAAATGCAACCAATCATGCGAAAGTACCAATTTTCAAAAAATATTTATCGAAAAGCAGCTGAAAAAATGATTCAAACGGGTGGCGGAGTTCTTTCGCATCCGGTTGGACTGGCAGTACATGATGATGGCCCCTACCGTTATGGACCGCTAAAAGTTGGACATGTGTTTGCAGTAGATCCACAAATGTGGGTTCCTGAAGAAAATTTATATTTACGCTATGAAGACACAATTGTAATTACGGAAGATGGGAATGAAAACTTCACTGATTTTTTACCCTCAGAGCTCAATGAATTGGAAGACCTGGTTAAAGAAAAAGGAATTTTACAGAGCGTAGGACCAGATTCAATGCGCTGGGATTATTAAAATGGATGAATTAATCAATGAATTAAAAGAACTTTCGATGAATAATTTTCCAAACGAGAAGGTTTATGATTTACTTGAAAATTCACATTTGGACCATAAAGATATAGAAGATTATATTCAATTTAGCGAAGAAAAATATACGCGCCACCTAATCTATAAAGATAACAATTTTGAGCTACTGTTAATGTGCTGGAAGTCTGGACAAAAAGCACCAATACATGGACATGAAGGTGAAAAGTGTTTTATGCGGGTAGAAAAAGGCGCCCTTCAGTTTACCAATTACAACTTAGTTTCTACCGATCCTCTTAAATTGACAAAAATAGAATCTTTGAAAGGCGAGGTTGGGTTTTTAGATGGACCTGCAGATGTGCATTCGGTCGAAAATATTTACAGTGAAGATTCTATCACGTTTCATATTTACGCAAAACCGTACAGTGCTTGTGACATTTACGATATAAATACGGGCAGTATTTATCGCAAGGAACTAACCTACGATTCCATGTTTAAGAAAGCTTGCTAAGTCATAAGTGATCTATTAAAAAGAATTAATGGGCAGGCAATTCATTCAAGAAGGAGAGAGTGAATAAATAAACAGAAGTTTTATAGCCTACCCATTAAAGTGCATAAATAATACTAAAATATACTAAATAATATAATATTATTAGTATAATATAGTAAAATAATGTACTATTCCACTATTAAATTAACAGAAATTATATAAAAAGCATGAATCGCTCAGAAATCTTTATCTTTCTGCTAGGCAAAAAACCTTGGACAGACTACGAATGGGAAAAACAAACAGGTATTACCCGTGCAACGTTTGGCAATAATCGAAAAAATAGCGGTAAAAATGTTAAGGCAAAAACATTAGAGGTGATGGCAGGGGTATGTGGCTATAAATTAATGCATTCTAATGCAAAAGACGGAATAGGTCCCAATGATAGCGAAGCACAATTCCAACTAGATGAAAATCAAATTGAAAAAATAAGAATAGGCCTTTTTGGTTTTGGGCGTATTGGAAGAAATATTTTCCGCATAGGATATAATGACCCTCGCTTTGAATTTGTTGCGATCAGCGATCTTGGCAATGTAGAGGCTATGCATTATCTTTTAATGAGAGATTCCATTCATGGAGCTATGCAAGACGATATTATTCTTGAAGGTAAAGACCTTATATATAAAGACTCAAAGACAAGATTGCTTCCAGGTGCCGCACCTGGCAGTATCCCATGGGATGCATTTGATGTTGATCTAGTAATTGACTCCACCGGTGCTTATAGAAAAAAAGACGAGTTGCAATTGCATATTGATTCAGGGGCTAGGCGCGTATTGGTTTCTAAACCACCAATCAATGAAATTGATCGAGTAGTTATTCAAGGCGTCAATCATAATGATATTCAATATAGCGATAAAATTATTTCCACTACATCATCAACAACTCAAGTTCTCGCCTTAATGATGAAAATACTAGATGGGTCTTTCGGTGTTGATCGGGCGATGATGACAACGGTACATGCTTACACGTCAGATCAGCCCCTTGCTGATGCTGTCAGATCTGACTTAAGACGTAGCCGTTCGGCCGTAGAAAATATTATTCCCAATGAAACCTGGGCTCCAGAATATGTTTCTCAGTTAATGCCAAAGTTCAAAGATAAAATTTCTGGTATTGCGATGAATGTGCCTGTCGCCAATGGATCATGCATTGATTTAACCACGGAAATGAAGAAAATGCCAACGGTTGATGAGGTAAATAAATGCTTTGAAGACGCAAGTTTAAATAATTTTAAAGGACTGGTGCGATATACAGAGGATCCAATTGTCTCTAGCGATGCGATTGGCGGAGGAGAGACCATGTTATTTGATAGCCAAGCTACAATGATTGCATCAAACAAACTTTTAAAGACTATTGCTTGGTTTGACAATGGATGGGGATTTGCATCTAGAATTCTTGAACTAGCAGAGTCTTACTCCCAATTGGAGAGAAGTTAAGATGCGAGTTGCAATCAATGGTTTTGGACGAATTGGACGTTCAGTTTTTAGAATTCTAAATTTTAGAGAAAATTTTGACGTAGTTGCAATCAATGACATTGCAGATAATGAAGCTATGGCCTATTTGCTCAAGTATGACACGGTAATGGGGCCATTTAATGATTTAGTAGAAATCAAAGGGGATGTGCTTAATACTTCTCACAACGCTGTTAAAATGCTAGCTGAAAAAGATCCAAATCAATTACCATGGGGGGAAATGGGTGTTGACGTTGTCATTGAATCTACCGGAATATTTAGAACAAAAAATGAGCTAGAGCAGCATTTGCGNTCTGGTGCTAAAAAAGTAATATTAACTGTTCCNTCTAAAGATGAAATTGACTATACCTTGGTAATTGGTGTAAACGATGGCGGGTTAACCGATGAGCATAAAATCATTTCAAATGCGAGCTGCACAACTAATTGCCTTGCGCCGATCGCTAAAATCTTAAACGATAATTATGGAATTGAGTATGGGGTGATTAATACGATCCATGCATATACAAACGATCAACGCCTTGCAGATGTACCCCATTCAGACTGGAGAAGAAGTCGCGCTGCTGCTGAAAATATTATTCCCACCACTACTGGGGCAGCTCGAGCAGTTGGCAAAGTGCTTCCAGAGCTAGACGGGAAACTTGATGGAATCGCAATGCGCGTTCCGGTTCCTGACGGCTCTGTTGTAGATAGTGTATTTCGTTTAGAAAAACGTGTTACTACCGATGAGATAAATCAAATGGTTAAACATGCCGCAGATGAACCTAGCATGAGATCTGTAATGGAATATTCTACCCTACCNGTTGTTTCAACAGATATTATTGGTAATCCGCATTCCTCGATCTTTGATGCACCTTTCACCAAGGTTATTGATGGGACTTTAGTTAAAACCGTTAATTGGTATGATAATGAGTGGGGATACTCAAATCGTGTTGTAGATTTAGTCAGTATTTTAAAAAAGTTTAATTAATTTTTAGCTTAAAATATAAATTATGAAAATTGCCTTTCTTACNGCTGGCGGTATTGCACCGTGTCTTTCTGCTTCTATGGGTGGATTAATTGAAGCCTATAATATTTTAGCGCCAGATGCTGAACTAATTGGTTATTTAAATGGGTACAAAGGACTTCTAACCAATCAAAGCATAGCTATACCTGAATCTGTAAAAGGAAAATCCAATACTCTATATAACTTTGGNGGAAGCCCCATAGGNAATAGTCGAGTTAAATTAACTAACGTTGAAAATTGTATTAAAAAAGGATACATAAANGAAGGTGAAAATCCTCTTCAAGTTGCCGCCCAACAATTGGTAAATGATGAGGTTGNTATCCTGCATACCATTGGTGGCGATGATACCAATACGATGGCAGCTGAGCTTTCATTTTATTTAAAAGAAAATAATTATGAATTAACTGTTGTGGGGCTACCTAAAACTGTTGATAATGATGTTTTTCCTATCGCCCAAACCTTGGGAGCGTATACCGCTGCAGAGCAGGGTGCTATTTTCTTTGAAAATATTTCCAATGAAAATACTACAAGTTCACGTCAATTAATCATTCACGAAANTATGGGAAGAAGTTGTGGGTGGCTCACTGCTTATACAGCCAAAGAGTATAGATCTAGATTAAGTCAAAGAGAATTTCTACCCGAGATCCTTATCGATCAGCAGCGTTGGGATATTGATGCCGTCTATGTGCCTGAAATGCCTATTGATTTTAGCTTAGAGTGTGAACGCCTCACAAAAAGAATGGATGAAAAAGATTCGGTCAATATTTTCTTAAGTGAAGGCGCTGGAACCGAGACGATCATTAATGAATTAGAGTCTGAAGGTAAGCATGTGGAGCGAGATGCTTTTGGCCATGTTGCGTTGGANTCTTTAAATCCAGGGCAATGGTTTGCTAANCGGTTTACTGAAAAACTTTCTGCAGATAAAACCTTGGTTCAAAAAAGTGGCTATTTTGCTAGGAGNGCTGCTCCAAATGCAAGAGATTTAGAGCTGATACAATCATCCTGTAAGCTTGCTGGAGAATATGCTTTAAATAAACAAAGCGGCGTGGTTGGATTAGATGATGCGAATAATAACAAAATGAGTTTAATTGATTTTAAAAGAATCAAGGGCGGTAAGCCATTTGACATAAACCAAGAATGGTACACATCTCTGCTTACTGAAATTGGTCAACATAAATAAAATATAGGATTAAAAATGAGTCTGAATTTAGATAATATGAATGATGTAGCAGAGGCAATGACCGCTTCTGGTAAAGGAATACTTGCAGCGGATGAAAGCACAGGAACGATCGGTAAGCGTTTAGATCAAATCAATACCGAGAGCACAGAGCAGACAAGAAACGCGTATCGAGACTTGCTNTTTACAGCTGATGGCCTTNATCAATATATAAGCGGTGTGATTATGTATGATGAAACGTTTCATCAATCTTCTTTAGATGGAGGTGTTGTTTATCCTGAATATTTAGCTTCAAAAGGAATTATTCCTGGAATAAAAGTTGATGCAGGCGCTCATAACCTTTCTGGTTCAGAAGATGAAAAGATTACCCTTGGCCTTGATGGCCTTGATGAGAGATTAAGCAATTATAGAAAATTAGGTGCTCGATTTGCAAAATGGAGAGCAGTGATCAATATTACAGAGCTAAACCCTAGCGATTATTGTATCAAAGCAAATGCGCATGCCTTGGCAAGATATGCAGCCCTATGNCAGTCAAATGATGTTGTGCCAATTGTAGAGCCTGAGATTTTAATGGATGGCGGTCATGATATTGAAGATAGCTTTGTTGTAACGGAAGAAGTCCTGCATACTGTTTTTGATGAGCTTTATACGCAAGGTGTTCAGTATGAGGAGATGGTTTTAAAGCCCAATATGGTCTTATCNGGGTACGACGCAAATGATAGAGCTGGGGTTGATGAGGTTGCATCCGCAACNGTTCAATGCTTTTTAAGAAGTGTGCCTGCTGCGGTTCCTGGAATTGCATTCTTATCAGGAGGCCAATCCGATGAAGACGCAACTGCGCATTTAAATGCCATGAATCAGATTTTGGGTGATAATAAACCTTGGCATCTTTCATTTTCTTATGGTCGTGCTCTTCAACAACCTGCCTTAAAAGCATGGCAAGGGTCAGGCGAAAATATTTCAAACGCGCAAGNAGCGCTCATGAAAAGAGCCAAGCTTAATAGCCTGGCAACGCAAGGTAAATACTCAACCGATTTAGAATAAGATAAATTAAAGCTCGTTAGTTAGGCAATGAACAGATCCACCGCTTAGTCTGAATTGAGTGGTTGGAACTGTGATATGCATCACATCTAGCTCTTTAAGTAATTGATTTGCTTTTAAGGATCTAAACCTTGTNGGGCCAATTAAATANCCTGGCAANGGACAGCAATTAACAGCAAACTCACCAAGCTGTTCTTTTGTGCCAATGGAATCTTCTGGATCAACCTCAACAAGTTCTACCGCCATTTTATTTGAAAAACTTCTCAAATTATTTATTGATTCTTTATCCATTAACGAGGTGCAGGCAATCATTGCCCCTAATTGATTATCTTTTTTGATGACTGGAGTAAATAATGTATCAAGATGGAAAACATTNGATTTCATAATTACTAATTCATTCACATCAAATTCCTGCGCAACCCATTCTGCGCCCTTTATATTATTTCTACAGGCTCCCGAAAAAAGGATTTTTGGTCCTGAGCAATAGTAGAATTCACCACCTTCAGCTTTAGCATCTATGGCATCAGGAATTCGGATGGTTTGATACCCCATTGAATCAAGCATTATTTCCATCATGTCGCTTTCTACNTGTCGAGCTTCTTCGCTAAATTTTGAAATAATGACTTTCCCATTTTGGTCACTAATAAAAAGATCCCTGACAAAAACAAAATCATGCTTCCTTTTTTCTGTATTTTGCTGATCTAAGAAATTTGGAAAATCAACTTCTATTACTTCAACCGGGAGACGATTGAATAGCTGTGTTAACATATGCATTTCAACTTCAACCAGTTCTTGATTAGGAATCATGCCTTGTTTCATCGCAGGGTTATCTTTATAAATAGGAGTGCCATGACCCCACCATTTATGTTTAGGCAGGTGTGAAATAAGGATCTTCATTCTTTAGATATTAAATTTAACAACCATAGTATAGGTATGTACCCAAGCACCATTAATATAATCAGAAATATGTTTATAATAAATTGTTGGAGCGGTTAAGCCGATTTTTGATAGATCAAATCCAACAACAATCCAGTTCTTATTATATTCATTTTTTTCCATATCATAAAAAAATTCATTCCCAACAAAAGGCTTAAGGCCGTTCCAATTTTGATTAGATTTTGCCATCACCCTCACTCTATTTCGAAGNGCATCTTTTTTCCCAGTTCTGATGCGGTACTCTTGAAGACTGCGAACCGACCATTTTAATTGCTGGGTATTGATAGTTTTTTGAATTTGAGCTTTTGGTCTTTTTTCAAGTTTCCATTTTTCACCGCTTTTAGTATAGATATTTCGATATTGCAAAGAGGCAGACCATGTTTTGCCGATTGGTATTATTGTGCCGGTTTCAAAATGCNTATAATATAAGCCTCGATCATTTGTTGTTCTAAAATCAATATCACCATAAACACTAAAATTAGANAGCTTTCGTTTAATTGTGACTTTTTCTGAACGATTTAGTAATTGNTGGGTGTAGATAGGAACCAGACTACATAATAATAAAACATGCATTTTTTTAATCATTTAAAACCTCTTTTATTCGAAAATATGTTGCTCCAAGATTTTCATTATCCGTCATTAAAACTAATTCACCTTTATCAAAAAGCATCGCCTCTACTTTTTGATTATCAATCATGATTAGCGGTTTTAAAAGGGATGGGTGATTGAAATCGAAGGTACCCACATTGCTCATTTGNCCTATTTGATAAATTGCAGTTTTAAATGGTCCATCATTTCCTGGGTCTGAAGTTGCCGAGGTCCANACAGCACCNTTGTTATCTATTGTTAAATCTGCAATATTTCTTTTATCATTCTTTGGAACGGGTAAATCTATAACAAATTTATTTACTTCATAGATTTTATGATTATCCGGTTCATAAAACGCAGTAATTAAGGTTGAAGATCTTTTAGTCGAGCCTCTATCTCCATAGATGAATATTTGCCCTTGAGCCGAATTATAAACTGCCAGTCCTTCTAAATTCATTTTACTTGTGATGCCTGGTAGGGTAAGCGTTTGAAGTAATTCAATTCTAAAATCAAAAGGATCAATAAGAAAAATATAGGCCTTACCAGTGCTTTCCATTGCAATGAATTTGTTTGAGTAATTTGGCATTTTATNCAATGCCTCTAGATCNTATGGCAATTTTGACTCAGGCCAAACTAGCTTTCTAAGCTTGAAGGATTTGTCCAAATAGCTTATTCTTGCCTGCTTTTTCTTTTTGTTNTCATGTACCACAAGGAAACCTTTTTCAAATTTTGCCATACCGCTGATTGAAAATTGTCTTGATCCNTGAATTTGAATCCATCTATCTTGAGAGACGACTAAAGAAAATAAAGTAAAAATTAAAAGATAT
Organism: Fidelibacterota bacterium; assembly: GCA_002725545.1. Next base: position 24,421 of record PBPW01000004.1, on the reverse strand, counting down.
TTTATTCTTTCCATACGCTATAAGGATGTAGGCAAAGATAAGAGTTATAATACTTTTTATCTTTGGATACTTCTTCCATTAACCAATTTGGTTTAATAAAATCTTCCTTCTCATCAGTTAATTCTATCTCTGCAAGCCATAATCCTTTATTTTTACCATGAAACTCATCCACTTCCCATGTTTTATTTTCGTATTCAATTACACTTCGAGTTTTATGGATTACCTCTCCTTGGCTTAGATTAATTAGCCGAAGTGCATCTTCATAAGGAATATCATATTCAAATTCATCNCGACTTATTTCAACCGTTTTGGATTTGATAGTTAATACAGCCTTATCGTTTATTATTCGAATTCGCGTTACACCNGNATCGTTAATTGATAAGTAGCCTTGTTGATAATCTATTCCAATTAGATNATCAGGCAGCTTAGCTGGGTCAACTATNAATTTTCGTTCTATTTCTTTAGCCATTTAANAGAGCATATAATTATTGAAGTAAATATTCCCGGATAAAAAGGTTCTAAGTTCAATGGGTAACTACCAGAAATATTTTTTATTAATACCCATAAAATACTAATGAATATAGGCGCAACCATCAAACTAATTACGTCCATTTTTTTCTTAGTGAATGATATNAAAAAAGGTAATAGCAACCCAGGTACAATTATTGAGCCCAACGTGTACCACAGTTCAACAACAGAGGGGATACTTATTGCAAGCATTAGTGATATCGTAGCTGTAACTAAAAGCCCTTTTTTTATTAGCGGTATTGAATCATCATCGTTTAGCTGATGGTCTTTTTCAGTTCTAGATTGAACTCTCCACAAAATATCTCGACCGAAGGTACTGGCACTAATGAATGAGAAAGAATCAACTGAAGACATAATTACGGATAGGATACCGATAAAAAATAACCCAAATGCGAAAGGCGGTAAAACTAACTCAGCTAATTTGATATAAGCTAGTGTTGGCNCGCTATTAGTTATTAATAGCTTAGCATAAATTCCAGAAAATAGAGTAAGCATATCAAAGACAAACCAAAAACCAATTGANATTAGGATACCATTGCGAGCCGTAGTAGGTGATTTTGCAGCAGCGCATCTTTGATAAAAGCCTGGATCAACAAAAGTCCACAGAGCAATAAAAAACCAAGCAAAGATATACTGCAAAGAGGCGCCTCCAGTGAATGATAAAAAATTTGCTGGGAGTTCTCTAAAAATATCAATCGATGAATTCGTATAGCGAATGCTAAAAAAAACTAAAACTATAAAACCTAAAAACATTACTATGAATTGTAATACGTCAGTGCGTACCACTGCTTTTAAGCCGCCATTCCAAATATAGCTAAGGCTAATTGCAGTGATGACCACTAAAGAAAGTTCATGCGGTAAGCCGGTTATTTGATTTACTATGATGCCAATGCTAAGGATGTATGGTGCAGGGCTAGAGAGTAAAAATATATAAATGGCGCTTATGGCTCCAGCTACACTTCCATAGCGTTGATAAAACTGATCTGGCAAAGAAATTGATTTTAATTGATTGATTCTACCTGCGATAAAAAAAGCAAAGATTAGGGCAAAGAGATAATAAGGCAGGCCAAAGATTGTCCAGGTTTGCAAGCCATGAAGATAGGTATTTTCGCCAATTCCTAAAATTCCACCATACCATGTGGCCACTAGAGTAACAACAAAACCTGGAAGACTGAGTTTTCTGCCAGCTAGTAGATAAGCTTTTGGATCGAATTGATTTTCGCCAGTTTTCCTTGAAAATCCAATCGCGATTATTGCTATGAAATAGATAGCAATAANTAAAAGATCAATTACGTGCATTATTAATGTTCTTTATGGCCTCTAAATATAATAATAGGATCTGAGCACGAAATAGTAAACTGATCATCAGTGGATTCGTTTGATAAAAGAATTGAAGATCGATGAACTTTGCCGTTGATCTCATACTTTAAATTTTTAGTTACAATACTACAATCATCTTGTTGTGAGAAGAGTGAAATTCGTTGCCCTGGAAACGAGTCGTAGACCTTTTCACCAACAAAACACTCTATCGTGAAGTAATCACTTATTATTATCAGATTAATTTTCTTAAAATAATTAGATAAGATCGACAGGTTTGCAATCGCCATATCTTCACGAAGACCCATTACCCCTAAAATTATAACTTCATTTATCGAATTCATTATTAACCACTCTATCGCTTTTTCAAGATCTGTGTTATTTTGATTTGGATCCTGAATCATTAAACCCTTAAAAGATCCCTTTGCTTTGATGGAGTCGAAATCTCCAATGATGACATGTGGTTCTAGATTGATTGATTTTAAATAGTTTGCCGATCCATCCGTACAGATCACGGTTCCAGCTGATAGCAAAATGTCATGGGGGTAGTCATGTAATGGAAAGGCTCCATTTGCAAGAATTACGATTGGTGTTTTGAAAAAATCTGCCATTTTAATGTATTAAAGTTATAAGATTTATTTTTTAGTAGGCATAAAAATGGTTTGTAATCATTTTTATGNATTTTTTAAATTAGAAACGATATAAACGCATATCGTTTCCATTTAGCATATCTATTTATCTATGAAAAAAGAACAACAAATTAATCAAATCCTATCTGAAGGTTTTGCTTCAGTTTCTAAATCNGGCGTTAGAGCTTTTACAGTAGACGCTTTTTCTAAANATATTTCAATGAGCAAAAAAACGATTTATAAATTTTTTCCTACTAAAGAGAATTTAATTAACAGCATTGTATCATTTGTATACCAACAATTAAATGATTTTCACAATAAAGTAATGAAGGAAGAAAATAATCCTTGCGTACAATTCATAAAAATCATGGAATATCATTGTGAATTTGTTGGTAAAACCAATGTTAATAGACTGGCCGAGCTAAAAACATTATATCCAAGAATATGGAAACGNACCCANTCNTTTTGGCTTGATCAGGAAGATAATTTTTATACTATTTTACAATCAGCTCAAGAAAAAGGNTATGCATCAAATAAAAANGTTGATATGAAAGCTGCTTCAGTAATTTATATCAATGTAATCAATAATACATTCCANCCAGAATTTTTTATAAAAAATAATTTACCCTTAAAAGAGACAATTCATGGATTTGTTAATGTGGTAGCAAAAGGATTGTTTAATGATAAGGGAATGGGGGCAATTAAAAAATATTATGAGCACAATAGAAAATAAATACTCATCTCATCCATTAAGGAAATGGTTCATTAAGCAAAGCTTGGATCATCCAATCAGGTCAATCATTGTATCTTTAATTGCTACCATTAGTGTTGGCTGTGGAGTTTTATCATTTATGATTGATGATGATATGATGAAACTTTTGCCTTCAGATCTTGATTCGAAAATTGCTTGGGATGAAATTCAAGATGAGTTTGGTAGTACAGAGTTAATCTATATCGCATTTGGTGAAAAAGGAAAATCGGTTTTTAATTCTAAGACTTTTGCGGATATGTGGGATCTATCAAAAACCTTAGAAGCTACTGATCAAATCGAAGAAGTCTTTTCATTGGTCAACACAAATAGAATTGATAATGTAGATGATTTTATGGAGGTTGACGATCTACAGACAAAACGTGACTTAACCCAAGCTGAGATTGATGATATTCAAAATTATCTATTAAAAAATCCTTCATTAAAAAAACGATTTATTAGTGAAAATGATGAATATTTTGTTATTACTGCACAGCCCTATACTAATGAAGAATTTGATGTATTTTCAAAAATTGTAGTGGATAAATCTGATAAGATACTTGAAGGTTATGAAATTCATTATGGAGGCAANGCTTANATTTCAGGNATTATGCCTGGGCTCATTCGCGATGATGCATTTAGCNTGATGCGTTTTGGGATGTTGATCATGGTATTCACNTTGCTTTTAAATTTGAGAAGTATAGCTGGGGTTGCGATGGTTTTGATGGTAATAATCCTTTCTTTGTTTTCCATGATAGGCGCAATGGGGTGGATATATTATTTCACTGGATCAAATAAGTTCTTGTTTACCCTAGCCAACACCTCAATGCCTATTATTTTGCTTACGATTGCAAATTCAGATGGAGTGCATATTGTTTCAAAGTTTTTTAGGGAAATGCGTTCAAAAAAAGATACTAGAAAAGCTGTGGCGTCAACCATGGATTCCCTATTAGTGCCAATTTTTGTNACGAGCGTTACTACAATCTCTGCCTTTCTAATTATGACAACCTCTCCAATCCAACCATTAATTGGGTATGGAATATCAATGTCAATNGGAATAACATGGGCCTGGTTTTTGAGCTCACTACTCCTTCCAGCTGTAATTAGCTTAAAAACATGGAATCCTGAAGATACGGCTTTTACCAAGCCTAGCTTTTTTGAAAAATTAGTAGATAAGCTTGGTTCGGCAGTTCTAAATCATCCCAAGCGTGTATTTGGTACAGGAATAACGATTGTAATTATTGGATTATTTGGAGTAACCAAAGTCACGGTAGATGTTAATATGCGCAATTTTTTCAAACCCGGAACGGAAATACGCGATAGTATGGATTTTATGGATAATGAAATGAATGGCACAGTTGATATCCGTGTTCGTGTTGAGGGAGACATAAAAGATCCACAAACCCTTTCAAGCATGGATGAGTTGCAATCATTTATGGTTAAAGATGAACAGGTCTCAACAAGTTTTTCTATTGCTGATGTTGTTAAGCAGATGCACCGCACAGTAATGAACGATGATCTCAAGTATGAAACTATACCTGAAAATCGAGGTAAAGTGAATAATCTCTTTACGATGTATTCTATGTCTGGTGATCCCGATGATTTTGAAGCACTGGTAGATTATGAATACAAAATTGGGTTAATTACAGCCTTCGCAGATGTGATGTCTACTGAACAAATTTTTTCTTATACAAATAAATTGAATGANCATATAAATAAAAACTTTAATGATAACTCAAAAATTGATGTAACCGGAATGATCGTTGTCTTTAGAGATTTGGTCATTCTAATCGTACGATCATCATTTGTAAGTATTTTTGCCTCCTTGCTTGTCATTGGTATTTTGGCATCTCTTTTCTTCAAACGAGCTTTGTGGGGGTTATTAGCTGTTGTTCCGCTGACTTCAGCAGTGATTATCAATTTTGGTTTTATGGGATTTTTTGGCATTGAGCTTAGTCATGTAACCGCTATTCTTTCATCGATAATAATTGGCGTAGGAGTTGATTTTGCTATTCATTATATATCGCAGTATAGAAGATTATCTCGCACGATTAGTAGTAAAACGGTCAGCAAGGAAGTGGTTGAAGATGTTGGCTATCCGATCGTGCTAGACGCAGCTTCAAATATGGGATTTGGCGCATTGGTATTCTCTACGTTCGTGCCTATTCAGTATATCGGAGGATTAATGGTTTTTGCAATGCTTTCTACTTCTTTAGGGACGCTAACCATTTTATCGGCTTTAACCGAGTTAATGAAAAACAGATTAATTAAAGGAGAAATATCATGATTGAACATTTTCTTTCCTGTATGCAAAAATACTTTGTATTTAGAGGTAGAACAGCGCGCAACGAATATTGGTATTTCATTTTATGCACAATTGTAATTGGAATCACCATGGCCTTATTGAGTGAGGTGATTGGATGGAAAATAGATAACCCCAGTTCATTTGGGGGCCCTATATACCCTTTAGTTGAATTAACGAGATTAGCATTTTTCTTTCCCAGTATTGCTGCAGGAACTAGGAGATTACATGATATTAATCGGACAGGTTGGTGGATGTTACTATGCCTTCTTCCGGTAATTGGCTGGATCGCATTGATTGTGATGCATGCAACAAGTGGCGATGAAAATGAAAATCAATATGGACCTAGGCTAGATCAAGAAAATTAAAATTTATAAGGACAATTAGTATGATAAAATATTTTTTTCTACCTTTCATTTATCTATCAGTAGGCTTCAGTCAAACCGGCAGGGAGATAGCGGTAATGATGGATGAGTCTCCATCGCCAAAAGATATGAGCAGCCAAACCACAATGATATTGACAAACTCTAAAGGAAAAAGCCGTACCAATAAGATGGTTTCCAAGACGGTTGATAATAGTGAAAAGCAAATTACATGGTTTTTAGAACCAAAAGATGATAAGGGTGTAGCTTTTTTAAAGATTGAGCACTCTGATCGTGATGATGAAATGCGAATGTGGCTTCCAGATTTTAAAAAGATTCGTAGAATATCATCTAAACGCAAAGGCGATTCATTTATGGCTTCAGATTTGAGCTATGAAGATCTTTCTAGCCGCGAGTTAGATAAGCATGAATATGATCGTAAAGCTGATGAAGTAATCGATGGAAAGGAATGTTATGTGGTTGAAGTGATTCCAACGGCAAAAGCAGAATCATCCTATTTAAAGCATAAATCATGGATCAATAAATCAACACTCAGCGTTGTCAAAGAAGAGTCTTTTGACAAAAGAGGAGAGCTAATTAAAATAAAAAAGTTCTCACATAAAAAAATTAAAGATTACTATGTTATGAGTGAAATCTTTGTTGAGAATGTGCAAAAAAACCATACGACAAAATTGACTTTTGATAAGGTGGAGGTAGATACGGGAGTGAAGCCATCCCTTTTTCAGGAAAAAAACTTAAAACGATTGCCAAGATAGGCTCATTCATTTGTCAGCGCTCAATAAAAAAATAATACTAAGCCTTAGCGCATTCTGTGCGATCCAGGCACAGATAGACATAGCAGAGGAGCTTAACCCTTACGTAATGACGCGAACATCAGACCGCTCGCAGATTAATTTGCCGTTTCGTTTATTATCCCTAGATGCGAGTTATTCATTTGAATCATTTGATTTTAAAACAGTTAGCGGGATGGAGTACCGTTACAGCACTAGTCAATATTCGGTTGAACTAAGGGAGGCATATTTAGCTTTCTACCCTGAATGGGGAGAAGTCAAAGTAGGAAAGCAAATTCATTCATGGGGTGCTGCAGATGCTGTGAACCCAACGGATAATTTGAACCCTTATGATTACTATTATATGCTCAAAGCAGGAGCGGGAAAAAAAATAGGTATGCTCTCAATGTCTTCAGTATTGTATAGGGAAAATTTTCAAGTCGAGCTAATTGTCAACCCTAATCACGAACCAAATAGGATTCCCTATGGGGAAAAAGATTTTCCACTTGCTGTTGAACAAAAACCGCTAATAGAAAACCAAATAAAAGACGAGATNGANGCNGGAATTCGTTTTCAAACATCGCTTGTCGGAAGCGATATAAGTTTTTCATATTTTATGGGTAATGATCGTATGCCAAGTGTGCATTCTGTATTTTCACCTAAAGATCCAACAGCCAATTCTAAATTTAATTTGGGATATAGAAAAACAACGGTTTTTGGATCAGACTTTGTAACATTTATCGGAGATTTAACTATTAGAGCGGAAGGTGCAGTGTACAATACTAAAAGTGGCTCTACGGATGATGAAATTTTATCAGANAACTACTTCGCCCTTAATCAAGATGTAACCTATTCTCAATATGTTATTCAGCTAGAGTACACAACAGCAGCAGATATCATGATATCAGGTCAATTCATTGGTAGCAGTACGATCGATGAAACGAATCAATGGTTTAGCCCAAAAAAACCATCTTACAAAATTGATTTTATACCAATTTTACCATTTAGCCCAGGAATGGGAACTCCNCTTGCAATGTTCACCAATAAAGCTGCATTAATTAGCTCAAGTGGGGTTATGATGGATGACCAGTTAGAATTATCAGGGTCTTTAATGATCAATTTAAATGAGTCTGGATCAATGCTTAGCGCTACGATTGGATATTCTCCAATACTGAATTGGAAATTTGAGTTGGCGACTACCCAGTTTCAAGGAAATGCAGATCAACTCAACCCGTTTACATTGATGCAGGACTTTAATCATGTAAGAATGGGTATAATGTATAATTTTTGATTCCTTATATTCTTGCATGGCAAGAATATCATTAGCACTCCTTTTTGTATATCTTTCTATTTCTTATGCGCAGCCCTCTGGAAAATCTATCATTTTGAAAATGGAACAACAAATGAAGCCAGTTGATATTGAAATGGATTTCAAAATGACCCTTATATCAAAGAATAAAAAAAATAAAAAGAAAACCCACTTTCGTAAAATGAAACAGTTCGAAAAACGCTATCAAGATGGAAAGTTTAATTCCAAATTATTATTACGATTTATAGAGCCTAAGGAAGTGCGAGGGTACAGTTTGCTAAACTGGGATTGGGCTGGAGAAAAAAATGATGATCAATGGCTTTACATACCAAAATTAAGAAAAGTAAAACGAATTAAGCCATCAGAAATATCTCGAAATTTTCAAGGAACTGAATTCACATATGGAGATTTTGTAGGTCGGGAAGTTAATTTAGATAATTATGAACTTATTTCTAATGATGTGTTCAATGGAGATGAATGTTATTTAATCAGGGCAACCCCGAATGATGATTCAAGTTATAAAGCAAGAATACTTTGGATTGATAAGAAATTCTACCTTATACGAAAGATAGAATTTTATAATTCTAAAGATGAAAAAGTTAAAATTTTAGAAATACCTAATTATGTAAAGAATAATCAATANTGGACACCTACTAAAAAAATTATGGAAAACCTATTGAATGGAAATATCACAGAGATGGAGGTATTAAAGGTTAGCTATGATCAAGGATTGAAAGATAATCTTTTTTCAGAAAAAGGCTTGAAGAGATTTTAAATTAATAATCGGTATCAAGTTTAAAATCATTAATTAATAGATAATTAACATAGCGTTAATATAAACAAAAGGTAAAGTGTGTATTTTAGTCAAATAAATAGATTATTAAATGCGAAACATTTGCTTTTGGTATTAACATAGAATAAATAATAATTACTGATGAATATTGTATATGGCGTTCAAGGAACTGGAAACGGCCACCTGACAAGAGGTTTAGCGCTAATTCCTAAATTGCGATCTCAAGGTCACAATGTAAGAGTTGTAATTAGCGGTAGAAAAAAAGACACACTGTTTGGCGTTGAATCATTAGAACCTTTTGAAACGTTCGAAGGATTATCATTTGAAGTCAAAAAGGGTAAAATTAATTATATTAAATCATTCNCNAGCCTTCGCCTTTTAAAATTTTTTAGAGACGTNCGTCAATTTAATCTTGAAAATATAGATTTAGTNATAACCGATTTTGAACCCGTAACAGCATGGGCTGCAAAATNTAACAAAGTAAATTCAATTGGTATTGGTCACCAATATGCATTTTCTTATGATATTCCAATGGCAGGTGAAAATTTTATTACCAAATTAATTTTAAAAACATTTGCACCGGCTAATATAAATATTGGAGTGCATTGGCATCATTTTGACCAACCAATTGTTCCGCCAATCCTTCCATTTATCAATCGNAATAATAACAAACCAATTTCTAAAAAAATATTAGTCTATCTTCCTTTTGAAGATTTAAATGATATCGTGGAATTATTAAAACCATTTAAANACAATTCTTTTTATGTATATCATGATATTGAAAAGCCTAAAACTATTGGCAATATCAATTTAAAACCTTTTTCAAGGTCTGGCTTTGAAGATGATTTACTCAGCTCAGAAAAAGTATTATGTAATGCAGGATTTGAATTNCCAAGTGAGTCACTNATCTTAGGAAAAAATATTCTTTTAAAACCACTTATTGGGCAAATGGAACAATTATCAAACGCCGAGGCAATGAAAAGATTAAACTGGGGTTATGTAATGAATGATCTTAACCCAAAAATCATAAGCGAATGGATTGATCAGCCCCCATCTAATCCAGTGAGTTATCCTGATACAGCGCAATCAATAGTTGAATGGATTAACTCAAAATCATTTAATAATATCGATAAGCTATCATTGAATTTATGGAAACAAGTATCCGGAAGAGAAATATGAAACNAGCAGAATCATCAATTTCAATAAATTCTAAAGTTAAAGTGATTTGATTAACTAAAAAACTGTGAACCTATCAAATGAATAAAAAATTAGTTTTAATTGTTGATGACGAAAAAGATATCCGAAATATTATNCAATACAATCTTGAACAAGAAAACCTAAAATGCATTACAGCTAGCGATGGAGATGAAGCGTTAAAAAAACTAAATGAAAGTCCCGATCTAATNATTCTAGATATAATGATGCCTTCATTGGATGGCTATGAAGTTTGCCGCACTATTCGTAATCAGGGCAATACAGTTCCCATCATTTTTTTAACTGCTATGGACAGAGAATTTGATGAAGTCAAAGGTCTTGAGTATGGTGGAGATGATTATATTCGAAAACCCTTTAGCCCTAAACTGTTGATTGCTAGAATTAATGCTATTTTTCGAAGAATTGATAAAATTAAAGAAAAAGGTGAAATTATTGAACATGAAGGTCTAAGGATAAATATAAATAATTATTTAGCAGAAGTAGATGGTAAAGAAATTACCTTACCAAGGAAAGAATTTGAGTTGCTAGCTTTTTTTATGAGCCAGCCTAATAAAATTTTTACTAGAGAAATTTTATTATCATCCATTTGGGAAGATGATGTTTATGTTGTTGATCGAACTATTGATGTTCATATAAATCGCATCAGATCTAAACTTTCAAATTATAAAAATTGGATTGAGACCGTAAAAGGTGTAGGTTATAGATTCAGACCAAAAAAAAATTAGTTTTTATTGTTTAAACTTCGCCAAAAATTATTTCTTACACTCTTTGCTCTTCTTTCAATAGGGCTAATCACTCCTACCCTTTTAACTAATAGATATATCGATCGTGAAGTTAGAGAAGAGATAGCTAATACTTTGCTTTCACACGGGAAGGCTTTTTCATTATTTTTGTCAAATAATAATAAACTTTCAATGATTCAGGCTGCATCTTATTATTCTGATGCTACAGGGCTGCGAATTACTCTAATAAATAAAGATGGAAAAGTATTAGGCGAATCTGGTTTAAGTGCAAATGAAGTTTCCTTGATGGATAATCACCTTGATCGGCCTGAAATCCAGCAGTCAAATAATAAAAAATTCGGTATTGCAACACGATATAGCAGCACTTTAAAAAAAGATTATATATACGTTGCATTAAAAATTGATCTAGAACCCATAACCTATATTCGAGTTTCTCAGACTATGGATTTTGCAAATACTTTAATTGCTCATAGGCAGGCTTATCAATACAGAATAATTTTTCTTATTTCACTAATTTTAATTGCGTTTACGTTTTTGCTTGATCGCTGGGTTACATCACCAATTCGAAAAATTTCTAAAGTTGCTCAAAAGATTAAAAGTGGAGACTGGTCATCAAGATCAGAAGTTAAAGGGTCTGATGAAATAGCAGATCTAGCAATTAGTGTAAATGAAATGGCGGAAACTCTGGGTACCGATATTTCAAAAATTATAAGTATGAGCGAAGTTCGATCAGAGTTCCTTATCAATGTTACGCATGAATTAAAAACGCCAATAGCGTCGATTAGTGGCTATTTAGAAACCTTACTAGATGGAGCATTGGATGATAAAGAGGTGAATAAAACATTCCTGAAAAGATCATTGAAAAATATAAAAAGACTTGAAGTTCTTGTTACTGATCTTGTAGATATTTCAAGAATAGAAACCGGTGAGTTAATTATGAATATGTCACAAGTTGATATATTAACATTGATTGAAGAAATGGTTAGTGATGCTAACAGCACTAAAAAGAATAGTAAAATTGATATTAAAATAAATAATAATTTGAATGAAAAAGTTTTTGTTAACGCAGACCCTGATCGCATCCATCAGGTATTTAATAATCTATTATCAAATGCAATCAGATATACCGATGAAGGGCAAATTGCAATATCAATAGAAAAAAATGATAATAAGGTTTATCTTTCAGTTTCTGATACAGGGGTAGGAATTGAAACAGAGTCAATTGAAAGAATTTTTGAACGTTTTTATCGTACTGATAATGCAAGAAGTCGAGCTAAAAATGGTACAGGGCTAGGATTGTCTATCGTAAACCATATAATCAAAGCACACGGTTCAACAGTAAAAGTCGAAAGCCGGCTAGGAGAAGGAACCGAGTTCTCTTTTGAATTAGAAGTTTACTCAAAAGACTAGTTTTTGATGAAAATTATAGCGCTTAACTCATCGAAAAATTGGGGCGGAAACGAACGATGGTTGACATCAGCGATGAATGCCTTGGCTCTCAATAATCATTCTATATTTTTAGTGCATCGCAAACATGCAACGCATTGGAAGAATCTCCATCCATCCATAAAATTAATTGATGCACCTTACACTAATGAATTAAGTATAAAAACAAAATCGATTATAAGAGAAATTATTGATGAAAATGATATAGATATTTTGCTGTCAACCAAGCGTAAAGATTACATTCTCGCTGCTCAGATAAAAAATAAGGTAAACGTTTCGCATATAATGAGATTAGGAATATCAAGACCGATACTTAAAAGAGACTTTATTCAAAGATATATTATTTCCAATCAGGTAGATGGGATAATTGTTAATGCAATAGCTTTAAAAAAGGAATTACTATCCTATAAATTTATTAAAAGAAATTTCAATTCAGATAATATAGTATGTATTCATAATGGTTATGATACTCTAAGAGCGCATAATGATAATGAGGTAAATAAAAATAGAATTTTTAAAATTAGAAGTGCCGGAAGATTAACAGTACACAAAGGTTATGATATTTTAATTGAATCATTGAGAAAATTTGATGAATTTAATATTAAATATAAAATTGAAATTGCAGGTGATGGCCCTGAGTTCAATAATTTAAATAACCTTATCAATAAATATAATCTTCAAAATAATTGCGAGCTTGTTGGTTTAAATAACGACATTGTTAGTTTTTTTAATGGAGCTGATTTGGTTGTTATACCTTCTAGATCAGAGGGCATACCCAATACTTTATTTGAAGCCTGGATGGCAAAAAAGCCAGTTATTGCAACAAATGTTGGAGGAGTTTCAGAAGCTATTGATCATGAGGTAAACGGAATAATATGCGAACCTAAATCAGATGAATTGCTTACTGCTTTCAAAAATTTTATTAATAATAAAAATCTTTATAAAGATATGGGGAGAAACGGTTACAGTACATTAATTGAATCATTCTCAATGGCAACCATGACAAAAAAGCTAGAAAACTATTTTCAAAGTTTTATAAAATATAATTTTTGTAATTATGTCAAAAAATTTATCAACACAACTGAAACACAAATTGCATCGAAGAATAATCGTTAATCTATTGAATAGATTATATCGTCGTGCTAATCCTAAAGAATTACCCGATTCGATTAATAGTATAATCATTTTTGCACAAGAAAAATTGGGTGACGCAATCTTATTGCTTCCATTTTTAAATGCTTTACATAAACGTTTTCCGGATGCAGTAATTGATTTATGCTGTACCAGCTACAATAAAAAAATATTTGAAGGGATTCCATTCATTAGAAACTGTATAAGCTACAGACCATTCAATCTTAAATTTGCAAAACTAATTAGATCTGAAAAATATCAAATTTTATATAATCCAAAGAGCGGTCCTTCATCAACTTTTCATCATTTAGCAAATACAATCAAAGCTGATGTAAAAATATGCTTAGATAACGTATATAATAATCCAATCTATAACTATCATCTACCCAATGAAGAGTCTAAACACATTGCTGAGAAGTATTGTGAATTGTTATTTAAATATGGCTTAACTACACCAGTAGATAATTGGCTACCTGATTATTTTTATCAATTCCCATCTTCTATCAAAGAAAAAAAGTATGTTGCGATAAACATGAGCGCTGGACACCAAGATAGGAGTTTTCCTATAGATAAATGGAAAAAGGTAATCACCTATATTTTAGAAGATGATCTAGAAATGCAGATTGCTTTATTTTCATCAGAAAAAGAAAAAAATCAAGCAAAGCTGATAAAAAATATATTCAAAGAAAGGATACATTATCCTTTAGAATCGCCTAATCTTTATTACGCCTCAGGTATACTTAATGAGGCAGAAATTTTGATTTCAGTTGATACATCTTTGATTCATTTGGCAGCAGCATTAAACAAACCAATCATCGGCCTTTACAACAATGATAAAGTAGCTCATGCGCGTTATCATCCATATAATAATATTAGCGACTCAGTGATTTCTTCTACTAAATATATAAGAGATATACAGCCAGAATCAGTAATCAAATTGTATAAATCTTATAAAAATAAATCCAAACCAAGTAGTTAATTAAGTTCAAAAAATTGTTAAATAATATTTTTTAGAAAATGGATCAAAACTATAATCATCCAGTAATATCGTATATTGTTGTTACTTATAACTCACAGATTCATTTTCCAGAATTAATCAATAATCTCAATAGATGCACTCCGCTAGATCATGAAATAATAATTATTGATAATAATAGCGATGATAAAGAATACCTATCTCCTTACAAAGTTATTTACAATAAAGATAACACCTATTTTACGAGCGCGGTTAATCAAGGGTTAAAATTAATTGATAATAATTCAAAATATATTATACTTATCAATCCAGATGTTAGAATAAATAAAAACACTGTAGAAAAACTAATAAGTGATACACAAAAACTTAATGCCGGAATTGCAGGAAGTATTCTTTTGCGATCAAATCTTTCGGTCCAGCACGCAGGTGGGCAAAAATACGATACTAAAGATATTAACCCATTAGAGCTAAATAGCCATCAGCATCTACATGATAAAGACAAGCTCAGAACTATCATAAATAATTATCCGAAAAAAGTTCAATGGGTTACTGGAGCTTTGCTATTAATAACCAAAAAAGCCTTAAAAGTATTGGGTGAATTGGATGAGAGCTACAATCATTACAAATCAGATCTAGAGTACTGTCTGAGGGCCAATGATGAAAAAATTCATGTTATCTGTTCATCTAGTATAGCTTTACATTTTCACAAAAAAAGTTCTAAATCTAAGAAAGGTAAATTAAATTTCTTTTTTACAAAGCTGAAATATTATCTGGCTCGAAAATACTTTGAATTAATTATGAATCTCAAAAAATAAATTTGTTTTGAATGTTGCAATAATCACAGGACACTTTCCACCAATGAGAGGAGGAGGTATAGCAGAATGGGCTTTTGGAATAGCAAAGGAACTCCCAAACCTTGGCTATAAAACCTCTGTATATGCTAGACATCGTAAAGACCTTGATCTAGAAACTCATAGAGATGAGAATTTTGAAATTTACCCAATGTATGGAAGAAACTGGCATGAATTTCATCGCTTTTACTCAGCTTATTATATGTGGAAAATTTTAAGAAAAAATAATGATACAATTTTTATTGCGACAACTTGGGAAATGGCAAAACCATTTAATTTTTTAAAAAAAAGATTTCCAAAAAGTAAAATGATAGTTGTAGCGCATGGCCTTGAAATAACACGCATAAAGTCGTCAAGTGAATTAAAAGTTATTAATAATGTTATTTCTTCTTCTGATATAGTATTAGCCGTTAGTCGATTTACCAGAGATGAAATTAAAAATAAATTAAAGGATATCGATACGAGCCATGTAAAATTCTTACCTAATGGTGTGGATACAAATAGGTTTTACCAAACTGAGGTTGAAGCTGATTTTTACAATAAATATAAAATCCCACAGAATTCAGATTTAATTCTGACTCTAGCTAGAATTATTAAGAGGAAAGCACATGATGATGTTTTAAGAGCCCTGCCTGATGTCTTATCACAATTTCCTAAAGCACATTATATTATTGCTGGCCCACATCGCAAAGAAGATTCTTATTTTAGTTCACTTAATAAATTAGTTGGTGAGCTCTCCCTTCAAAAGCATGTAACATTTATTGATTTCTTACCAGATAAAGATTTAAAAAAGATATACTCGATAAGCAAGGTTTACGTTATGCCAAGTAGAAATTTACATGAAACAGGAGATAGCGAAGGTTTTGGAATCACATTTTTAGAAGCAAACGCTTGTGGCTGCCCTGTTATTGGGAGTTATGAAGGTGGAATTCCAGATGCTGTAGAGAATGAAGTAAATGGATTATTAGTCTCATCAGATAGTCCGCCGGAGATAGCATCAGCAATAAAGAAAATGTTTTCAGATGAAGACTATAGAATGAATTTGGTTAAACAAGGGAAAGATAGGGTTTCTGAAAGATTTACATGGGAGAAATTGACTTTTCAAATGATCAAAATGTTAAAAAAATAAAAGCGGTTTAATTTATCTGTAATTTTTCCCCCGTTAATCTTTTGTAAGCTTTCTTATATTTTTTAATTTTTTGCAAGTCAACTTTTGAAGCCTTCTTGTATCCTTTCCTCCTAGAAAAGTTATCAATTAAATCAGCCAACTTTACAGTTACAGCAAGATTATTATCCTTTAATCGATCGATGTAATGATTATATTTTTCACCTTTTCTTCTAGATAACAAATCTACTGCTTTACATATTTTTTTATTAAATCCTGCCTGTTTTAATTCGGGTATTGAGATTTTCCCAGACTCAACAACGTCATGTAAGACAGCCACTGTTCGCGAGTTATTATCATTCATCATTCCCATTACTCGAATAGGGTGCATAATAGCAGGCTCACGATTGCGCCCTTTTTTCCCTTTATGTATTTTGGCAGCAATAATAATTGCTTTATTTAATTGATTCTTCATATTGATAATATATTAAGGTCGTATTATAATATTGTATATAAAATTCATTCGAAAGTTAGTATTTAAAATTATCTTATAAATAATCATGATTATAATTACAGGAGCTGCAGGATTTATTGGGTCTAATTTGGCAAAAAAGCTAAACGATATTGGTAGAAATGATTTAATATTGGTTGATGATATAAATCATCCATTAAAAAAAGATAATATTGATCAAATCAAGCATTATGAGCTCATAGGAATTAATGATTTTTTATCTTGGATTAAGAAAACTAAAAATCAAAAAATAAGTTCAGTATTCCATCTTGGAGCGTGCTCTGATACCCTTGAAAGAAATTATAAATATCTAACACAAAATAACGTAGTCTACTCTCAAAAAATATGGCAGTACTGTATTGAGGCTGATGCTGAATTCATTTATGCCAGTAGTGCAGCAACATACGGTGATGGAATGAATGGTTTTTCAGATAGGCATGATTTAATCACCAATCTCAAACCCCTTAATGAATACGGTCAAAGCAAACAGGATTTTGATGAATGGGCATTATCACAAAATAATGCACCAAATTTTTGGGCAGGTCTTAAATATTTTAATGTATATGGACCTGGCGAAGCGCATAAGGGTAGGATGGCAAGCGTAGTATGCCATTTTCTTGATCAATTAAAAACTAGTTCTGAAATAAAACTTTTTGATTCATCGCATGGGGTTGGCCCCGGAGAGCAGAAAAGAGATTTTGTGTATATTGATGACGCTATTGATATGACATTGTTTATGATGAACAAGAAATTTAAATCAGGTATCTATAATATTGGTTCAGGAACTACAAGTACTTTTAATGAATTAGCAGAGATATTTTTAGAAGAAAAGCTAGCAAAAGCGATCAAATATATACCTTTTCCAAAAGACCTAATATTGAACTACCAGGCATATACTTGCGCTGATATGGATAAACTCAGATCTATTGGATATAATATTGAGAGCACATCTTTAGCCAGCGGCATTAAATCTTATATAAATCAAAAATAGTAAAATATTTCATTTCATTTTTATATATTGCAGATAATGAGGTAAGCAACTTTTAATTTTTTAAACTAATTATGATAATTTATAATAGAACAGAATATTCTGAGCTAAATAACCAGCAGTATCAAAAAGAAAAAAGACGCCTGCAGATTGAGTTGCTTAAATTACAGGAATGGACAATTCAATCTGGTCAGAGAATCGCTATTTTACTTGAAGGCAGAGATGCGGCTGGAAAAGGCTCAACGATAAAAAGATTCATTGAAAACTTAATGCCTAAAGCAATCAAGATTGTTGAGCTTGGAGTGCCAAGTAAAAAACAAGAAAAGAATTGGTTTAAAACTTGGGAAAAGAAACTCCCAAATCAAGGAACTATCGTTTTTTTTGACCGCAGTTGGTATTCAAGAGCTATAATTCAGCCTGCAATGGGTTATTGCACAGAAAGCCAATACAAATACTTTATGAAAAAAGTTAATGCCTGGGAAAAAGGACTTATTGATAGCGGTATTATCTTAATTAAAATTTATTTATCTATTTCTAAAGAAAATCAAAAATTACGTTTTCAATTTAGAAAAGATCATGACTTAAAATATTGGAAACTATCCTCAAACGATTGGAAGGCTCATAAAAATTGGCAGCTATTGACAGACTATAAAGAGCAAATGTTTGAAAAAACTTCTACTGTTGATGCGCCATGGGTTGTAATTAATTCTGATAATAAAATGATAGCGAGACTCAATGCCATTAGATATGTGTTATCAAATATCAATTATTCTAATAGGAAAAATCTAAAGCCTAAGAAGTGGTCAAAAGAATCGCCTGTTTATAATATCTCGCTTTTTAATACAAGGTTTGATGACTTGAGCAGAGAGCAATATGAGCTTTTAAATAAGCTAAAGGCTCATGAGTAATCATTTAACCTGACTATATTCAATAAAAAAAGGCCGGAAATATTCCGGCCTTTTTTTATTGAAAACTATTATCCTGCTCTACTTAGCCCAAGATGATTTCAAAAGAGCAACAGAAGGATCTTCCGTATTTGATACTAGTACGTACCCATCTTTGTAAGCAAGGCCTTCAGGCTCTCCCTCACTTGTTCCACCTGACCCAGAAGTATAATCATTCATTTCTGTAATTGATCCTGAATCGTACTTTGGATTGTTTGGATCTGTAATATCATAAACAACCACCGCTCCAGCATCTTGAAGGGTTGTTAGGACAAAAACTTTTCCACCCGCTTCAACGATTACTACTTCCTCAGGCTCAATCCCTTTTCGCTTGTCTTCCCAATCCCAGTTACTAGGTAGATCTTCAGCCATTCTTATATAGCTTTGAGTAGATGGTTTTCCTGATGAGTCAAGCTGGTGAACTCCAATAGTGCCATCGTATTCACCTGCAGTGCAGATCAAGGTACCATCAGAATTAACCCATATTCCATCTGGTTCATGTTCAGGATTTGTGAAGGTAACCTTATCCACAAGGACATCAGGGGGATTATTTATTGAAAACCAGCCCAACTCATTTGATTCTTGAAGCGTCATGTAAACCGTTGTTCCGTTAGGTGCGATCTTCACACCTTCAGGCTCAGCAAGATTTCCATTAGATCCAGTATGTGATATCTTCATATCTTTTACTAGTACCGCTTTATCAATTCCCGAACTAATATCGTAAATGGAAACTCCTGGAAATCCTAAGTTATCGCATCCGCCATCAACGCCATCTTCATAATCAAATTCATTAACGACCACCACATATTTATTATCGACAGCAATATCAACAGCATCTGGATTGTACCCAAGCTCATAAGGACCTGATTTTTGCAGACTAGAAGTATTGATTAGATAGAGTTCGCCCCTTTTACAAGCACCTTTAGAAACAACCACCGCTAAAATAGATTCATCTACACTTACATCGATAGATGAGGCGTCTGCATCAGCGTCATTGGTTATTTGAACGCTTTGACCGCTCATAGATATGCTGGTTGATGTGATATTTATAAAATCTACTGTATTCTGCTTAGAGTTTACAATTACACCAAGATCTTTGTTGATGAATCGTATGAGCTCAGGTTGCGATTGAGACCCATCGCCAGTCGTGATTTTGTCAACAAGGGTAATGCCAAAATTATCCACAACAAGCTTTTCTTCGGCTACCTTATCTTCGCAGGAAGTTAAAAGAAAAGCAAGGGATAAACTTATTCCCAGTAATAGTTTTCTAGTCATTTTAAAATTTTCTCCTAAAAGTATTTGAAAAAAATAAGCTCTTTATTTAAACAAATTATTAACCTGGTGTTAATTCAGCGTTAGAAGTTGAGTTCAAATTGAACAAGTAACTGATTATCTTTAACTTCATATTGTGGTTTCCTGCCTTCATCATCAGCAATTTCTTTAGTATCACCAGTAGTTTCATCTAAAAAGTAATATTCAACTTTTAATTTTGCATAATCTGTCAAGTTATAGATTGAAGCTAGTGTTAATAGTTTTCTGTCCCATGTTTGAGGATCTTTTAAGATAGGGAAAAAATCACTACCACCAGGATCGATCCTTAGTTCACCATAGCGAGCTAGTAACAAAAGATTTTTTTGTACATTTGAACTGCCCTCAAAATAAAATCCACCGCGTTTTAAAAACCCATCCACAGAACCAATGGCTTCAGCTCTGAATAATGAATTCACCACATTTATCTCACCTCTAAAGCCAAACCATGAATGGTCAACGTTAGCATCTTTCGATAAGACCGTATCAGGTTCAAGAGTTGCGTAATAATCAAAATCGTAATGCAATCTTTTTTTCCAGTCTTCATCATCAATCAATTTACCGGTGTAGTACCAACCTTTAAACCGCATGATTCCTAGCTCCATACCAGCTCTGAGCCCAATTTCATAGGTTTGGCCATCAACTTTTTCACTATCCCCATAAACAAGCATTCTAAATGATTTATCTTCAGCGGCGTCATCGTAATCGAGCGGTCTTTTGAGAGCAAGTGATGCCCCGTAGTTAAAAATACCGGATGTTCTACTCAGATCAGCATGGTATTGACGACCTTTCCAATATGCTGTTCCAATTAGCGGGTAGGCTTCCGTCGCTCTTTTTAATGCAACCGCAGGACGGTTTTTACCTATTTCCAATCGAAGGTCATTGTTTTTATAAAGGAGGTAATGCTTATCAGCATAAGCACCATTGTCATTGAACCTTAAGCTAAACCTGTACGAAATAGTTGGTGAATAGATAACTTTAAAATCTAGGACCGCCTTATCTATTCTAGTGTAAGGACTTCTAGTTTCAATCTTTTTAAGAAATGTTTCTCGATTACCAGCACCACCTTTGCCTTCAACATCTACAAGTTCCATCTCAACCTCACCTGATAATTCTATATCAATTCCTGAAGGGATTCTAAGCGTTACAGGTGAATCATCTTGACCCAACAAGATATTTGAAATTATTATGATGGTTACAATTGTTACAGTTAAAAAATTCTTTTTCATGTATGCCTTTTAAAAAATTTGTCAATACATTAATTAATTATATTTACAGCACAAGAACTTAGGGTATTGATTTGCAAATACTATATGAACAAATTGTAAACAAATCAATTTGGGTAAGATTATTATAGATGATAACAATAATAAAATTATAAATTAGAATATCCATGCCGCATACCTTTACAATATTATGATGAAATAACATCAATGGTTCAAAACCAGCTAAGCGATAGTCTGAAATTTGCTTCCATAGATATTGGCAGCAATGCAATGCGCTTATTATTCTGTAGAGTTTTAGAAAATTCTTCTACCGCATTTATAAAAGAATCACTTATTCGAATGCCTTTAAGGTTAGGTGAGGACGCTTTTACGCTTGGAAAAATCTCTGATGAGAATACTCAAAAATTAAAGAATACAATACACGCATTTTATTTAATGATTCAAGCCTATGATCCTATAAGCTTTAAATCATGCGCAACTTCTGCTCTGCGCACTGCATCTAATGGCCAAGTCATTGTTGATGAGATTAATAAGATTGTAAATGTTAACCTTCAAATTATTTCTGGAAAAGAAGAGGCTCGCATTATTATGGCTAATCATATAGAGCAACATCTTGATCCAAAAAAACATTATGTTTATATAGATGTAGGTGGAGGAAGCACGGAAATAAGTTTTATTGTAAATAGAGAAAAAGCACTATCTAAATCATTTCCAATTGGTTCAGTGCGAATATTAAAGGATCAGGTATCAACTTCAGATTGGGAAAAAATGCAGAGCTGGGTCGTTGAGCAGCGCAATCAATTTGATGGACCTACGAAGTCAATTGGAAGCGGTGGAAATATCAATAAAATCTTCTCAATGATTGAAGATAAAAAGAAAAATGAGATAAATATTGATACAATCAGAGAAGTATTAAATACCATCAAACCGCTTAGCCTAAAACAAAGAATCGTTGAGCTGGGCTTGAGACCTGATAGGGCAGACGTCATCATGCATGCAGGAAAAATTTATGAAAGAATTATGGATTGGTCGCAATGTGAAAAAATGATAGTGCCGCATTCTGGATTGCCAGATGGAATTATTCATGAATTATACGCTGAGCATCTTTCCTAGATTAAGATTATGTTTATATGATAAAATTGTTCAAAATCAATTAACTTTCACAAATTTCAAATTGCTCAAATTAAACTTATAAATTATCTTGAATAGTAAAACTTCTGATCAAATATATCTCTTTATTAGGATAGCAGCCGTCTTTGCTGTTTTATATTTATTCCTTGTTAGCATTGGGATGATTGGATCAGCCTTCAAGGGACTAGGTCGCGGATTTGCCGAAAGCCTATTTCAAAGCCAGGCCAGTCCATTCATTGGTCTTTTCATTGGGGTGCTAGCGACAGGTTTAATTCAGAGTTCTTCAACAACAACTTCTTTAGTGGTTGGGATGGTTGCCGCAGGAGTTTTTGGCAGTGATCCAGAATTAGCAGTTGCAGCAGCAGTACCATATATTATGGGCGCAAATATTGGAACTAGTATCACCAATACAATTGTTTCATTAGGGCATATTGTAAACAGAGAAGAGTTCAAGCGAGCATTTTCAGCATCTGTGGTTCATGATTTTTTTAATATTCTTGCTGTTATTATTATCTTTCCACTTGAACTTATTTTTGGAATTATAAGCAAGTTTTCCATTGCTTTATCCTCTCTTCTGGTTGGAGCTGGAGGCGGTACTTTCACAAGTCCAATCAAACTAATCACAAAGCCTACTGTAAAGTGGATAGAGCATCTTTTTCAACAGCAGTCGATTGTAGAGGCGAACGCATTAATGCTTATAGCAGCTTTAGCGTTTCTATTCTTTTCATTGCGCAATCTTACTAAGCTGATCAAATCATTAGTGATGTTTAGGCTCCAGGCATTTTTTGACACCCATATATTTCGCACCACCTTAAGAGCAATGTTTTTTGGGGTTATAATTACAATCCTTGTTCAAAGTAGTTCAATCACAACCTCTTTGGTCATTCCACTAGCTGGCGCTGGAATATTAAATCTCAGGCAAATATTTCCATATACGCTAGGTGCTAATATTGGAACCACTGTCACCTCACTTTTAGCTAGTATGGTTTCGGGAACAATTGCTCCCTTGGCTGTTGCTTTAGGACATCTTTCATTTAATTTGCTGGGCATTGGCCTTTTATGGCCTATTAAAAGGGTTAGGGAAATCCCAATCCATCTTGCAGAATGGTTTTCCAATTTGGCCACTAAAAACAAAATTTATCCTCTACTTTATTTATTAATAGTATTTTTTCTAATCCCCTTAAGTTTAATTTCAATGGTTAGGTAGGTATATATGTCTTTGTTTAATGATATCATAAAAATATGGAAATCTGATAGCCTGCTTTCTCAAGCCTGGGATGATTCCATCTTAATGCTAAAGCTAAGTCACGATATTTTCATAAAATCTATAGATAGTTTTAATTCGCATGACTCCGTAGAAGAGATCAAGGCTTTAAAAAAGGAGGACAGAAAGATCAATGACTATCAAATGACAGTTCGGCGTAAAGTGCTTACCTATTTCTCATTAGAAACAAGCTCCAGGGAAGTTCCAAACGGTTTGATTCTTGTGGATATGGTAGTTGATATCGAACGGATAGGGGATTATTGCAAAAATATTTCTGATCTAACGTTGATGCAAAAAGCGCCATTTGATTTCGGAGAGCTCAAAGAAGAAATCGCAGCTATGGAGAGTGAAGTAAGATCTAGGTTTTCTACCACGATCCAAGTCATTGAAAATCAAGATGAAGATTTAGCGCGAACCTTGAATGATAAGTATAAAAAAAGGGTATCTTCAGTATCCGATAAGATCGTATCTAGCATTGTAAGTGGAGATGTCAAATTAGATAGTCAATCTAAATCTTCGTCATTAGTATTATACGCTAGATATTTAAAACGCATTGGTGCTCATTTAAAAAATATTACCTCTACGGTTGTCAATGCATATGACCGTATAGGCTATGAGAGGTAAGAGGAATAATTATTTAATTTCTTAAAGGCTTTCCAACTTTAAGCATATAGCGAATCCTATCCTGCGATAGCTTTTCACCAGCTAAAGAAACAAAAGCTTCTCTTTCAATATCTAAAAGATACTGTTCATCAACGGATTTGGTAAGCCCTGCTTTGTCGCCACCGGTTAGAATATAAGCC
>PBPW01000030.1 GCA_002725545.1 Fidelibacterota bacterium | reverse complement strand
ATGCTAAGAGATCGTGAACGTATTTTAGATATGTTTGAATACACTTGTGGCGCTCGTTTATTATATAATTATATGTGGATTGGAGGCGTTTCGCATGACCTTCCTAAAGACTTTGAGAAGATTTGTATCGAATTCCTAGATTATTTTGAACCTCAAATAGATGAGTATAATAATTTACTAACATATAATAAAATTTTTATTGAACGAACTGCAGATGTAGGCGTTATTCCTTCTGATGTAGCTATAAGTTATGGTGTATCTGGTCCAAACCTTAGAGGATCAGGTGTGAAATGGGATGTAAGGAAGGACGAGCCTTATTCTATCTATGATCGTTTTGAATTTGAAGTTCCAACGGGTACAGGTGAATTTGGAACCCTTGGAGACTGTTTTGATAGATATTGGGTTAGAATGCTTGAAGTAAGTCAAAGTGCAAAAATTATTCGTCAGGCACTTAAAGATCTACCTGGTGGAGATGTATTTGAAACAATGCCTAAAAAGATTCGCCCACCTGCGGGATCAGTTTATAGAAGAACAGAAAGCCCACGAGGCGATTTAGGTTATTACATTATGAGTGACGGCACCCCTTCGCCAAGTAGAGTAAAAATGCGTTCCCCTGCTTTTACNGCATTGTCTTGCNTAGATGAGATATCGAGCGGATGGATGATTTCTGATGTNCTGGCAATTTTAGGAAGTTTGGACATAGTTTTAGGAGAAATCGATAGATGACCGTTGATTTTCTTATCGAATTGTTTTCAAAGTTTATTGATATTCCTCTAATTACGTTTTTATTAGCAGTGACGATTGCTGGAATTCCACTTTTTGTACTTATGGCATTGAATGCAACAGTTGCGGTTTACGTTGAAAGAAAAGTTTCGGCCTTTATGATGGATCGTATCGGGCCGATGGGCCAAGGACCCGGGCTCCATGCTGGAAAATGGGGTGTTCTTCAAACTATTGCAGATGCACTCAAGCTCCTTATTAAAGAAGATACTATTCCATCTTCTGCTGATAAATTACTATTTAAAGTTGCCCCTTTTATTATTTTTATAGGGGCATTTTTAGGTATAGCAGTTTTACCATTTAGTTCCGTCATTCAAGTTGTAGATGTCAATATTGGAGTATTCTATATAATTGCTGTAGGATCTATTGGTGTTCACGGAATTGTCATGGCGGGCTGGGCATCAAATAATAAATGGTCGCTATACGGAGCGATGAGATCAGCAGCTCAGATTATTAGCTACGAGATACCAGCTGGATTATCAATTATAGTTCCTATTATGATGGCAGGCACAATGAATCTTCAATCTATGATTGAATTTCAATCTGGAACGGTTTGGGGTATTTTGCCAAATTGGATAATATTTAATAACCCCTTCAGTTTTTTAGCTTTTTTTATTTTTTTTATTAGCGCGGTTGCTGAAACTAATCGAACACCTTTTGATATCCCTGAAGCTGAATCTGAGCTTGTTGCTGGTTGGATGACTGAGTATTCTGGTTTTCGTTGGGCAGTATTCTTTTTAAGCGAGTATGCAAACATGTTCGTTGTTAGTGGTCTTGCAGCAGTAGGCTTTCTAGGGGGATGGCTGAGTCCGATCCCAGGGTTATTTAATTCACCAATATGGGGACTATTTTGGTTTACAGGAAAAATTATTTTCTTAATCTTTATTATGATGTGGTTTCGATGGACTTTTCCAAGGCTTCGCGTAGATCAATTAATGCATGTTTGCTGGAAGGTCTTTATACCGATCGCAATGTTTAATATTTTTGGAGTAGGAATATGGAAATTAATTATAGGGTAAAAAATGTCTAAATACTTTTCAAATATGTATGATACAGTAAATACTCTATGGACAGGAATGCGAATTACTTTTCGACATATGATGAATATTAGAAAAGATAACGTTACGCTTCAATACCCTGAAGAACGTTGGCCTAGACCCGAACGAAATATTGGTTTTAATCATGAAGATTATAATGTGATTCGATCCAGGTTGCACGTTGATATTGATGATTGTATTGGATGCTATAGATGCGAAAGAGCATGTCCAGTTGATTGTATTAAAATTGAAACAATTAAATCTGAAAGAGGAGAAGATATTCCCAAAGTTAAACATACTGGGGTTACATCTAATGGCACAAAAAAGGGATTTGTGGTAAATCGTTTTACTATAGATATGTCAGAATGTTGTTATTGCAACCTATGTACATATCCTTGCCCGGAAGAGTGCATTTTTATGGTTGGAGGGCCTAACAGCTCCAAGCACCCTATAGATTATGAATTTTCTGAAGTAGATAGAAAAGATCTAATCTATGAATTTTCAAAAAAGCTGACTCCAAAGCAAAAAGATAGCTTGACTAAGGTAGATACTAAGGCTGAGGCTTAATGGCTGATTTTACTTTTTGGTTTATCGCTATTTTAACTGTGGCCTCAGCTATAATGGTTGTCATGAGTAAAAGTTTGTTATATTCAGCTTATTCTCTTTTGGTTACGTTTCTTGGGGTTACTGCATTATATGTATTTTTATGGGCTGATTTTTTAGCTGTTGTGCAGGTAGTTGTATATGTCGGCGGTATTCTTGTTTTGATTATTTTTGGGATTATGCTTACTAATAAAATATCATCAGTAAATATTAGCCATACATCTGTTCAAAAAAGAATGGGAGCTATTGTTATCTTAGGCTTCATAGGTGTACTTGGATTTATGATTTATAATACACCATGGATTCAGCTTGCAAATAGCGAACCTGCTGATACTACAAGATCAATCGGTAATCTTTTAATGATAGATTATCTTTTACCTTTTGAAGCAGCCTCTTTTTTATTGCTTGGAGCATTGATTGGAGCTACGACTCTTTCAAGGAAAGATGACTGATGGACAGCTTAAGTAATTATCTATTAATCAGCTCCATTCTTTTCTCTTTGGGTCTTTTTGGTGTTGTTACACGTAGAAATGGTGTTGCGGTTCTAATGGGGGTAGAATTAATTCTAAATGCTGCAAATCTCAATTTTCTTGCATTTGCCAGATTCGGCGGAATGAATATGTCTGGGCATGTATATGCTTTATTTGTGATTGTACTTGCAGCGGCTGAGGCTGCTGTTGCATTAGCAATCATTATTAATATTTTTAATAATTTTAATACTATCAACATTGATGATGTAAGCGAGCTAAAACAATGATGACGGGTAGCTATATTACCAACGCTTGCCTACTAATTTTATTTCTTCCGTTAATCGCTTTCATTATAAATATCTTTTTTGGAAAACGACTTCCTAGGCAAGGCGATTGGGTTTCTGTGGGCGCAATTCTTATAACTCTGTTATTATCCCTATCTCTCTTTATTGGAATGCTTTCTAATTGGGATTACAAATTTTCCCATGAGGTGTATTTCTCCTGGATAGACCTGGGTGCTTTTAAAATTGATCTAGGGTTTTGGATTGATAATATAACTATAGTTATGTTATTGGTTGTGTCTTTGATTTCAAGCATGACGCACATCTTTTCTTTAGAATATATGAAGGGTGATATACGCTATAATCGCTATTATGCGTACCTCGGGCTTTTTACATTCTCAATGAACGGTATTGTATTAGCAAACAATTTGATGTCTCTCTATATTTTTTGGGAATTGGTTGGGGTGAGTTCCTATTTATTGATTGGACATTGGTTTGAAAAACATTCTGCTGCTGATGCAAGTAAAAAAGCTTTCTTAACAAATCGGGTGGGTGATATTGGTTTTTTTATTGGCATCATGATTATGTTTACAGCTATTGGCTCTTTCAATTTTCAGCAGCTTTTTACTGGCGTATCTAATGAATTAATTTCTGGATCTCTGCTAACCTTTGCCGGTCTAGGTTTGTTTATGGGCGCAGTGGGTAAATCATCGCAGTTTCCTCTACATATTTGGCTTCCCGATGCGATGGAAGGACCAACTCCGGTATCAGCTTTAATGCATGCAGCTACAATGGTTGCTGCTGGGGTTTATCTTACGGTAAGGCTTTTCCCGCTATTTACTGTTGAGGCATTAACAATAATTGCTTACGTTGGTGGATTTACTGCGATTTTTGCTGCCACAATAGCAATTACACAAAATGATATAAAAAAGGTATTGGCATATTCAACAGTTAGTCAATTAGGCTATATGATACTAGCTGTTGGCGTGGGAAACTATGTTGCAGCGTTTTTTCATCTATTAACCCATGCGATGTTCAAAGCATGTTTATTTTATGGTTCAGGATCGGTTATTCATGCAATGCACCATTCTCTGCATGANCTTCATGANCATGATACCGACCCNCAGGANATGAGAAACATGGGNGGGTTTAGATCAAAGATGCCAATTACTAGCTTAACAATGTCAATAGCAACTCTTGCAATAGCTGGCGTTCCATTATTTTCAGGTTTTTTATCAAAAGATGCGATACTTGCTGGAACCCTTTCCTATGTCCAGCACCANCCACAGCATTGGGTTTTAGCCTTTTTTGGATTTGGCGCAGCAGCTATCACAGCTTTTTATATGTTTAGACTTATTTTTCTAACTTTCTATGGTGAGCCTAAAATGCCAAAAGTTTTTGAAGGTATACATGAATCACCAAAAGTAATGACCTATCCATTAATTGTTCTTGCAGCATTAAGCCTCTTTATTTTTTACACACTTCCATACATTAATCCATTTTCAGATTACGGCTGGTTTACAAAGCTTATTAAAGCTACAAATTCTGCCGTACCAGGGAATCCTACCGCTAAGGAGATTTACGATGGTGTACATCACGCCCATTATACAGCTATGGCTTTGTCGTTGCTTGTTGCAGCTGTTGGTATTGGGCTTTCATTTACCATGTACTATAAACAAAAATTATCTGCAGAAAATTGGACTAAAAGATTTGGACCGCTTTACAAGCTTTCATTGAACAAGTATTATTTTGATGAGAATTATAATAGATTTTTATATCAACCATTTCTAAAGCTCTGCAATNCTGTTGCCTATATCGATTGGGATTTATANNATAAATATTTTATTAATGGTTTTGGATATNTTACAAAAATTTTATCTCGAATTACAGGACGACTTGATTTTGATGGGCTTGATCAAACATTAGTTGATGGTATTGGTAGAACAGCTCATGGCGCTGGTAAAAATTTAAAAACACTACAAACAGGTCGATTGCAAAACTACATGTTATTTGCTTTAATTGGTGTTATCATAATTTTGGTTATTCAAACAACCTAGAGATTTTATAAAGGAAAAGATATGGATCATATACTCAGTTGGATCATTTGGCTTCCTATCATAGGAATGGGCATTATTACATTAATTCCTAGAGATAGATCAAACNTGATAAAACAAACTGCAGCCNTTGCATCTGGNATTCAATTGCTTCTGGCTATTTATNTATGGAGCATTTTTGATTCTAGCAATGGCAATCTTCAGTTTATGGAAAGGGCGGAATGGATACCGTCATTTAATATTACCTATATCTTAGGCGTAGATGGATTAAGCTTACCAATGGTGTTTTTGATGGCCCTGATTGGGTTTATAGGTATTTTTGTAAGCTGGAACATTACTAATGCTGTAAAGGGATATTTCTCTCTCTTTTTACTTTTGAATACTGGAGTGATGGGTGTNTTTTTAGCTTTGGATTTTTTCCTTTTTTATATTTTTTGGGAAGTAATGCTTTTGCCAATGTATTTCCTTATTGGTATGTGGGGNGGTCCACAGCGTGAATATGCAGCAATTAAATTCTTTATCTATACTTTAGCGGGTTCAGTTTTAATGCTTATTGCAATTTTGGCACTATACTTTACCTGTGGAAATACTTTTGATATGCTTTTATTAATGGAAAGAGCGCCTATTGCATTAAATGGAATGCTCTGGTGGGGAATGAGTGCAATTAAAGTAATTTGGGTTTTATTATTCATTGGTTTTGCGATCAAAGTTCCAGTGTTTCCTTTTCATACATGGCTACCCTTGGCGCATGTTGAAGCGCCAACGGCGATCTCTGTTATTCTTGCAGGTGTTTTGTTAAAACTAGGTGTTTATGGAATGCTAAGAATCAATTATACGATGTTGCCTGATGGTGTATTTTGGTTTGCTGGGGCGCTTGCTGTTTTGGGGTTAATTAATGTGATTTGGGGAGCAATGTGCGCTCTTGCGCAAAAAGATTTAAAAAAGTTAGTAGCTTATTCTTCTGTTAATCATATGGGCTACACTCTACTTGGTATGGCAGCTGTAATTGCAGCTGCAGAAATGAACGGAGGTAACCTCATTAGTGCGCAAGCAGGGTTAGGAGGTGCGGTTTTTCAAATGTTTAATCATGGAACGATTTCCGCCATGTTATTCATCCTTGTTGGTGTAATCTATGATAGAGCTCATCATAGAGATATTGAAGGATTTGGCGGTCTTGCAACACAAATGCCAATCTATACTGCTTTTGTTGCTGTTGCTTTTTTTGCTGGGCTAGGGTTACCTGGTTTTAGTGGCTTTGTAAGCGAAGCAATGATATTTATTGGAGCATTTCCGGTGTTTAAAGCGATAGTGATTATGTCAACCTTGGGTATTCTNCTCAATGCGGCATATTTCTTATGGGCATTTCAGAGAATGTTTTTTGGGCCTGCAAATGAAAAATATAATGACATTCCTGAAATAAATAGAAGAGAGGTATTTACCTTGCTTCCTTTGGCAGTTATTACTCTGATTTTAGGGGTGTACCCTAGACCCTTCTTGGATCTAGTGGCTGCAACATTAAATGTATTAATTGATTCGGTAATTTCATTTGGCGGACTTGCTTCGGCAATGTAAAAGGTAGTAGATGAATAATTTAAATAGTTTAGCATTCTTTTGGCCTGAACTTATATTGAGCGTCACTATACTAGCTGCTGTAATTGCGGATCTATTTTATCAAAGAAAAGACTCTCATAAGGTAGCATATTGGTCTATTGGTGGATTAATACTAGCCTATATTGCTATTCGACTTCAAAGCGCTGCGCCGATGGGTCTATTTATGGATACTGTTGCCTTAGATCCATTTTCTCAATTTTTTAAAATATTGATTTTACTCTCAACTATTATTGTTATGTTGATTAGTTTTATTTCTGGNGAGCTNAAAGAATANAGGTTAGGTGAATATTTNAGCATTATGACNATTATGACANTTGGNTTNTTCCTAATGTCGTCATCTATTGATATGNTAATGGTATATTTATCAATTGANATTGTTTCAATTATGTCNTTNTTTCTTGCTGGNTATCTCAAAAGAAATTCTTCAAGCAATGAAGCTTCTNTAAAATATGTCATTTATGGNGCTTTTTCATCCGGTATTATGCTTTATGGTTTTAGNTTATTNTTTGGCCTNACTGGATCAACAAATTTTTTCGAAATGCAATCTGCAATTGCAGCTTTAGGGCCAGAATCAAATTTAGCTTTGGTNCTTGCAACAGTTTTCATTCTTGTGGGTTTTGGATATAAAATTTCAGCGGTTCCATTTCATTTCTGGACCCCTGATGTATATGAAGGA
>PBPW01000029.1 GCA_002725545.1 Fidelibacterota bacterium | reverse complement strand
CATTGGTAATGGTGCTAATTATTGGTTTATTTGTGAAAAACCTAGTGGAGAAAGCCCTTTTCTAATTGGTGAATGGCCATATTATTTATTTACTTTTCAATTAGCAGGGATTCTATTTATGTCGCTAATTTATCTACCAATGTGGTTTACTGTAAATCGAAATGAGCGACTTGAAAGATCTTAACGATTAAACTCGTATTTATTTAATGTCCTTATTGATTGCATATTTCTTCCTTGCGCTTGGCGTCTCTTTTATTTGTTCACTATTAGAATCTGTTATCCTTTCAGTTACCCATTCGCATATTGGAACCCTAGTAAAGTCTAACCCTAAAAAAGGTAAGCTGCTTCAGAAATTAAAGGATGATATAAATAGGCCTCTTGCTGCGATTTTAACATTAAATACAATTGCAAATACTGTTGGTGCTGCAGGTATGGGCGCGCAGGCATTACATGTATACGGATCACATGCAGTAGCAGCTGCCTCTGCAATCTTAACATTTAGTATATTAATATTTTCAGAAATTCTACCCAAAACCCTTGGAGCTTATTTTTGTCGCAGCCTTGCAATTCCCTCCGCCTACGTTATTCGAGCTTTAATGGTCTTTACCTTTCCATTTGTTTGGCTCAGTAATACTTTATCTAGCGTAATTAATTCAAACGAAGATAAAGTAAGCAGGGAAGAAATAACCGCTATGGCTGAGATGGGTGAAGATGAAGGCTCTATCGATGAGCATGAGTCAGATATCATAGAAAATCTATTTAGATTAAAAGAAATTCACATTGAAGATATCTTAACCCCTCGCTCCGTGATTTATGCGTTTGAAGATATACAAACCGTTGGCAAAATTATGGATTCAAACGATGATATCATCTTTTCTCGAATACCGGTTTTTCATGAGAATATCGATAATGTTATTGGTATGGTATATAAGGATACAGTCTTAGAGACAATGGCTGATGATTTCTTTGAAAAAACTATGGCCGATCTAGTTGAGCCTGTTGAAACGGTTTATGAAAAAGAATCTGTTGAGTCTGTTTTAAATAAATTTACCAAGAATCGCTCTCATATGTTTATTGTTAAAGATGAATTTGGTGGAACGACAGGTATTGTGACATTAGAGGACTGCATAGAAACGCTACTTGGCGTTGAAATAATGGATGAGTCAGATGAGGTTGCAGATATGAGAAAACTTGCTAAAGATCAGCAGCGACAAAAAAAACATAAAGAAGAAAACGGCACAAGCTAAGCAAGTAATTATTATGGAATCAAAGCTCAACGATTATCTTTCTGATCTCGTTTCCATTAATTCTATTAATCCCGATCTATCCAGCGAAGGGCAAGGCGAATATGAGATAGCCCAGTATGTCGCTTCGCATTTTAAAAAAATTGGTATCGATTATAATCTTGATGAGGTTATTAATGATCGATATAATGTTTCTGCATTATTAAATGGCCAAGATCGAAATAAAATTTTATTAATGAATGGGCATCTAGATACAGTCGGGGCAGAGGGTATTGAAAATCCTTTTACATTGAGGAAGGATGGAGATCGTCTATATGGTAGAGGCACCTATGATATGCTTGCTGGTTGCGCTATTCAAATGTGCCTAGCAGAATATTTTAAAGATAATCTTTGTCCAATATCTTTAGCATTTACTTTTGTTTGTGATGAAGAAAATAAGAGCATTGGCATGGAGCATTTAGTCAAGAGCTTTATCCCATCGCTACCATCAACACCTTTTTTAGGGATTTTCATGGAGCCAACAGAAGGGATGATTGGCATATGTCATAAAGGATATAATTGGTACAAATTAAAGATAAAAGGTTTAGCGGCGCATGGCAGTAGACCTGAGGAGGGAATAAACGCCATTTTTCCATTGCAATATGCTCTAGCTGAGTTGAGCACTATTAATGATAACTTATCAAAAAAAGATCCGCACCCATATTTGGGTCACGCAACCCTTCATCCAGGCAAGATCAATGGTGGTTCAGCTCAAAGTGTAATTGCAGCAGAAGCAATTCTTTATTGGGAGCGAAGGACACTGCCCGGCGAAGACCAGAAACAATTAGATCAAGAATTAGAGCAAGTAATTGCAGCCGTCAATGATGCACCAGGCAATCATAAGGTAAGCGCTGATCAAATTTTTTGTCGTCCTCCAAATCAATCAGATGAAGATCATTATATAAAAATGTTAAGTGAAATAATTGGACAAAATTCTTACAAGGGTATGTCTTATTGGGCNGACTCTGCGTTAGCAGCTGAAGTAGGAATNCCTTCAATACTTTATGGACCCGCTGGGCATGGCGCACATGCTATTGATGAATGGGTAAGCGAATCAAGTATGATTAATTGTTATAAATCTCTAATAAATTTTATTTCAAACATGGAAAAATAATTATAAAATAACCATTACCCCGTTTTCTTACTAATTTTTCCCTCCTAAATTGTAGTGTTGTGAAAAGCTCAAAACTAATCTTTCTTGCGTTATTATTCCTCTTTCTTCTAGGGGGTCAAAATCAGGTTAAATATTTTTTATCTGAACTTGATTTTTTAGCCAATCGAAATGTTCCTAAGTCGGAAGTTGTAAGAAAATCACATATTCGCGCAGAGTACGATTCGCAGGGCAGGTTGTTGAATAAATCGTTCATCAATCGAACTGGTGCATCCATTGGGATTGAGCAATATTCCTATATTGATACAAATACGGTTGCCCGACAAAAAGATTTAATCAATGCTGATGGCGAATTATTTCATCAAACTATCTTTGGCAGAGAACCTCAGTCTGTTTCGTATATAGAATGGGTTTTCGGAGTGGATTCAGTGAAAAAATGGGATGATAGATTCACTACATCAAATCTAAATAACGATATCAAACCTAAAGATTATCGATTTTTTGATGTAGATGCGTTTGAATATGGTGGAAAAGAGTTTGATTACGATTCTCTTGGTCGTGTTGTCAGAGATGAGTGGTTTAGACGACCTGATGGAAAATCAATGCATAAATTTTTATTCAAATATTATGATGATTTAGAAATAACACACATGTTTGAATATGATTCCAATGGCGTATTGATTATGGATGTAAAGCTTAGTCCTGATGGCACGGAAGCTGTTTTTTGGTTTACAGGACCTCCAAATTCAACCTATGTCAATTCTAGTGAGGTAGCCTACAATCTAGATGGCGATCTTAAATGGGGTGAAGTAAAATGGACAATTCCTGGTAGCAATGATAGCGTAGGCACTGCTTTAAGTTTATTAAAGCGAGGTGATCACAAAATGTCACTCGATAATGAAGATGCTCTAATTGATAGCTTTTCGTATAATGTTCATTTCAATGGGGAGGGTGTAAAAGGATATATGGCGACCAAACGAAAGATATCCAATTTAATCTACGATATTAGTCCCCCTATTATGACATTGGAGATGGACAAATATATGAAAGAAGTCGCTCTTTCATATACTACATCTGAACCGCTTGATTCAGGGTTTATTTTATGGGTACCTGATTCTAATTTTATTGATACACCAACAGATAGCGTCCTATTAACTATTGATGAGTTAAGCATAACGAATCGGTTCACACCTATCAATCAGACTGGTCTTGTTGATGGCGTCATGTATAATCCTGAATTATACGGTTATGACCGCGCCGGTAATTTATCCTTCCCTGGTATTTTTAAGGGTGTGATATATGATATCACTCCACCTACTCTATCATTTATAAGTCCTAAACCTGCTTCTTGGATTAATCATCAGAGAATGGAAATGAATACCAATGAGCCGATTCAACGTTGGTCCATTCGATTAAAATCGCAAGGCGGTTTGTATGATAGACAGTCTCCATACTTTCATGAATTCACCGATACCATTCAATCAAGCGATATGCAAGACTTAACGAATTATTTTCAACTTCAGGATAGTACGATGTATTCATTTGAGATGATTGGATCTGATCTGGCTGGCAATGTTTCGGATACAATTAAAATAGACTCCATTCATTATGATATTTCTCCTCCAATCATAACAATGATATATCCTTTCGATGGGGAGGCAATCAACAACCCAACTGTAAGTTACGCTATTAGCGAACATCTAGCATTTGGTGAAATGCTATGGACGCAAATTAGTTTTTCAGGAATGGAGGATAGTTTATCCCCGCACATAGTTGAGATGGTAGATAGCGAACTTGATCCAGATGAAAAAATTAGAATCAAGATGACCAACGAACCGGCTCTGGTGGATGGATCAGTCTATACCCTAACCGTTAATGGAAGAGATTTGGCAAGCAATGATAGTGAATCGGTAACAGTCTCGAATATTCTTTACGATACCACGCCTCCAAGCTTTACTGCTGTCGGCCCTGATTCTGGCGCAGCTTTAAATCATCAAAAGATTTCTTATACAGTTTCTGAAAACCTATTTAAAGGTGAGATTATATGGCTACAAACAGGTGGAGTTGATGACCCTGATGCGCCGCATAATGTCATAATGGAAGGGCAAGAGCTTCTTTATGGTGAACATAGCGATATTTCTTTAATTAATTTACCTCGTCTGCAAGATGGGGGTATTTATACAATTCTATTTACCGGATCAGATCGCGCAGGAAATATTGCAGATACTGTTAGTATTAGTAACGTGCTATATGATTTTACAGTGCCGCAAATTACTGTTAACTACCCCACTGAAAATATAATTACCAATATTACTGAAATTTCCTACAACCTATCAGAAGATTTTTATCGCGCAGAATTTGTTTGGGCTAGAATAGGCGGAATCGAAGATACTTTAGCTCCTTATATCGTTGAGTTAACTGAAAGTGAAATGCGAAAAGGTAGTTTTGCTCAATCTCAATTAGCCAATATACCCAAGTTTGTTGAAAATACGATTTACACGTTATCTTTTAATGGTAGGGATCGCGCAGGGAATGAAGCGATAGAAATTATTATTCCTAATATAGAGTATGATTTTACNCCTCCACAGTTATCGTGGATTTCGCCCTTAAATGANGCTGCTGTAAATCATAAGAATGTTAATTTTTCTAATAGCGAATTATTAAAGTCGGGTACTATCACATGGACATGGGTTTCCGGAATCAAGGATACGGATAGTGTACATGTTATGCAACTGTATGATCAGGAGTTGAATGCTGGTTCATTTGGCCCATCTTCAATAGCAAATGCTCCCCCATTGGTAGATGGGGGAATCTATTCAATAANCTACTCAGCTTATGACCCTGCAGGCAATGAATCAAATATTATTAAAATTGAAAATATTCTCTACGATATAACCAAGCCGCAAATAATATTGTCTTACCCGCTCCCAAGATCGATATCAAAAACAAGCGCAGTAACATACTTCCTTTCCGAAACGCTTTTTGAAGGGCAGTTTAAATGGATGTGGCTTGGTGGCGTAAATGACTCTTTTGCTCCTTATACCGCAATTTTAACNGAAGAAGAAAGAGAGGTCGGTGACCATATAGACATNGAGCTTTCAAATAATCCTACGGTAGTTGAAAATGCTCTGTATACCATGTCNTTATCAGGCTCGGATCGCGCTGGAAATAAAGCNAAAANGGTTTATGTTCCTGGATTGCAGTATGATTTTACGCCACCGGAATTAGCAATTATAAATCCTGATTCTGGTTCTGCGATAAACTATAAAGAGGTTCATTTTTCAAATAGCGAACTCCTGCAAACCGCACAAATGATTTGGCAAAGAACTGGAGGAAAGGAAGACCCGCAATCNCCCCATATAAGCGAATTGGAAAACGATGAACTTCTTGGTAAGGAGATAGGACCTATTAATTTATACAANGAACCTGCCTTGAACGATGGTTCTATATATACATTAATGTATGTTGGTCTAGATCCAGCGGGAAATGTGAGCGATACTGTTAGGGTAGTTGATATTTTATATGATATTACACCCCCTTTGATTGCTATCGCTTATCCTGAATCAGATATTTATACAAATGAAACAAAAGTACTATTTAACATTAATGAGGACTTGTATGATTTTAAAATTAATTGGGATGGTATATCAAAGAATGGCTTGCCAGACAATTTACAATACGCACACTCTTCCGTTCTAATTTCTGGGGATTTTATTTCAGATGATCTTTATATACCTGANCTAAAAGATGCAACAANNTACAGTATATCTATAAATGGAGAGGATAGAGCCGNAAATAAAGCCTTAGAGGCTAAAATAAGTGATATTCGAGTTGATTTAACACCTCCAGAATTTTCGAATCTTTTTCCTGAATCTGGATCGTTTATTAATGTGGTTAACGTTGGATGGTTTTTNTCTGAAGATATTGATAGCGGGTCGGTATATTTCCAACGTACCGGCTCTAAAGGAAAATTAGAAGCTATTTTGACAGGAGATGAGCTCAAAGGCGGTCAAAGGCCTCCTAGTCCTCTTTCAAACTATACCGCACTAAGAGATGGTGAGGTCTATACCATTTCAATTATTGGAAAAGATTTTGCATCCAATACATCTGAAGAGGTATCGGTGACCAACATTACTTTTGATACCTCTCCACCGGAAATTTCCATACTTAATCCTCAATCTGGAAACTTTGTTAATTCAAACCATATATCGTTTTCTGTTAATGAACCCTTAGTAAATGCAAAAATGATTTGGGTTGGGGAAGGTTTGGACCCCTTAGAATTCCCATTAAGAGAAAATGATATTTCCGAAGGTCAGCATGTGTTGATGGATTATGGTGTAAACCCACTTGAAAAGGTGTATTATTCAATCTTTATTGAAGGCATTGACAGGGCAACAAATATGGCNACATCGGATACCATATCGAAAGTCACGTTTGACATAACGCCGCCCGAATTTTCCATTAATGAGCCCATTAATGGATCATCGGTCAATACAACTAAATTAACATTCTTCATCAGTGAACCGCTCAGTAGTGGCNCAATCACCTGGACTACAACCCTTGGCACAGATCCTAATTCACCACATGTACGCAGTTTTTCAGAGAATGAAATGACCGCAGGTGATAAAAAAGATTTTGTATTCGCAGACCCACCTGAATTGGTAGATGGGGTAACCTATTCAATCACTATTTCTGGAATAGACTTAGCAGGAAACAAAGGTAAAGATGTATCAATAGAGAGTATTTTATATGATATAACTCCACCAGAATTTGTAAATGTTGAGCCTCTAGATAATGCATTTATTAAAGAGGCTTATATTAACTATACACTAACAGAAGATCTGTTGGAAGGAAAAATATTTTTTGAAAATGTAGGTGGGTCCACTGATCCAAAAACCACACATATGATTACCCTTGCTGGTGGAAAGAAAAATAAAGGAGCGCAAGGAGGTGCTCTACCAAAATCATTCATTCGATTAGTAAATGGTTCAATATATAATATTCGATTTGAAGGAAAAGATGCGGCCGGTAATGATGCTCCTGAGGTTATAATTAATAATATCGTTTTCGATAATGAAAAACCTACCCTTGCTATTATTAAACCTATTGATAATTCCTTTATCAATGCTCCAGATATTTCAATTTCAATCAGCGAAGATTTAAAACAATCTTCATTGGTCTTAACAAGCATTGCAGGGGCAAATGATCCAAACTCGCCACATCAAGTCATTCTAAGTGAAGATAAGAGAAAAATTGGAACCCTGGAGGATGAAATTTTTAATGAATTTAAATGGGTAGATGGAGCAACATATACACTTGAAATGCGGGGAGTAGATTTTGCGGGGAATGAAGCTGATTTAGTGGTAAAACAAAATATTACTTATGATGTTACTAATCCAATTATAAGTATTGATAAGCCTCTTAATTTAAGCTATATAAATTATAATGTTTTAAGTTATACATTAAGTGAACCATTGGCCAATGCAACCTTATTGATTACTCAAACTGGTGGCGTTGAAGATACATATTCACCGCAACGTATTGAATTAATTGGTAAGGAGTTAGGTAAGGGTAGTTTTGAGGAATTAAACTTTAGAAACAAATTAAAACTCAATAATGGATCTATATACTCCTTTCAATTAAATGGAGAAGATTTTGCTTCCAATACATCAAATACCGCATTAATTGAAAATATCAATTTTGATAATGAGCCACCTGAAATTTCAATAAGTAGGCCGATAGATGCAGAGCAAATCAAATCAACCGTAATTTCATATTTATCTAGTGAAAATCTTGAAAGTGCTACTGCTATCTTTACTCAAACGAGCGGTACTGTTGATGTGAATTCTCCCCATAAAGTCCCTTTAACGCAAAACCAATTAAAAAAAGGCGTGCATAGTGATTTTGATTTAGGCATCACATCGCAACTGGCCGATGGCGGTAGATATAGCGTTACAATCGAGGCGCTTGATCGATCTGGCAATGCTGCAATAGTGCAATCGATCAATGATGTATTTTTTGATTTATTGCCCCCGGTTATTTCAATAGATAGCCCAATTAAAGGCTCAAGAATTAATTCGCCAATAATTACCTACTCATCTAATGAGGATATGGGTAAAGGAGCATTAACATTTACCAGAACAGGAGGCGCTCAAGATCCTCAAAGTCCTCATGTAGTCAATTTTAATGGTGAAAGACTTTCTCAAGGTGCGCATTATGATGAATCATTTGATGCCGACATTGCATTAAAAGATGGTTCGGTCTATACCATCACATTTGGCGCAGAAGATATGGCTGGTAATATTGCAAATGATATTTTCGTCCAAGACATCACTTTTGATGCATCGCCGCCTGAAATAATTATTCTTTCTCCAGAACCATCTATTTTTACTAACAATTTAGCAGCTAGTTATTCATTAAATGAAAACCTTCAGAATGGTAAAGTACTTATTGAGCGGACCGGGGGCCCTAATGATTCTGCTAGCCCGCATTCAATTGAATTGTTAGATGATCAATTAAAAAAGAATACAACTATAACTCTTGATATATCTCAAAATGTTAATCTTGTCAGTAATGCAGTATATAGAATAACCATTGAAGGTGTTGATGTCGCTGGAAATGAAGGAGTATCTGAGCCGATTGAAGATATAACTTTTGATGATATCCCTCCAGAGATTTCAATTATTTCACCCTCTGCAGATTCATTTATTAATTCCGCATCTTTAGGTTTAAGCACAAACGAAGTATTAGAAACCGCTGTAGTGGATTGGATATGGGATGAGGGCGAAGTTGATCCAATCAAGGAGCACACTTCTAAACTTGTTGGTGGGTCGCTTCAGGATGGGGAATATCCTCAAGTAGAATTTGACCCTGCGCCATCATTAATTAGCGGATCTTGGTATAATGTTACATTCCACGGAAGAGATAGGGCTGGTAACTCTTCCAGCTTTAATTTGGGAAGATTATTTTTTGATAATACCCCTCCTGAGATTGTTGGTAAGTATCCTGTATCAAATGCCTTTATTAACCTTGCTGAAATTAGCTACTCAACCAATGAAGATCTAAGCCAAGGTGTATTATCATGGAATCCAATAGATGGCTCTCAGGGAATTGATATTGATTTAATTTCTAATGAACTCAATATTGGCACATTTGGCATTGGCATTGTAAATCAACAACTTGACCTAACAGATGGAGTAAAATACGATATAGAAATTAAAGCTATTGATAAGGCGCAAAATGAGTCCGTGGTGACAATTGCAAACAACATAACTTTTGATATAACCAAACCTAAGTTTACAGAAGTATTGCCTTTGGCAAGTTCGCGTATCAACACCCAGACAGTTGAATGGAATGTCGATGAATCTCTGCAATCAGGAAAGTATACCTGGATTCATATGGGCGGAGAAGAAGACCCAAGCGCTCCTCATGAATTTAATCTATCTGATGATCTGCTAAAGCCAGGC
Source organism: Fidelibacterota bacterium (assembly GCA_002725545.1). The sequence continues at coordinate 1,610 of PBPW01000029.1, read as the reverse complement.
AAGGGTGATAATTCAAAATTACCTCCACTTAATTTAGTGGTTGATGCAATGTATCGAATTACGCTAGAAGGTACTGATTTAGCTGGAAATACCGGTAAAAAATTTATTATGAGTGTAGTATATGATGATCTTGCTCCGCAATTAGAGTTGAAGTATCCATTGTCAAATTCTGCGGTTAATCATTTAGATATTTCTTATTCATTAAATGAACAATTAAGTATAGGGCAAATAATTTATACAAGGGTGGGTGGAGAGCCTGATGCTAATTCTCCTGTAATTCTTGATTTAACAGGTACTGAATTAGAAACAAATTTTGATACACCACAAACCACTGCAAAGCCACCGGTTTTAAATGATGGCTCAATTTACAATATCCAGTTCAAAGGTTCTGATTTAGCTACCAACGAATCGGTATCAAATATTGTTGAAAATGTCAAATACGATATCACAAGACCAGTAATTACCATTTTCTACCCATCTACAAAGTCTTATTTTATGGGCTCTGATATTGGTATTGAGATAAGCGAGGATTTAAAGGATGGAGCTATGATTTGGACGAGAACTGGCGGATTAAATGATAATGTAACTAGGCATAGTATTCCATTGTATGATCAATATTTAAAACAAGGAAGGTATGAAAAAGCAACACTGCCTATTGAAAAGTCTCTTAGCGCTGGAGTGGTCTATTCATTAGGCGTGGATGCTAGAGACTTTGCAGATAATGAAGCTGAACCGGTTTTGGTAGAATTTATTGAATTTATTCGAGATATGACCGGCAAGTGGTTTTATAAAGGCGCAATCATTGAAGTTGTCTGGGTTTTTGAACCTGACGAATCAGGTGTTAAGGGTAAATTTATGCAGGGATTATCTTTGGGGACAAAAATTAGCGATGAAGAAAGAGGTACATTTACTTTTGATTTTAATAAAAAACCTTATTTATTAACTGTCGAAATGGATGATCCATCGAAAAATAGAATCAGCCTTGTTGAATTTATGAGCAATAATAGGATACGCGTTGTTACTGGCCAAAGAAAGCCTGCGAGCATGGGAGATGGAGAGGTAATGGAGTATGAATGGCGACCAGAATAAAAAAATTCAATAGTGCAATGATAAATGGTAGAATAAGATTAGATTCTCGGTCGATTTACATTTTATTTAGGAGTATTTAGAAATGGCTAAAAAACAAAAAAGTTTTGCTGAAAAAGCCTCATCAAAAAAAGGTAAGGATTTAGTTCATGTAAAATTTGTTAAAAGCGTCCCATCTGATAAAGAAGGGTTTTGGAGATTTAACGAGTCTATGATTGGCTTAGAGAAGGGACAAAAATTAGATGTAGCGTTGAAGCAGATGGAAGATGAGGCAAATTTAGTTGATATTGAAATGCCTTCTGATGATTCAAAATCTGTAGATACTCCTGCAGAGCAAGGCAATACAGATCCTCATTCTCAGGAAGCTCCAGCGGAGGAAGAAGCTCCAAAAGAGGAAGAAGCTCCAGCGGAGGAAGAAGCTCCAAAAGAGGAAGAAGCTCCAGCGGAAGAAGAAGCTCCAAAAGAGGAAGAAGCTCCAGCGGAAGAAGAAACTCCAAAAGAGGAAGAAGCTCCAGCGGAAGAAG
>PBPW01000028.1 GCA_002725545.1 Fidelibacterota bacterium | reverse complement strand
ATGTATTTAGCTGAGTGGTACTAATTAGTCGAATGGCTTTATCAATCTTTTTTGATCACTTGAAGATCCGCATCAATTCCCTAAATTTTTCTTCGGCAACTATAGCACAGGTGTTACACCCGAATCCATCTCGAACTCGGAAGTTAAGCCCTGTAGCGCCAATGGTACTGCGCGGGTGACTAGCGCGGGAGAGTAGGTCGTTGCCGGGAATTTTAGATAAACCCTCATTAATTTGAGGGTTTTTTTTTATTTAATATTTACATTAATGAAAAATATAAAACCTTGAAGACGCTAGTGCTGATCGGTAAATTTAATTGTTAAAATAAGCAGATTTCAAAATGAAGAAAAAACTTAAAACTATATTATTAAATATAATTTGGATATCGACTGTATCATTCTCCCAATCAGTTACGCTTGATGGTCAGTTTTACCCCTATTCAACATATTATATAAGCAGTTTTAATCTTTCTACAGGTGAATCTACTGTTCCTTTGTTTAGATATAGGCTTATTGCAAATGAATATCCGGTTACTGCGAAGATTTATTTCAAAGCATCATTTTTATCTCCTCAATTGGGAATTAACAATAGAACTACTTTGATTGAGCTTGAATCCAATGNTTTTCAAATGAATGATGATATTGTTTTTGATAGTAGAAAATTTTCTGAAAATACAACGATGATTTTTGATGAGGCAAATCCACCCAACAATGTTCAGATCAGATTTAGATCTTTAGAGACGATTGATGCCACAAAATACGATAATGTTCTTAGTAGTATTATGACAACTGGTAAATTACCTGATGGGGAATACCGTTTTGAGTTAAAAACTTTTTCTGGAACAACTGACTTTGATNTATCTCCATCTGATGAAAAAATAGAAACTATCATTGTTGAAACCCCATCCGGTGTGAATTTAGAATCTCCAGGTGGCTCGCTTGCAGATACATCATTCAATATCGTTTACACTACCTTTCCCTCNTTTAATTGGAATAAAGGNTATTGTAATAACTGCGAAACATATATACGAGTTGCTCAATTTAAGCCAGAATACCATTCATCTCTAGAGGAAGCTNTTCGAGATGAACGCACACTTCCATTTGATCAGTCTAAAGAATGGATGAAATTACAAAATGTTAGCACCTATCAATANCCAACAGGAGGTGTTAGGCCACTTGAAAATGGAAAGGTTTATGTTTGGCAAATTAAAACAATGGTTCCGACAACCGATGGAATGGAAGATGAAGTTTCTGAAATCTATGCTTTTAAGATCGCAGACCCATCTCTTTCCACAAAATTAGATGTAAATAATCCNATCATTCAGCANATAAAGGATGCAATTGGGGTTGATAAGTATAACTCTTTTTTTCAATCTGGAGGCGTACTTGAAGGTTATTCTCCAACTGGAGAATATCTTGTCAATAGTTCAAATATAGANCAGTCTTCTGTTCAAAATATTTTGAAGCAAATTAAAAATAAAAACGTCAAAGTCAATTCAATTAAAGTTGAGAATAATTAAATGACGTTAGTAAAAAAATCTATACTAACCCTATCTATNCTTCTTTGTTTTACTTATGCAGGTGAAAAAATAGCAATTGTAACCAAAATAATTGGAAAAGCTGAATATNTTCGGGGTCAAAATTCTTCAAAAAGCCTTAATAGGGGATTAATTATTGAAAGTGGTGATGTNATTTCTACATTTAAAGGAGGATTTGTTGCGTTAATATTTATTGATGATAAATCTGCCTTAAAAATAAAAGAGAAAACTAAAATAACAGTTAACGCTAAAAAAGGCTCTAGAAAAATTAGTAAAAAAATCAATTTGACTAATGGAACTGTTCGTGCTCAGGTAGAAAAAAATAAAGACTTTATAATTCAAACATCCGTTTCTGTCGCATCGGTTAAAGGAACAGATTTTTGGATTATTTCAGATAAAAAAATTGGTGATTCGGTAATTGGTTTGCAAGGCACAGTTAGTTTATCAAATAGAATTTCAGGAGAGAAAATTGANATTTCTGCTGGNATAACAGGAATATCTTCGACCAATGGTTCTCTGCAGTCATTTAAATCTGATCCTAAAAACACCCCAATTGATTTAGATCAGAGCGATAATGAAGATAAGAAGCTTGAGATTATTTTTAAAGATTCTGCAGGTAAAAAGAAAAAATTAATTATTGATTATAAATAATTAAGACTTTTTTNAAGTTAAAAAAAATCATTCAATTTTTTGCTTTATTGCTTATCGCTTTGACATTGAATCAAAGTGCGTATGGCCAACAAAAAAATCTTTATCATATTCCACCGCCTCAAAGTATAAAAGGTAAAGATTTAGTTATTTCTGCCTCATTAATTGATATTTCTAATCCAGTTGAAGCAATTTTATACTATAGAACTACTGGAAGTGAATCTTTTCTTGAAGTACCATTTAAAAATCAAGGGTTTAACTGGGAAGCGACTATACCAAAATTTGCAATAACTAGTGTTGGGCTTGAATATGTTATTACTTTTCGCTTTTCAGAAAACTTAATTATCTCATATCCAAGAGTCGACCCTTTTAATAATCCTTACTATCTCCAAGTAATTGATGACCCTACCAAAAGCAATGGTAATCTTAACCTAGATAAAGCTGNTATTCTTATTTTATCGCCTGATATTGGTGAAATAGTTGAATCNAGTGAAGTGTTNATAGCAGCATCATTTTTTTATGTAGATAACTTGGACATGTCTTCAGTCAGACTTTTCCTAGATGGGCAAGAACGAACAACAGAAATGCTTTTAGAGGATGATATATTAACTTTTGACCCTGAATCAATTAAAGCTGGAGATCATAGCATTNAAATTGAAATGAAAAATAAAGATGGTGATGATTTAGCTCCTTTTAGGTGGGGATTTACCGTAGGGCAAAAAAAATTAGAAACTAATAATTTAATTTCTTACAAAGGTCAATTAGGGAGCAGGTTATCATCGGAAAAAGTATCCGGGGTTAATTTAAATGTTGCTGAAGTTCAGGGAAAATTTGATATTGATTTTGACTGGGCCCAGATTAAGACCGATGCTAGAATCACCTCAAGNGAAAATCCATACATTCAGCCACAAAATCGTATGGGAGCGCAATTTACTTTTAGCTCTTTTATTGATGTTAANGCGGGTGATTTTTATCCAAGATTAGGTGAATTTATCATTGACGGAAAAAGAATAAGAGGGGTTGGACTTAAAACGGATTTTAATTGGATAAAATTTGACTTCATTCAAGGTGAATTAAATCGAGCTGTTCAAGAGCAACAGTTCATTGATAAAGGGTTTAGATTAAATAATAGCTTAACGAAAAAGAATAGCGATGGTTCCTCTAGCTATTATTTAGATAGNGCAGGATATACATTTAAGAGGAATATTGTAGCTGCAAAAGTTTCTACAGAAATCCTTTCTAGATNCAGAATAGGATTGCATCTTATGAGCGCAAGGGATGATACAAACTCAGTTAAGAAATCATTAAANAATGCCCTATTCTCATCTGACTCATCAGTTGTGGGTGTNCCTATAGGTATTTATACGTTTGACGAGTTTAGTGATGCAGTTAAAAGTGCTGGTCATCAATTAAATATTGCTACCAATGAATGGTCAGGTAGGAAACCNCAAGACAATCTACTTTTTGGTTTTAATATTGGAACCAGCTTTGATGATAAAAAATTAAATTTTGATTTCGATTGGAACATCAGTCTTTACAATAGAAACACTTGGGGTGGAGCACTTTCAAAAACTGGCCTTGATACCGCATTAGATGATTCGCTGGATGGATTCATTGGGCTTCAATATGATCAAACAGGTAATCCGATAGATGGCAATTTTTCAACAATAAAGACAAGCGATATTTTAATTGACCCTTTAGATTTTAAGGATATTTTTATTATAAATACCAATATGACACCCCTCGTTCCTTTTGATATAAATTCAAGTATATTTAGNGCTTTAATCAATATGCCCTCATCNGCATTTAAGTTTTCACTNAAAGGGAANTATTCTAATAATAAAATATTGATAGAATACAGACAGATAGGTCCTGAGTATGTTTCTCTTGGCAATCCCTTTTTAAGAAATAATTCCCGCCAATTCACGATTTCTGATCAAACGAGCCTGCTGGATAATAAGTTATTTATAAATATTGGATTTAAACATCTTGATAACAAAATACTAAAGACAACCATCAATCCCTTAAACACAAATACATTCTTTATAAATTTCAATTTTATANTTGGGCCTGGATTGCCCTCTTTTGCTATTAATTATCAGTCAATAGGTAAAAATAATGAAAAGACAAAACTAGACTCAGTTGGNGGTTCAGTTATTGATTTGAGGGAAGATTCGAATACTTCAAATAATATGATAGCAATGACAGTTCCATTTACTAGCAATGGAATCAAGCAGAATATTACCTTAAATCTAGGNAATGTAACTAACCTAGATAATTTAGCAAATAAGCGAAATACCAATTTTTTGTTTCCCAAGACGGACTCAAGAATAATTGCCTTAAATCTTAATTCTGAATTTTCTGAAGAGCTAAATACAATAACTCAATTCAGTCAAACNAAACTNGAAATACCATCCTTCAAAGATGGATNACTTTTCAAGACTCCATATACATGGACAAATTTATCCCTATCAGCAAATTATAAGTTGATGGAAAATAAAATGATGTTNAAAGGGATGATTTCTGTGATAGATAATAAAAGCCAAATTAGATCTCAACTGCTCGGCCTAAGGGCAGGTTTTGATTATAGATTTAGGGAAGACATATATACTTCTTTCATGAGTTTTTTACGATTAAACTATATTAGTAGCAATAATGGAATTCAANCATATAAAGAAGGAGCTGATATAAATTCTTCTGGTATGATTTTTTCTCTAAACTATGATTTCTAGTTATGGAATTATTATTAAATAAAATAAAAAAATATTTCCAAGGNAATTGGGTTTTATGGATGATAACCTTATCCTCAATTATTATAATTTCACTTTCTCAATGGATTGGCATATTTGANACNTTAGAATTAAAGATGTATGATTATCGNTTCAATTCCGTCCGAGGGCCATTGACNGGATGGATGGCAGCCGATTCTACATATATAAAAAAGGGTACCGATGTGGTATTAGTTGAAGTCGATGATGAGGCTTGGAGGTTGGTTCCTGAAGAATGGCCCTATCCAAGAGGGAGTATATGGGGTCGAGCAATTAAGAATTTATATAAAGCTGGAGCAAAGGTTATTGTTTTTGATATACAGTTTGATTCACCTGAAAACAGATCTGAAATCTATAAAGATTTGATAGAGTCAGCAACTGAGGACTATATTATTAATCA
>PBPW01000027.1 GCA_002725545.1 Fidelibacterota bacterium | reverse complement strand
ACCTCCGGAATCGAATTAACAATATTAAGATTAATGATTCTAGATAGAGGGTTACTTAAGCTATCCCCATCGCTTACAAAGCCCAAAATCGCTCTTGTCCCTTTGGTTAAATCCTTGCCCAATAAATTTTTGTACTTGATCAGTGAGAGTGAATAAGCATGATTGGCTCCGATAAGATCGGGGGTGGTAAATGTAAATACTTTCCCTGATCCATCACTTTTTATATCAGGGTAAATATTACTATTTTCAATAAATAATGTATCCTCGCCAGAAATAAATGGCTCTACCTTAATTATTGTCTTTGCTATTTTATCGTTATCAACATCGCTAATAGAAAGTATATCTATACTATTCTGATTATTATTTTTTGGAAATAAATATCCTTCATTGCTTACTTGATTGATCTTCAATGTATCTAAATTGGCCAGCTGAAGTTTCGGGCTGTCATTAATTGGTTGAACGTTTATTTTTATGAAAGATGAATCGCTATTGTCGAATCCATCATTAACAACAAATCTAAATGAATCGGGACCAAAAAAGTCAGCCATAGGAGAATAAACAAGATTTGGAGCATCCCCAGCTAACTCCCCAAATCCAGGCAAAGAAAAAACATAGGAAAGAGGTGCATTTTCGCTATCGGTACCTTTGAGCTCGATTGACATCTTACTATCCTCATTTAGCGTAACATCTTGAGCAATAGCAACGGGCTTTACATTTGCGATCACATTGAACATTGTTGATGGATTTGAGGTTAAAATATTCCCGCCAAAATCTTCAAAGCCTCCAATTGAAAGATAAATGGTTTCGCTGTAATCAAAATCAACAAGCGGGTCTACTGTAATTACTTTTTTATCGGTATCAATGCTTGCATCAAACGCCAATGAGTTTTCTGGGTTATTTTGCCTATTTAATACAATTAGTGAATCTACATTTACATCATTAATCTCTGAATTATCGATATTTCTTATCTTTTCTGAAAACGAAATAATTATATTGGCATTACGTAAAATATTAGTGGATGAATTTGCAGGGTTTATAGTTACAACCGGCAATACTTGATCCTTAAAAGATGCGCTATTTTTCGTCTGATTTACAATGGCGCCGTTACCGGCTGCATCAAAAATAGAACTTCCATCTTTTGGCGCAATGGTGATGGCTTCAAGTCCATTAGGAGTGCCATTGAAACTAATAAATAAGCGTACTACCGATTCACCACCTTGCAATGCGGAGGCTGAGCTAATTAATAAGGAATCAGTCTTTTTAATCCCTATGATTTGAGCTGCAGTTGCCGTTCCTTGGTTTTGCGCAAAACTTAAAGTGAAATCGTTCATTTCTAGCGCGCCTGAACCATTTGAATTCGCATAGACATCAACACTAAAACTCACATCAATATATGAGTTATCCGCAGCAAAAGTGATTGCACTAACCGTGGGCTTTGTCTGGTCATTCAACGTACCCGAGCCATTGCTTTGTGAGGTAGCGGCTTGATTGCCGGTAGCATCAAAAATACTATTGGCAAGCGGTGCAACGCTGATTACTTCCGATCCATCCGGTGTACCCGATAGGTTAAAGCTTAGGGTGTACGCATTGCCGTTTTGGGTGATGGCGGTAGGGGTTGCGCTGGCTAGCGTGGCCGTGCCACCACTAATGCTCAAAGCAAAATCGCTGGCCTCTAGGTTGCTTTGATTTTCTATGCTATTAAAAACGCTTTCATTGAAATAGGCCTGTAAACTAGTATTGTTATTCGCGACAACGATAGAATCAATTTGAGGGGCAGGATTAACATAATCTATCCATGCGCTGCCAAACTTTGTCTCAACATTCCAATCTATACCTGCTGACCACATATCACCTCCGTACTCATAAGCGCCAATATCAGGAGCGCTTCCAGAGTAGGAATCGGTTATTCCAGTAATCACCGTTCCGGCATCCACTAAAACTGAATCGGGATTAGGTCTAAAATCTAAATTAGCTACATCGATAAATAACGTTGACACGTCTCGACCTGACTCATAACCATTTTCATTATGATCATAGGTACCAGGTACTGGGTAATTCTGGTAAGAGCCGCTGCGATGCCCCGAGATGCGATTTGCTACATTATTTCGCGTAATCGATCCAGCATTACCTCCTTGACCGATCATGATCAATATATCATTTTTGTTGCCAGGTCCATTGATCACGGTGTTATTGAATATTTTATGCTCATAACCTTTAGCCATGATGCCGCTATTTCCCAGATTCCACATCACATTATGATGCATTAACCCATTATTTCCAGCGCCATTGCCATCAAATCGGGCACCATACTTCTTTGAATCGTGTAGCCAGTTATAACGTATAACCGTGCCTGGCTGCGCACCGGTCATGCATTGGATCATTGCTCCATCGCTTTGCACATGACCTGTGTCGTAGATATTATTGTACTCAAAGAGAGCGCTATCCCCTCCTACCACAGTAGCAGATGCGCCCAGTCGGTGCATGGTATTATTTTGAAATTTATTATTCTTCCCGCTCATCAGAACAGAAACCATGAGTCCGGTGAGATCTGAAGAGGTATAATCAATGTGGTAAAAATAATTATTCTTGATCACATTATTACCCCCGCTGGTCTCAATGGCAGAACCATCGGTAAAACGGAAAGCAGAATTGGTTACACTGGTATAGCTGCTCGATTTTATTTTGGACACATCTGGTTCTTGACCAGAGGCGCGCAACATGCGCTTGCTAGAACTTGGATAATAAAAATTGCATTGATCGACTTTTGACCGATTGGATTTATAAAAATAAAATGCGGTTCCAAAGAACTCTAGATTTCGTAATTCAACATGATCTGATTTGGAGACCACAAACGCATACGATTGAACTTTTCCTCGAATATTGAGCTTATTGGGGTCTTGTCCAGATGGCGCCCAATAGTATAATACATTCTTAGTTGGAGCGGTATCTAGGAACCACTCCCCTTCTTTGTCTAAAAATTCCAGCCTGCCTTCAAGAAAATATTGATGCTCTTTGGTTTTCCATTCGTTTTGCGGAACCGGGTCATAGGTAAACGTATTACCAGTATGCGAATTTATTTTTCGCGACCAGGTACGAAAAGATCCAACATTTAGTATGCCAATCGCTTCCTTGTTGGTTTCATCAAGATCAAAATTTTGAGCACTTAAATCAATTAACTCGCCCTGATCGTTTGTTTTGGCTTGATGAATTAAAGTACCATTTCCATAAATATTAGGTGTGCTCTGTTTCATGGTGCCGTGCGCCCAGTGATTTTCCGTATCAAAAACACTGCTATCTGAGAAGCTAGCATTGGGCCAGCGCGCCATAACTTGCTCTTCTCGATCAACAAATAATTGCCAGATATCAAAATCGATCGTTGTTTTCCAAATATTCCCCGCGTGTTGCACCCAATTTGAGTCGATGGAAACCGTTCCATCAAAAATTACCCGTTCATTATTATACCTGGTAAAAACAAGCGGCATTCCATCCATACCATCGTTATCAGTGATGTTTACAATTTCATGATAGGTTCCGCCACGAATAAAGCAGGTGTCCCCTGCGCTCATGACCGTGGCAGCGTGCGCTACCGTTCGAAAGGGATAGGAAATCGATTTGCCATCATTGGTATTATTATTCCCATAGATAGCAACATAGTATGACTCACTTTTTAAGGGTGCTAGCAGCAGAATTAGAAGAAAAAACTTCAAGCAAATATGGAGATGAATTAATATAAAATAACCCCAGAAATGGTGCTATTAATTAATCAATATAAGGCTAGTCATCTTTTAATGACTGAATCAATCTCAGCGAATACCAACGATCGATCAGATCATTCATATCCCTGAGATATTCTTTATAAATTCTCTTAACGATTTTCTTTTTTCTGTTGACCGAAGGATCGCCATTCATCTTAATCGAATTCAAGTCTTCAAGGGCCATTTCGGCATTCTCTTTTTCTTTTAAAATCCAATGTACCGGCTCGAACAGACTGGTAGAAACATAATTGCTTCTTGACCCGCGCTTTAAAGTGATCGGGACATCTTGTTTTTTCATCGCGCGAACTTTGCTTTTAATATATTTTTCCGTTTTACCAGTCTTATGCGCCAATTGCTTAACCGAAATAGACTTGGGGAAATGTTCTAAAACTTCAGCTATTATCTGCGATGAACAAGTGTCCAATCCGCGTCTTTGTAGGGTATCTGCGTATTTTGTCAACATTTTTTTACTTACCTCAGGCTCGAAAAGTACAAAAACTTTTGAACGTTTGTAATAAAAATCCGCTATTGATAACCGGTTTTTACTACTTGAGCTAAATCACATGGCAAATCACACTAGCTAGCTATATTCGCTACGTAAATAGTTGATATTCATATTTAATACAAATTTTTTGCCTGATCCGATTGAAATAATCTTCTATTTATGGAGTAGTTAATTTTTATATTTTTAGTTAATTTTATATTGTGATATTGTGCATAAAAATTTATCAAATAATACGTTAATTATTTGCGTGGAGAAAAAGTATGAACATAATTAAAAATTTACGCCTAACTCTGCCCTTGGTTTTTACAGCAGTAGCGTTTTCCCAGCCTAGTGTTGCGGTGTTGGACTTTGCTGCTAATGGCCTTCCTGAGTATGAGGTTGAAACACTGGTAGAACGTTTGCGTTCTGAGCTGCCGAACACCGGTGCTGTGCGCCTGGTGGATAGAAAAATGCTTGAAAACATTCTTAAAGAACAGGGCTTGCAACAGTCTGGGTGTACCACCGATGAATGCTCTGCGCAGATCGGGGAGCTTCTTGGTGCCCAATTTATGATCAGCGGTTCGATAGGAAAATTGGGGGATAGTTTTACGGTCGATATGAAAATGGTTTCGGTCACGACGGGAGCAGCGGAGAGCGCCAAAAGCCTTACCTTTGAAGGAACGACGGGTGGCTTGTTGATCGAAATGCAGATTTTAGCGTGGGAGATTGTTGATATGAAACCCCCGCAACCTCTGATTTTAAAACGCACAGGAGCCGAAGACGGTGAAAAGGTTACGGTTGCTATTATGGACTTTGATCCTAGGGGAATAAGCCAACTTGAAGCGCAAACCTTGACCGATAGATTTGCAACTGAGGTAGATGCGACTGGCAAAGCAATTTTAGTGGATCGACGCCAAATGATGGAGGTCATGGAAGAGCAAGGATACGATGAAGCTGGCTGTACCTCCGAAGAATGTGCTGCTGAAGTTGGGGCACTGCTTGGTGTAAAATTTATGATTAATGGTGCGATTGGAAAATTAGGCGATACCTACACGATCGATGCGAAAATGTTTGAAGTGGCCACCGGTGCTGCGGCCAAGACAAAAAATGCAACTTACAACGGCCCTGTAGATGGTCTGATCACGGAGATTGAAATACTCGCTTGGGAGATGATGGGTGTAAAAGCGCCTCGCTCCCTTCTACAAAAACGTAAAGGTACTATCACCCAAGAGGCTTTACCCGCACCTAAGACACCGCTCGCTGCGGCGGTCCGTTCAGCGATCATTCCTGGATGGGGACAGCTGTATACCTCTAACGCTTTAGATAACGAACCTCTTTCGCGGCAAAAAGCACTGTATTTCTTTGCGGGTGAGATGGGCGCTGGAGCGATTGCTTACCTTCTCTATAGCAATATGAATGCTTCCAATGATGATACCAGAAAATTTCATACCGATTATTTGGCAGCCACCGAATCGGACCAAATTAGAAGCTTGAAAACAAAATCCGACAATGCATCCAATGATGCTAAATCGTCTAAGAATCAATTATCGATCCTGATGTACCTATTGGGAGCGGTCCATGCTTACAATATTGTTGATGCTTATATGAATGGGCCTAATGAAGAAATGGCATCTAGAAATAATAAAAAAATCGATCTGGTCTACGATCCAGAACTTAACCAACCACAATTGAGGTTTTCCATTGCGCTTGATTAAAATATTACTTCCAACCATTACTCTGTTCATAATTGGATGCGAACTCTACGATAATTCAGAGCTAAATCCGCGTGATTTAGATTCGAATTACACGCCTGGACTGGTGTTTGACCCATCCACAAATTCAACGTCGATCGGCGCTGCTGCAGAATTTGATGTATTTGTCGTTGCTGCAGAAAATATTTCAGGTATCCATGCCCAAATTGCATACGACGCAAATCGCCTGACTGTAACCAATGTTAGTACTGGTGATTTCTTTACCGATAGCGTACAGACTGGAACGTCATCGTTCTTTGTTTATGATGATGATCCATCGGAAGGCATATTGGATATCAATTATTTTTATATGGGCAATGAGGTCAACAAAACCGGCACGGGAAAAGTTGCCACCATCCTGTTCAATACGAAGCAGTCATTTAATGAATCCATCCTAGAGATTACAGATAATTCTGAATTGGTGGATGAAGATGATGTCGAAGTGCAGATTCTGACCTTTGGCTCAGCAACAGTAAGTTCAAACTAGTTAAATAATTTTACCACTATTGAGATTAGAGTAGAAATTAAGCTGGATGATAATCCACTTTTGATCTAATGAAATTAAAAACATACATACGAGCCAATTTATTTACCGCTCTCCTTCTGCCCTCGTTAGCGTTATCGCAAACGGTATACACCTTCACCAATGCGGGCGCAACAGGGAGAACTGGCCCCACCCAATCACAGATAAATTCTACCTACACTGGTGGCAATACTTTAAACGGCGGGGTTACCATCAACACCCAAGGAATTCAGGAGTGGACCGTTCCAGCGAATGGGGTCTATACGATTGAGGTTTGGGGTGCTCAAGGAGGAAACACTAATAATGCTACTGGTGGTAAAGGAGCCCGCATGAAAGGTGATTTTACCTTATCGCAAGGTGATGTACTGAAAATNTTAGTAGGTCAACAGGGGTTGGGAAATAGTTATGATGGTGGCGGTGGCGGTGGAACCTTCGTGGTTAAAAAAACCGGCAACGCTTCTACCGATATCACGCCGCTGATCATTGCAGGTGGGGGCGGTGGATCAAACACCTACAGCGGTAATGATAATGGAGGTGATGGCTTAACCGGAACCACGGGAGGTTATGGAACCGGTAATACGGGAACCCCGGGTACCAATGGATCGGGCGGTTCGGGTAGTTATTCTTCTAGCGGTGGCGGTTTATTAACCAATGGAGGAAATCCTGGATGGAGCTCTGGCTATCAGGGTGGAGGTAGGGCCTTTGTCAATGGTGGTGAAGGGGGCAGTACAGTTGGTGTAGCAGCATCAGTTGGGGGATTTGGTGGCGGTGGATCCGCGCATGGAAATAGCTGTATCGGTGGTGCTGGTGCTGGTGGATATTCCGGTGGTACCGGCTCTAACAGCTACTGTAACGCTGGTGGNGGTGGTGGATCCTATAATAATGGATCAAACCAATCAAATGAGGCAGGAGCACGCCAAGGGCATGGACTGGTCACGATCACAGCATGTTTAGGCTTTTGCTTTGAATCCATGACCCTCGCATCAAACAACAGCTACGCGGATGTTACNCTTAGCGCGGGTGGGTTNGATACCAATGGCGGTAGTGGCGCGATCGAGGCCAGTGATTTGGCTTTGACATTTTCACGAAACTTAGGTATCGCAACCAACACGGTAATCAGCAGCATAAAAAAGAATAACAATACCTCGGAAGGAAGCGCTGGTGCGTTAACCGGTGGTGAAACGGTGATTCGTTTATTCCTTACCGTGACCGGAACGCCGGTTGGTATAGAGTCAATTACATTAAGACCTGCTAGTTCTACCAGTATTTACAATGCAAGCGGGACCGCTATGCAGGCCACAAGTTCAGTGAGCGCTGCGCTAAAAGATCAAAACGGACCATACTTCACGGGTGTTTCGATCAATAATACAAACACACAAGTGACGGTAGCCTTAAGCGAAACCGCCTACAGCGCCAATAACGGTAGCGGTAGCCTGGCAAAAGAGGATTTTTCATTAGCGATCAATGGCGGTGCAGCTACCTTAAATAGCCAAACGCCAACGGCGCTATCCCAAAGCAATAATAACTACACCCTGACATTTGCTACGTCGGGAACTGCAAACGGTCTAGAGGTGCTTACAGTATCCCCAGTTGCAAATTCTATTTACGACGCGAGCGGAAATGTCTCAACGACAACGCAAAACAATAACACGGTCAACCTTTACGATAAACGTTTATCCGAAAATACCAATCTTGAGCACGACACAAATTATAATTTGTACAATAATCTTATTCAGATCGATGAGGATTCTTACGTTCTTTCCTATTCCGGTAACAGTACCGATGGATATTTGCAAACCTTTACGATAAGCAAAGATGGCAACACCATCACCCAGGTGCTTGAAAAAGAGTGGGGAACAAAAAACGATGCAAAATACCCCTCTTTTATTCGCATGTCAGAAGATCTATACCTCATGGCCTATTATGGATACAATAGCGGAGCCAAGCATGATGGCACAACTGTATCCAATCAATGGGGGCAGTGGTTAACGGTGTTTCAGATCAAGAGCGATGGTAGCACGATTACTGAACTGGGTAACTATATGCANGATCACTATACTGAAANCTCCCCCTATAATAGTTTAATCAAGATCGATAATGATACCTACGCGCTCGCCTACAGGTCTTACAATTACGGTCCACAAACTTCGGGTCAGTGGGCCGGCTGGGTCAAGACCTTCANGGTCAACGGCGCTANTATTNNCCAGGTCAATGAATTAAGTATATCTAACACAGGTTCAGAAATGTATGAGTCCTCATGGCAGCATTTAGCGGGAGATAAATATGCCCTAGCACACCCTGGATCNGGCTCGGATGGCTATATCACGACCCTCACGATCTCGGCAGATGGTCAAACGATCACGCAGATAGCACAANTCGAACATGACACTGANTACAACAGGATGAACTCCCTTCAAAAGGTTGATACCGATACCTATGTCCTGGCCTATGAAGGCACCGGCACCGATGGATTCATGAAAACATTTACCATTCCTACTAATGGTTCATCGATCACCGAAGTGAAAAAGATCGAACACGATACAGAGCACACTCAGTGGAATTCGATGATCCCTATCGATCAAAATAAATTTATGCTAGCTTACAGAAGTGCAAATAGCGATGGAAATNTGAAATTTTTCACTGTGCCAGATGACGGCAGTTCTATCACGGAGAATGTTAGCTATGAACACGATACCAATGATGGTGAGTGGAACAGTCTCTTGATGATGGATCACGATAACTTTGTATTGGCCTACGCAGGGTCAAACGATGATGGGTATATCAAAACCTTTAATTTTACGCAGGCTGCAAACACCATGATGCCTAAAATTTCATCCGTGCAAATAGCCAGCAACAACAGCACGATCGCTGTAACGATGAACGAACCCGTATACCGTACGACCGGTGGTAGCGGAGCGCTTGAGAAAGAGGACTTTGTGTTAGCGATCTCAGGGGGTAATGCTACCCTAGGATCAACTACACCCACCTCCATATCCATCAGCGGTAACGTGTATACGNTAGGAATGAANATATCGGGACAGGCATCTGGATTTGAAAAGATCACGGTCCTGCCGGCATCAAACAATAGCATTTACGACGCGTCAAATAATACCGCATCCGCAAGTTTTCAACTCAATAATACGGCCTATCTAAAACCAATAGGCAATCCAATTATTACCCAGACTTCGGTTGATGCCTTCAACACGGAACTTACCGTTAAGTTCTTAAAACCCATCTACAATACCAATGGAGGCAGTGGGCAACCTGAAGTATCCGACTTTTCGTTATCCATCTCCGGCGGAACCGCAACCCTCTCCAGCACCACTCCCACTGCTATCTCTGGAGGGTTTGGGCCCGAATTTAAATTAAAATTTGCTACCAGCGGCGTTGCCGATGGCAACGAGACCATTACCATCACCCCTACCGCAAATTCTCTGTGGGATATCGGTGGTACGGCTGTATCAACATCGCAGAGCAGCAATACCGCAGATCTCAACGTTTCATTCATGAATCCTATTGTCAACTTTGAATTCAATGGCAGCAACGCAACCTTTTCCTCGATGATCCATATCGCCGATGACGTCTATGCAATGGCCTATGAGGGGGATAATAATAAAGCAACAATCCAAACCATTAAGATAACCGCAGCGGGAGCGGTCACCAATAGTAGCTTTATTGCGACAGAGGAGCATGATGATGCTAACGGAGAGTACAATCAGCTCGTTCATTTAAACGGAGACAAGTATGTACTATTCTACCGCGGCAACGGTAGCGATGGATACGCTAAGGTCTTTAAGATAACTGCAAACGGACAAACCATTGAGCAACTTTCCTCTGCTTTAGAATTCAATACGAACGACTATCAATCTGGATCTGCATTAAAAATGACCGATTCAACACTGGTGTTTGCCTACCAAAGAAGTAGCGATGATAATTATATTGAAACATTTAAAGTAGCCAGCGATGGAACCTCCATTACAACGATCGCTGAGAGGAATCATGATGGTAGCTACGGAAAATCAAACTCGCTGGTGCGCGCAGATGAAGATACCTACATACTAAGCTATAATGGTTCAAGCAGTTATGGGCGCATTCAAACCTTTACGATTCCTCCCGATGGTAGCTCCATCACGGAAGTGGCAAATGCTGCGTTTTCAGATAACAGCTGGAGCCACCATCCTAGCATGGTCCAAGTAGATCATGATACCTATGTCAACGCAGGATACTCCTACAACACCAGCGGCACCAATGGGCACTACGGTGTGCTTGAGACCTTTACGATTCCGCAAGACGGCTCCACGATTACCTCGGTTGCAACCCATATTTATTCAGATAGAAATACTGGAACTAATAACCAATTATTAAAACTCAATTCCAATGAATATTTGCTGGCCTATAAGGGTTCGGGTAACAATGGATTTATTGAGATGTACACCATCTCATCCAATGGCCAAACCATTACGAGAAAATGGCAAAACAAATTCGTTGCGGATTCCAACATGAAGCCCGATATCGTCAGGTTGGATAAGAATACCGTAGCGGTTATCTATACGGGAGAAAATGCAGATGGATTTATTCAGACCTTTGATATTGGCACCTCAGATAACACGGGGCCAGTCATTACATCCAATTTCATCAACTATACCAATAATCTCTTCACGATAGAGCTAAACGAAGCGGCTTTTAATACCAACGGTGGATCCGGCGCATTAGAGGCATCGGACTTTGTGCTATCTATCTCCGGAGGTGCGGCAACCCTAGGTAGCGCCACCCCGACCAGTATCTCCAATACGATCAACAATCAAATAGTATTGGGCGTTAATCTATCGGGCACACCAAATGGATCTGAAACGCTTAAAGCCCTACCCGCTTCCAATGCGATTTTTGATGTCAATGGTACCGCAGCATCCACCACGCAAAGCAATAATACGATCAATCTGTATGAAAAAATTCTACCTACAATATCCCAAACGGCTCTCGCTTCAGATAATGCCACGATCACGGTCACGTTTTCAGAGGCAGTCTTTGATACCAAAACCGCTAGCGGAACGGGATACGTGGGCAGCGGTGATCTGGAAAAGAGTGATTTTGCATTTTCGATTGCCGGTGGTGTGGCAACGCTGGGTAGCACCACCCCTACCTCAATCTCTAAGAGTGGCAATGCGTATACGCTAGGTATCAATTACATTGGACTGCCCAATGGTAGCGAGGTCTTGACCGTTACCCCGGTAGCCAATCAGATCTTTGATGCCAAGGGCAACATCGCACAAACGTCTCAAAGCAATAACACCAAGACCTTNAANGCNGAGAAGATCCGCNTGGCAAAATCCCTNNAATTTGAAACNGGATATATGCAATCCCCTGCNCTTTTAAAGCGGGACGCCGATACCTATCTNCTTGCTTTCNCATNNNNTANTAATGATCTAAGTGGAGATGGATANTTTTCCTCATTCAATATTTCAGCGGATGGAGAAACGTTAACGGAAACCACTGTGAATNNTTCNAATCGCTGGAGGTTTGAAAGCAGCGATTATTACTNTGGNTCTTGGGCNCAAGTAGATNACAATACCTANGCCCTTGCCTNCTNNGATTATAATGATGGTGGNTATNTNCATGTATACGATATNTCNGATGANGCCGCTACGGTCACNNTNAAAAAAGACTTCCGATTTAGTGAAACCACCAATCGCTGGGATGGATACTNNNCAANNATNCTAAANCTAGGTTCCGATATCTATATTATTGCCTACCAAGATCATNANAGTCGCGGGGTCATTAAAACATTTACNATCTCAAATGATGGNGGTACGGTCACCCAAAAAGACTATGAATTTTTGCTCAGCAGTAGCANCAATTCCTATATGGGACATAATAGNTTGGTTCAGGTGGATAANAATACCGTNGCGCTTGCCTATTCAGGAGNNGCAAGTGGCGCCGAAGGATGGATCGCCACTTTCAACGTTGATCCTTCCACGGGTGAGATCACCGGTGCCAGCGGTAGTAGCAATAAATATGTCAACAAACTAAAGCATGATGTTGGCTTTGGCAAATATAATTCGTTCGTAAANCTTGGCGGGGATAAGTATGTACTGGCCCATGAAGGAGTCGGTANTNATGGCNATNTCACCAGCTTTACGATATCCAATGATGGCNCTACGATCACGGAGGTCGAATCGCTTGAGCACGATAATAAAGATGGAAAATATAATGATCTGATCGCNATCGGTGATGAGGCGCTGCTCNTGGTTTACTCTGGAGAGGATACNGGTGGATCAAGTTATNACGATGGGTATATCAAATCGATCAGCATCAACTCCAATGGAACCGGAATTACGGTCGCTAAATCCATAGAATTNGCTACNGATNNAGNAATGCATCACGCTATCGCGGATATCGATGGAAACACTTTTGCGGTGGTCTCTGANGGGNCAAGACGATNATGGCTNTATACGTACCTTCAATGTACGTGCATCCGACCAGAGCGCACCTACGATCACCTCNCGGACCTTAGCAGCCGATAACCTGACCATCTCTATTACGTTCAATGAAGACGTCTATGCNGTNTCGAACGGTACTGGAAATCTGGAAACATCGGATTTTGCACTATCCATATCTGGAGGCAGTGCNCAATTAAGCTCGGCTACCCCTACCAGTATNTCAAAGCAGGGTAATGTATATACCTTAGGGATCGGCTTGANCTCTCCGGCGAGCGGTAGCGAAACGNTNACGGTTAATCCGGTAGCAAATTCTATTTTTGACCTTGCGGGAAATATTTCAACCACCAATCAAAGTAATAATTCGATTCAACTTAACGATAAGCTTGGCCCATCGATTACGGGTATTGTTATCGCAGGTAATAACGCATCGGTGGATGTTACCTTGGCCGAAACCGCATACCCGGGCACCGCTAACAGCGGCGCATTGACCGTAGCAGATTGGGTGCTTTCAATTCCGGACACGAACAGTACCGCTAAGCTTGGTAGCGCTACCCCTACCAGTATTTCTAAGAATGGCAATGTATACACATTGGGTCTCAATATTACCGGTACACCGGATGGAAATGAAACATTGGTTGTCAATCCAGCGGCCAATTCGATCTACGATGCGCTCGATAATATCTCCAGCACTACCCAGGCCAATAATACCGCAAAACTGAAAGACAAAGCACCCGCAACGGTAAAAAGCGTTAGCGTTGCAGCAAATAACGCTACCGTGATCGTGACCATGTCCGAAGCGGTCTATAAAGCGAATAACGGTCAAGGGGCTTTAGAGAAAAGTGATTTTGCATTCACGTTGAATGGTGGAAGCGCCACGCTGGTAAATCCGACCCCCACCTCGATTTCAATTAATGGTAATGTGTATACACTGGGTATTAATCTAAGCGGAACCGCAGATGGCGCCGAAGTGGTTGCGGTTACCCCGGTAGCTACTTCAATTTATGATGCGGTAGGTAATGTTAGCGTAACCGATCAAACTGGAAACACCGCTAATTTGAATGACAAAGCGAAACCGATATTTAGCAGTATTGACCTAGCGAACAATAATGGAACCGTGGCGATTACTTTTTCAGAGCCCGTTTTTAGTAAAAATGATGGCTCAGGCAGCCTTGATTCCTTGGATTTTGTTTTTGCATTATCAGGGCAAGGCGCAACCCTTTCTCAAGCCAACCCTACTACAATTAGTAAAGCTGGAAACGTGTATACGCTAGGTATTGGAATTAACGGTACGCCTACAGGAGCAGAAACGCTGACAATCTCTCCCGCTGCGGATGCCATTTATGACTTAGCTGGTAATGTAGCAACTACCTCGCAAAGCACCAACAGCAAAACATTGATCGATAAATTAGCGCCGACCATTTCTAGTGTTGTCGTTGCCAATGATAATAGCACCGCAACCGTTACCTTTTCAGAAATCGTCTTTAAGCAAAGCAATGGAAACGGTGATCTGGAAGTGGCGGACTTTAAACTGCAAGTTGCTAGCGGAAGAGCAATTTTGAAAACCGCTACGCCTACCTCGATCTCAAAGAACGGTAAAGCGTTTACCATTGGCCTTGATATCCAAGGAACGGGTACGGGTAAAGAGGTGCTTTCGGTCATTCCCAATGAAAGTTCAATTTATGATAACGCTGGTAATGTTGCGCTGTCCACCCAATCCACCAATACCGCAAAGTTAAAAGACCTTGCAGGACCTATCGTGCTTTCGATCGCACCCAATAGCGATAACAGCGCATTGGTTGTGGAATTCGATGAAGAAGCGTTTACAAAAAGCGATGGTTCAGGGCTATTGGATACCTCTGATGTAACCCTATCCCTGGAGGGTGGAAACGCCATACTCACAAACCCAAAACCAACCAGTTTTAGTAAAAACGGTGCCGTCTACACCCTCGGCCTTGGCCTTTCTGGAAAGGTCAACGGATTTGAAAAGGTAACGGTACAGGTGCAGTACAATGCGATCTATGATTCATTGGGCAATGTATCCAGTCCATTGCAAGCGGTTGACAATACCCTATTAATTGACCAAACAGCGCCAACCTTTGCATCGCTAGTGGTTGAAGATGATAATAGCTCAGTAAATGTAGCCTTTAGCAACCCGGTTTACAATGCAACCGGCGGAAGCGGATCATTGGAAAAAGAAGACTTTGTTATTAGCATGGCGGGTGGCGTTGCGGTGCTGAAAAGCACAACTCCCTCCTCCCTGACCTACATCGATAGTAGTAACACCTATAAGCTTGGTCTTTCATTAGAGGGGGTTCCGGATGGATATGAGGTCCTTACCCTATCCCCGGTTGAAAATTCTATTTACGATGCCGCAAATAATGTGGCAAATACCGCGCAAGCTCGAAGCAAGGTTAATCTGATCGATAAGGCATTGCCGGTGATCAAATCAATAGAGATTGTGCCTAGCAATGCCAATGTAACGGTCTATATGAGTGAGCCTGTATATAGCACCCAGCTCGGTTCGGGTGAATTAACATTTGCGGACTATTTGCTTTCCATTACAGGTGGTACGGCCAGTCTTCCCCTGCCCTTCCCTGATGGTATTGTTAAGATAAATGATAGTACTTTTGCATTAGGGATCAAAACCGAAGGTATTCAAAGCGGAAGAGAGATTCTAACCGTTAGACCGTCTCCTGGTTCGGTATACGATAGAGCAGGAAATGAGTCCGACTTCTTCTCTCAAACCAATAATAGTAGAAATTTAAATGACAAACAGCTACCGGTAAGGCCTACCGGTCTTGTGGCAATCCCTGGAGATAGAAAAGTTACCCTTGGCTGGAACCTGAGCCCCGATGAGGATATTGAAAAGTACTATATCTATTATGGAACAACCACCAATCCACAAACGGTCATGGATTCAACGGACAACGCTGAGCAGTCAAGCAGATTGATCACGCCTTTAGTAAACGGTACAACCTACTATTTCAAGGTAGCAGCTGTGGATACCTCAAAAAATATTAGCCCTAAAACGCTGGAAGCGAACGCTGCGCCAATTAAAGGTGCTGTCTATACGGTCAAGAGCGATGCTACGGGTAATTATTCCGATATCCAAAGCGCGATCAATGCTACTCAAGATATCGATACCGTGCTTATCTATCCTGGTACCTATCAGGGCGGGATCAACTTTACAGGAAAAAAGATCGTTGTTGGTTCTTTATTCCTTACCACGGGGGATACCGCTTATATCGATTCAACGATCATTGACGCCGATGCATCAAGCAGCGCGGTAACATTCATATCCGGTGAGGATTCTACCGCGGTACTAACAGGGTTATCATTAACCAATGGATATACCACTATCTATGGTGGTGGTGGAATACGTATTGCCAACTCCAGTCCAAGGTTAAAGAACTTGAAGATCTACGGCAATACCGCAAATGTAGGTGGCGGTGGTATCAGCTGCGATGCCTGCGATTCACGCATTACCGATGTCGAGGTGTCTACCAATACGGTTACAGGTATCGGTGGTGGAATACGCATCTTCAACGGATCGAATCCAGAACTGCTAGGAATTTCTGTTCTTAATAATTCATCAACTTTAAATGGCGGCGGTGTCTCTTTCGAAGGTTTACCGGGTTCGTCTGTCATACAGCAGATGAATCGAGTAACAATCTCAGACAACGCCTCTTCGGAAGGTGTAGGCGGAGGAGTCTATCTCTATTCATCTAAGGTTAACGTTTCCCGTGCCTATATTCAAAATAATTCAGCTAGCGCAAAAGGCGGAGGATTATCGGTGGAATGGGCCTCAGAGCTAAACATCGAAAATGCATTTATTTCCGGTAACCTGCTTACCGATGGCGTGCAAGGTACCAATGTCTATATTGGAAAATCCGATCAATTAATCGGATCCAATGAACAGTTCAATGCGATCAATATCAATATGATCGATACATTGACCACGGATGAAAGTTTATACAGCATGTACACCAATGGATTGGTCAAACCGCTCCTGATCAATTCGATCGTGATGGGCAAGTTAGATGCGGCGATACCGACCAGTAATTTCAATCTTAATTATAGCTACTGTAATAACTGTGAAAACCTATTGACCTTTGCCTCGAACGCCGGAAACCTCGCAGGAGACGCCGGGTTTGTTGACTTTGATAAGGGCAAATTTGATCTCAGCGATAACTCGCTTTTATTAAGCGCTGCAACATCTAGCTTTACCACGGTAGCCAACGAAACATTTACCGCACCATTGATAGATCTCAGGGGAACGCAGCGCCCGATCCCATTTGGTTCGAAGTTGGATATTGGAGCGTACGAAAGCGAATTCTCAGGAAAAACGCTTGCGGCGACAGGAATAACCGATGGTCTTTCCATTAACAATGAAGCCGACTACAGCAATATCACAACCACGCTCTCTGCGCGCTGGAATCCCTATTTAGATGATTCAACCAATACCTACACCTATGATTATGCGGTTGGAGATAGCGGAAGAACAAACAATATTGTTAACTGGACCAGCAATGGATACAATACCCAGGTGACGATCACCGGTTTAAGCCTGTCAAATAGCGTGACCTATTATATCAGTGTCCAAATTAAAAATGCGAATGGTGATGTGCTGGGCACCTTGACTACGGATGGTATATTCATCGATACTCAGGCACCTGTTATCGATAGCATGTCCGATGGAGTAGATAGCGATATTGACTGGTATGGGGCCTCTAGCACCGGTAGGATCATTGTTAATGTGACCGACAACTCTGGAATCGGTACTTATGAATATTCACTGGGCACCTCGCCTGGAGATAGGGATGTGATGAACTGGCGATTAGGTCAGGATAGCGTGGGTACTTTTGATGTTGAGGATCTAGTGGAAGAGACTGTTTATTATGCAAATGCCCGCGTGACGGATCGGGTTGGATATGTATCGGAAATCCTATCTACCGATGGATTTAGAATGGACTTTATCAATCCAACCGCAGGCAGCGTAACCATTAATAACGCTTTCCAAGCTGATACCAATCAAATGATATTTAACTGGAGCGGATTTGCTGATGCGCATAGCGGAATGCATAAATACGATGTGATGATCGGAAGAAGTGAAGGCGGTAGCGACGTTGCTGCGCGTCAACCTGCGGGCACAGGGGAAACCGTGACCGTTACAGGACTCTCCTTGAAAAACAATACTATATATTATGGAACCATCTTTGGAATTGATTCGGTTGGAAACGAAATAGCAGTCAATGCTCCTGAGATTACTATTGATCTTGACCCGCCAACGGTAGGTACGGTGGCAGATGGTAGCGCTGAGGATCTGGACTGGATCAATGATAGCGCTGACGTCGATGTTAACTGGACAGGTTTTTCCGATCTCAATGGCATTGGAAGTTATGATGTGGCGCTCGGAACCAGCGCAGGAAATAACGATGTGAAAGATTGGGTGGATTCTGGCAATGATTCCTCCCATACATTTACCGGAATGGAACTGCAAACCAATGTAGATTACTATTTCAGTGTCCGCGCTTATGATCAGCTGGGTAATGTTTCTGAAACCGTTTCCTCTGATGGATTTAAGATCGATACCGAAGTACCTAGTATTTTATCTACCTCTATAGCAGAAGGAACGCCTTTGGGTATATTTGATGCGCTATCGATTGATTATACCTTCACAGAAGAAATTGAATCGTATCAAGTTAATATTACATCAGCCCAAGGGGATATGGCCAATATCGCACCGACAGATCAAGTGGATGGAAATACAGTTAGTATTTCCTTTACGCCGCCATTTACCAGCGCCGATCAGATAACGATCGATCTATCAATAACCGATAAAGCTGGAAACGTCAGTGCGCCGCAATACATATACACTGTAGGCTATCTTGCAGATTTTAATGGGGATGATACGTTTGGCGCAAGCGACCTATTGAGCTTTACCACAGGTTGGGAAGCAAATGACCTCACCAAAGAGCTCGGCCCTGTCACCGGTACGGCCCCTTACTTTAGACCGGTCCCGGATGGCGTATTTGACCTCAGAGATGGTATGGCCTTTGTCAGAATGTGGCGCTGGTACCAGTCCAACTCTACCGGCAAGATACTGGCGAAGCAGCGG
>PBPW01000105.1 GCA_002725545.1 Fidelibacterota bacterium | reverse complement strand
TCATAGTCTAACATAAAGGTCACGCGGAACTGATCTGAGGGCATTATATGAATATCAACCCCTCTTGCTGCATCGGTATAGCCCACGGCTTCATCAATATGTAAATAATTTTTAGGAGCATTCTGCTTAACTACCCCTGCCTTCAAAAGCGCTTCTACAAAATCAATTGCGCTACCATCCATTACGGGAGGTTCTTTCTCGCTCAACTCAATTAACACATTATCTAAACCTATTCCCACACACGCAGCAAGAGCATGTTCTACCGTATGTATCCTTACCCCATTTTCTTCGATTGTTGTTCCTCTAGATATATCAACAACATGGTCAATGTCTGCTTTGATTTCTGGACATCCATCTACATCCATTCTTTTAAACCTAATTCCAAAATCTTCCGGTGCAGGTTTAAATGTAATTTTTGACTCAACACCCGTATGCAGGCCAGTACCAACACAAGAGGTTTCTTTGGCAATTGTTCTTTGATTTTTTATAAAACTCATAATTAGTTTTTAATTTTTTCTTCTATTGTATCTAATCTTTTTTTTAATCTTTTAAATTCAAAGTAAAGCGCATCTCTTTTATTTTTTTCTTTTATTTCTCTAGCGGGGGCACCAGAATACATTTTACCACCCGGTAGATCTTTTGTTACCGCAGTATAGCAAGCAAATACTGCTCTATCTCCAATCGTAACATTATCTATAGCTCCTGCCTGCCCTCCAAATGCACAAAACTCTCCTATTTTAACACTACCCGCAATAGTTACATGCGCTGTCATCAAACAACCTTTTCCAATTGAAACATTATGGCCTACTTGAACTCCATTGTCAAATTTGCACATATCTCCTATTTCAGTATCGCCAATAGTGCCTCGATCAATCGTGGAATTTGCACCAATTTCTACATCATTGCCAATAACTACCTTTCCAAGCTGGGGTATCTTTATATGGTTATCATTTATTGTCATAAATCCATATCCATCTGCTCCAATGACAACCCCTGAGTGTACAATACAATTATTTCCTATAATTGAATTAGAATATAAATGCACGTTACTATAAAGTTTTGAGTTGTTACCAATTTCAACATTGCTATCAATTACATTATTTGGGCCAATGATTACATTATCTCCAATGATTACATTGTCTCTAATGATTACATTTGGNCCAATATTTGTGNTAGATCCAATCTTTGATGATTTTGAAATNAATGCAGACTCATGAATGCCGGTGAAGGAATCACTATCATCAGAATAGAATTCTAATATCTTAACAAATGCTAATCTAGGATCNTCAACAACTAATCCGCTTTTGTTGTTAATTAAAGATTCATCAGAAACAATAACGGCTGAAGCGTTGGTAGTNTCAAGAAACTTTTTGAATTTCGTATTATAAAGATAAGAAATAGTTCCTTTTTTACCAGCATCTAAAGCAGATACTCCGCTAATTGATAATTTAGGGTCTCCAACAACTTTCCCACCGATCAGTTGCCCTAGCTCTTTTAAAGAGGNCATTTAAAGTTAATTTTTCGTATCAGTTTTCTTTTTGTCAGATACGCTATATTTTCTTAACTCAAGCAAAACATCATCGGTTAAATCATGGGTTGGGTTTCCATACAAAAGTGAGGTCGATCCATCAATTATGAAATCTATCTTTTTTGCAGCGGCAATTTTATCCACTGCTCGCTTAACTTTAGATAAAATATCGAACTCTAATTGGGCTTGCCTTCTATATAGCTCTCCCTCAGGCCCAACCATAGTAACCTGAAATTTTTGTATTGTTGCTTCTCTTGAAGAAATTTCAGCCTCTTTTTCTTTTCTCCATTCAGGGCTACTCATCAACCTCTGTGTCTCAAAGGCTTGTTTAATACTATCAAGCTCAACAATCATCGAATTATATCTCATNTTNACCTGTCTGTATTCCATCTGAAGCTGTGCCTCAGCATCNTTGAATTCCTCATATTCCGAGCGAATTCTATCTGACTGTACAAATCCTATTTTATTTTGAGCAAATAATACCGATATGAATATTTGCANAGCAAAAATGACAGTTGTGATTTTTTTAGGAACCACATTTACCTCCTTAAAATTAATAATTAATTTCCAAAAATTATTGTGTACTCCCAACCCTGGGGCTCACCATTTCCAGTAATATCATCAAATCCATAACCAACATCAAACCCAAGTTTCCCAATCATAGGCATAAAAAATCGTATACCAGCTCCAGCAGACCTTTTTAGCTCCAAAGGGTTTGATCGCTCATATCTCAACGTGCTCATCAAACGGGTATCATGCCATACGTTTCCTGCTTCAGCAAATAGCATTGCATAAACTACAGGATTTTCTGAAAACGGAAATCTAAACTCCGTGGTATACTTAACCATTGTATTTCCTCCAACTCCACGACCTGTAGTTGTTAGAGGTCCAATAGAATTATCAGGATAGCCGCGGAGCATGGTTCCATAAGGTATACCATTTCCACCCATTATGAATCTTTCATAAGGCGGAATATAGGTATATCCTTTGTTGTTTACCCTAAGCATCTTTATGGTNCCTATTTTTAAAGAACTTGTTAGAACAAATTTCCAGAATGTAGGTGTATACCAATCTAAATTCAAAACATGTTTATGATAATGTTCATCTCCTTTAAATACGCCACCTGAGAATGTTGAAGTAAGTATTGCGCTTGATCCCTCTGTGGGAAATTCAGCACGATCTCTGCTATCCCTACTGATGTTTTGTGTTAGNCTAATGCCAGTAGATTTACGAAAATCACCAACATATTCACGTAATAATTCTTCATCTTCGCTATAGTATTCAGCTTGCCTAACCCTTAAGTCCCAAAAGGCTCTAAAATAGTCATCTGGCCATTTTAATCTTCTACCCCATTGAATAGATCCACCTCTTGAAAGCTGATTAAATGGATAAAAATAATATGAATTTCCTGCACCCCTAAATGTATAAAATAGAGAAAATCCTATTCTGTTGGGGGTATCGCGAAACATTGGATCTACAAACCTAACTTGNAAACTTTCGTATTTACCTGGTCTCCCATAATAATTACCCATCGATACTTGTGTTCCAACATTAAACCCAAATGACAATATTTGCCCTTTGCCTCTAAAATTATTAAATGCAAGATTTCCGCCACCTGTCATGCCATACATGCCAGAAACACCAATGTTTGCGCTGGCNCGATCAGATGATTTTTCTTGAAGGGTTATATCTAAATCGATTTCATCTTCATCNACAGGAACAACATTTGGAGCTAATGATGTAGGGTCAAAATAATTCAGAACATGTAATTTTCNCATACTTGTTTGTAGTAATGTTCTTCTGAACAAGTCNCCAGGAAAAACATCGAGTTCTCTTCGGATGACATTTTCTCGAGTTTTAGAATTTCCATAAATATTAATATTACGAACATATACTTTATTGTTTTCTGTAACAGAAAAATGAACATCAATTGAATCATTATCTGCAGGGGTAAAGAAAGGTTCTATATTGCTATATAGATATCCTCTATCCATATACAAGCTTTGTACATCTTGAAAAACAGCTTTATCAAATCCCGATTGATTAAAAATATCGCCTTTTTTCAAATTTAATGTGGTCTGTAATATTTGCTCTTCATAAAGGGAATTACCCTCCCATGAGAAATTTCTAAACTTATATTGAACGCCTTCATTTACACTGATTTGTACAACTAGTCCTCGCTTTTTTTTATTATAAAATACGCTATCAGANAGAACAGTGAAATCTCTGTGCCCTTCATCTTTATAAAAACTATTTAGAGCCACAAGATCGTCATCAAATTTCTTTTTATCAAATGATGATGCCCAAAATCTCCACCATGTACGTATTTTAGTATCTTTCAACTGNCGTCTAAGTGTATAAAGAGATAATTTATTTCTAATTATTTTTGGAATTGGTAACCAGGATTTTGTTGCAAGCCAACCAAAGTTATTTTGACCCGTTCCAGAAATAATAATATCTTTTATTTTCATTTTTTTACCTTCATTAATAGTAAAAGTAATATTATTTCTTTGAGAGTTTTTCTTGTCGATTGGCTCTATTGATGCATCTACTTTTACAAGAAAGTACCCATCCTCTTTATAAAGCTTTATAATCTTATTTATTGAACTATTTATAAAATTCGGCTTAATTCTCATTCCAACGCGATACGAAAGAACTTCTTTGATTTTTTTATCTCGTATTTTTTTNTTTCCTTCNAGCTCTATTTTTGCTAAAACGGGGGACTCNTTGACAATAATTGTAATTGAAATTCCATCNGATGNTTNTTCGTTAAATTCAATCTGTACATCACCAAACACTCCTAGATCCCATAGTCGNTTAACTGCCCGGCGAAAATCTTCAGCAGTAACATTTTGACCTTTTTGCAATCCAGCTGTATATAAAACCATATTGTTGCTCGTAGAGCTATTCCCTTTGATATCAATATTATTTAATTTGAANGANGGNGGAGCTTGGGCAAAAATAAATGATGATATAATAATAATGCTTAGTTTTTTCATGCGCTTATTTGTTCACCTGTTTGACCAAATCTTCTTTGTCTATTTTGATAATCATAAATTCCATTTAATAATTCTTTTTCTCTAAAATCAGGCCAAAATTTCTCGGAAATAAGTAACTCTGAATAAGCAGCCTGCCAAAGCAAAAAATTACTTAGTCGATATTCGCCGCCAGTCCGAATTAATAGATCTGGATCTGGAATGCCTGAAGAATAAAGCTCCTCTACAAATAATTCTTCACTAATATCATCAGATTTTAAATCTGATAGTTCTATTTTTTTACCTATACGCTTAATAGCCCTTATGAGTTCCTGCCTACTNCCATAGCTTAAAGCTAAAATTAAGTTGAGACCAGTGTTGTTTTNTGTTTTTGCAATACCTTCTAATATGTGTTTTTTTGTATCAGCAGGTAAATCTTCAAGGTTACCAATTGTTGAGAGCTTAACATTNTTTTTATGCAGATTTTCAATTTCTTTCTTTATTGTTGAAAAGAGCAATTTCATGATTGCAGAGACTTCTGTTTTTGGCCTTGACCAATTTTCACTAGAGAAAGTATANAGGGTAAGATAAGAAACACCAATCTCACCGCATACTCTNACAATCTCTCTTACTGAATTTATTCCCTCANGATGGCCAGCTGCTCTAGGNAGGTTCTTTAATTTTGCCCAACGCCCATTGCCATCCATAATAATTGCAATATGCTTNGGAAGATTGCCGTTATTTTTAACTTTATCTCTTANCTTTTTATACATGGTAAGTNAAATAATTNTTTGTAAAAATATTTCTAAAATTAGTTCTTATTAGNNTGCTAATGAATAATTAATCCNATTTATCATTTTCGTANATTTCAGCAGTATGATGATCGAATTGAGTAAAATTATCAGGAATAGACACATTTTTAAATTCTGATTTACATTTATAGCATTNAATTGAGTCTTNTACTTTATTATANAAATATANATCAATTAAAAATAAGACANCNANACTAAGNCCATANGTGAATGGGACAAATAATGCTCCAATCAAAATAATAANACANCCAANNGNCTGATTAAAATCTTTTTTCTTATACAGNTGCTTACANCCACANTCAGGGCAAAGGGGTTCTTTTTCTTTTATAAAATANTTTTTATCAATTTTTTTCAAAGGGGNAGTCTGTATTGTAATAAATAAAATTTAAATATTATATCCCCAAACAAAATNGAAATAATCGATACATATAANAAACCTGTNGCGCTTTGNGTTGCCTGAATCTTAAGTGTNCTCCATACAAAATAATTAATCAAAACTGGAAAAATATTTCCCATGAATAATGCTACTAAAAGCAATATTCCATCAAAATCAAAAAGGAATGACCAGCTGTTTTTTGTTATTCCATATGAATCAACGTATAGGTTGGATGTCATAAAAAAAACATCCCAAATAATTCTTATAACTAGAGCAGCTGAAAGTGCTATTGTAGATTTTTTTAATAAAGAGATTGGCAAAGCAATAACATTTAAATACCAATGTCCTAAAATCATTGAAAAAAACACTCCGGCTGTAATTAGTGATCCAATAATTACAGTAAATGAAGACTGAATATAAAGGTCATCGATAAAATGTGATAGTATGTTCAATAATGCAATTATTCCCAATAATGAAACCAAAGTAATTATGCTATTATGAATTATTTTTCTGTTCCAATAAAAGGCTGTTATTGATCCTAACAGAAAAAGCCATACCAAGAGAATGATTTCTGAAAAATAATCAGTAACAATAAAATAATAAGCTAATGTACCAAGCGAACCAATAATGCAGCATTTGCCTAAATTGAATCTGTAAAAACCCTGATCTATTTTTTGTAAAGGCGTTATCCAAAAAAATAGGGGGTAGACCGAAGCATAGCCTAAAAAAATTAGCACTATAGAGTGCGTAAAATAATTAAACATTTAATAGGTCGATTATTTTTTTAGCAATATCCTTGTATATGACACCAATGTGAGAATCGGGATGAGTATCAACGATTGGGCTACCAGAGTCTGTAGTTTCCATAATATCCTGAGATATTGGAATTTGTCCCAATAAAGGAACACCTAGGCGATCACTTTCAGTTTTGCCTCCACCTTTTTTAAATAGATCCATTCTTAT
>PBPW01000003.1 GCA_002725545.1 Fidelibacterota bacterium | reverse complement strand
AAAATTAAAATCCCATTTATTGTACCTCTAACCGTGCCTCCAATAATATACGCCATTGAAATTTCAAAGCTGGAAAGAGGTGCTTGTAAAATATCAGGTAATTGACCTAGCAATTTCATCTGCAGCATTGAAGATGAGGAATTTGATGTAGCATTTGTTAGTGCATTCATCATTATTAATCCAGGCAAAATAAATAAGGTATAAGGAATGCCATTAATATTATCAATACGCTTTTCTAGTGTAAATCCAAAAATTAGTATATACAAAATTGATGAAATTAATCCTGGTACTATGGTTTGTCGCCAAACTGCAAAAAACCTACCCACCTCTCTAAATGTTAATGTTCTAAATCCAATCCAATTCACTGGTTAATTCCCTTACCTGTTAGGTTTAAAAAAACATCCTCAAGCGAGGCTTTATTTGTTTCAATACGTTGAATATGCGCGCCCGAATTNCTAAGTAATTTTATAATGTTAGGTAAATCATTTTCAGGGTCTCCGGTTATGAAATGAAGTCTTTGATCTTCTTGATTATAGGTAAAGTCATTTAATGTATTATCAGAGTCTTCAAAAGGTTCAGAAAGGTATACAGTGATTCCAGAATTAGAATCTTTACCGATAAGTTCTTTTGGCGATCCTTCAGTAATCACTTTACCTGAATCGATTATTGCAACTTTATCGCATAATAATTCAGCCTCTTCTATATAATGAGTAGTCAGTAGGATGGTTTTCCCTTCATTGTGAAGATCGCCAAAATATTTCCATAGTTCATGTCTCAGCTCTACATCAACACCCGCAGTTGGTTCATCTAAAATCAATATTTGTGGATCATGCACCAGAGCTTTTGCTATTTCAAATCTTCTTTTCATTCCNCCAGAAAGTTCTCTAATTCGAGCATTGCGCTTATTTTTTAGNCCNAGGCGATCAAGAAGNCTCTCAACNCTAGGGGTTGCATCTTTTTTATTAATACCATAATANCCAGCTTGAAATAATAAAAGCTTATCAAGNGGGAAAAACCAATCCTGGGTAAATTCTTGAGATGAAATACCCACTTGTTTTCTAGTGAAGCGATAATCGNTAACCGTATCGCGATTGAAAATCATTGTTTCACCCATATCTTTTCTAACAAGCCCAGTTAAAATATTGATAGTAGTTGTTTTGCCGGCACCATTTGGACCTAGAAGGCCAAAAAATTGACCCTTATCAATCGTCATGTTTATTCCTTTTAAAGCATCGATTCCCCCATAGCTNTTCTTCAGATTTGTTATTTTGATNGCAGGCATTATGTTTTTATCTCAAAGCCTATTTCAGAATCAAATGGATTGGGGAAATCAAAACCTTCTGCTCCAGGAAAGTGCACTACTGAAGAAATAAAACCCCATGGAATCAATATGGATGCCTCAAGGTTTTTTTCTTTAACCGAATTTTTATCTTTAATTATAGGAGCTTTAAATGATGGATGATGAATCCACATACCATATTCATCATAACCAANAACTTTAACATATATTTTATTTTTATCTATACCCAGCTCACTTANAATATCATGCCCATCTAAGACTAGCATCACAACATCATTTAAAACATGATCAATTTTCATAGGTGTATGATTCATAGGCTTCCCTTTCTTATTTGAACCAATTTTATTTTTTTCATTTTATGCTATCTTTAAAAATTCATTTTCAGAAATTATTTTAACGCCAACNCTTTTAGCCTTTTCTAATTTTGACCCAGCAGACTCTCCAGCCACAACATAGTCAGTATTTTTACTTACCGAGCTATTTACCCTGCCGCCATTTGATTCAACAATTTTTTTTGCATTGCCTCTAGTCANTGTCTTTAAAGTTCCAGTAAAAACGAAACTTAGCCCTTCAANCTTCTGGCTTATTTGTTTGGATCTTTGTGAAAATTCAATACCATGAGACAGACATTCTTCAACAATCTTTATGTTAGATTCATCAGACCAAAATTGTACAATAGCCTCCGCTACAATTGGACCTACTTCATTAATTTGCTCCAAATCTTCAATTGTCGCCTGTTTGAATTTTGATAGATCTGATGAAAATTTTGATTCAAGTACTTTAGATAAATGCGCACCAACATTTCTTATTCCAAGCGCATAAACAAATCTAGAAAATGTAGTTTTTTTTGAATGCTCAATTGAAGCAATAATGTTTTCAGCAGATTTTTCTGCCATACGATCGAGATCGACAAGNTCATCAAAATTAAGTTTATAAATATCATCAAANGTTCGAACAAGGNTTTTATCAACTAGTTGGTTCACTAATTTCTCACCAAATCCATCAATATCTAAACCGCCTTTTGAAATGAAATGTTGGATACGACCTTTTATTTGTGCTGGGCATGATAAATTATGGCATCGGGCTACAGATTCTCCTTTTGGNCTAACTATTTCTTTATCGCATTCCGGACAAGAACNGGGTAGTTTGTATTTTTCAGTTTTCNCTGGCCTTTTGGTTTCTATAATCTTAACGACTTCTGGAATAACATCACCCGCNCGNTGTACCAAGACNGTATCTCCAATTCTTACGTCTTTTTTATCAATTTCATCTTGATTATGTAGCGTGGCATTTGTGACAATTACACCCCCAACATTTACAGGATCTAATCTTGCCACAGGGGTTACCGCACCAGTTCTTCCTATTGATGCTATAATATCTAAAACTACACTGGTGACTTGTTCAGCTTTAAATTTTCCTGCAATCGCCCACCTAGGTGATCTACTTCTTAACCCCAAACTATTACGATACTCAATTTTATTTACCTTAAATACAGTTCCATCTATTTCATACGGCAAATTGTTTCTTTTTGCTTCAAGTGTTTGATGATAATTAACTATTTCATCAATA
The DNA here is from genome assembly GCA_002725545.1 of Fidelibacterota bacterium. The sequence goes on along the minus strand of PBPW01000003.1, from coordinate 2,369 downwards.
CTATTTGTAACGGATATTTCATTATTTACTGGGAATCCCCATTCAGTTAAAGCATCTAAAAATGATTTATGNGTCTGAAAGCTTTCCCCAATTATTTCACCAGGCTCATAACAATAAATTGATAAAGGTCGACTGGCAGTAATTGAAGAATCGAGCTGTCGCAGGCTGCCAGCCGCCGCATTTCTAGGATTTGCAAATATTGATAAATCATTTTTACTGCGATAATTATTTAATTCTCTAAACCTATCTTTATCCATAAATACTTCACCCCTCACCTCAAGTAAATATGGGGCAGGTCTCAAGTTGGTTCTTAAAGAAAGCGGTATAGCATTGATTGTCTTTAAGTTTTGAGTAATATTTTCACCCTTTAGGCCATCACCCCGGGTAAGTCCATATTTTAAATGACCTTCTTCATAAATAAGCTCCACCCCAATGCCGTCTAGTTTAGGTTCAGCTATAAAATCGATATCTGCATCTATGTCCAATCCTTTTTTTGTTCTATTGTAATAACTAATTAATTCATCAGAATCCATTGCATTTTCAAGCGAAAGCATTGGGACTCTATGTTCAACAGATTCAAAAGAATCAAGCGGAGGAGCGCCTACCCGCTGGGTAGGAGAATCATCAGTTACAAGGTTTGGATTTTTTTGTTCAATATCTTGAAGCAACCTTAGTAGNTCATCNTATTCTGAATCTGAAATAATTGGATCATTTAGNACATAATAATGGTAATTATGATCATTTAATTTTTTTCTGAGATCCTGAATTTTAGTCTCTATATCCATTGAGCTAATTTTTCCCTTCAGCCCTTTGTTTATAATATTNGAAAGGATCTACAAGATTCATCGTAATTGGATTTAAAATTCCTGAATCATCAATTGGGGTTGCAAATACTTTTCCATCCACNAGCTCTACTGTAAAAAAATAAGTGATATAATTAGCAGGATTTTTTTTTGGATTGTATGTATGTGAGTAGCGTTTGCTTTTTGGTGGGAATGAAATTTCTCTATATCNTGGCTGAGAGTCTGTACGATAAAATAAACTAACTTGTTTGATCNATTTTTTTTCAAATTCTGTAAATACCTCAAGATTAAATGANCGCGAATTAAACAGAACTTTTGCAGGGTGGTGAAATACTTTTTGATTAGCTATGAATCTTGTGCTATCAAATTTACTAGACCCTAATTCTTGACAGTATATTAAAGGTGTAATTAAAAATAAAAATAAATACTTAATGATTTTTTCCTCATCCAGAAGTAAAGGTTATGCACTTTTTATACCAGTGATCATAGGTTACTTGTTTTCGTATCATATAATCAGCAGTGCAGCGTGAATTAGCTTCACAGATATCGGAATTTTTCCCNCGCATATCCGAATGCATTATCACAACGTATTTTTTGAATGGTTTTTTTGCGTATTGGCCCATATTAGCTAATGCTGAAACGGCAAAACTAAGATCATCATTTGATCTATTTCTGGTTACTTGAATTTCAACCTGATAAATCCTTTGACCGTTATCAGTATAAATTTTTAATCCAGTAAGNTTAGGTGCACTATGATTGCGTTTAAAGTATTGAGGCGTCATCGCCGCAATTTGTTGATCTGAGAATTTTGGCTTAGCATGTAGGATCGCAACCAAAGACAAAATACAGGTAATTATATTTTTCACAATATCGCCTTTCTTTTAGCAATTATAAATAAAACAATTAGTATAATCAAAGTGCCAAGCACAATGGCCTTTTGAATTCTTTGAGGATAATATACGATTGAAGCAGCTTCAATCGTATATGAATCATTCATAAAATCTTTTAAGTCAAACGCCCACCACAGTGTATCATTTGACACTGAATCAGCATTCGATTGAAAAATAGATCCCGGTAGGGTACTGGCAAATTTAAATGTATCATCGTTCAGTTGAATAGTAACATTTGCCTCTTTTATATAAGGCAGCATTGCATCGATACATGCATCAACGTAATTCAGAGGAAGGAGGTTTTCAAAAGGTTTAAAGTTTGTTCTAATTAATGCCTCTGGTACCCTGATCATTTCTACCGATTCTAAATTCTCTGATTTAAAAATTTCTAACAACCTATCTTCCTCTTCGGCCTTATAAAAAACACCATTGAAATGATTTAACATTCTTTCAATTAATAGCTGATCTATTCGAAATGACTGGCCAATATCTTCCATCGCTTTAGATAAGCAGTACATAATAACTTCTGTTTGTACCATCGCCTCATCGGATTTACTGCTTGCCTCAATAAGCGCAGTGGCTAGCATGGGGTACTTTTTATCTATTTCTCTACCTTCAAATACTTGATGCAAAATATACGTGTCAGAAAAAAATCCCTTATCAAATTTAACCGAAA
>PBPW01000026.1 GCA_002725545.1 Fidelibacterota bacterium | reverse complement strand
AGACCAACCTTGCATATAGGTCATTTCTCCAGCGATATACCCTGACACGTTAATCGCGCCAACACCTTTGGACATTTGATCAATAAATTCCTGATCGATATTTGTGGTCACCATCAATGAATAGTTCCAAGCATTGAGGCTGTATGCTCCTAATCTATCAGCAGANNTACCAGCGGTAACGCGATTNAGAGTTTGTGGCATATACCATACACCAATAACCTCTTCACGANTGGAAACCTCCTCATCGCATGAGATAAAAAAAGCTAGAGATATAAANGAAAGTAAAAGTGATTTTTTCATAATGACCTTAATTCTGTATAGAAAATTTACGAATGTTTTCAATTTTTAGTTTAGACGAAAAATTTCCAAACTCCTAAACAACAAATTCCTGCCCGATCGCCTCACAGCTTTTTTTCCATAAAAGATCTTTAGCTAATCTATTATCGTAGAATTTTTCTAGATCAAAATTGATGACTTTACCCTTTGATGCCATCATTCCTTTGCCGGGCCCATAAAATTTTCCCGATTGAGCGTCACTATCCGTCATGCATTTTATAATTCCAAGAGCACCATCTTCCATCGTTTGGCCGTTTTTCATCATTTGCCTAGCCAGCCATGCGCTCATTCCTCCATCATTTACAGTAGTTGTCTGTAAATCAGACATCGCTACTCCTGGATGAGCAACTAAAGCTTTAAGATTGCGCAAGCCAGCTTTTTGAAATTTCTCATGCAAGCAGGCTGTAAATGTAGCGTTGGCAAGTTTGGTTTGACTATAGCGGGCCCATCGTCCTTTTCTTGTTAGGCTTGCAAGTATCATATTGGAACCATCACCCCCCAAATCGCCTCCACGCTTGTCAAAATATTTGGCCTTCAATTTTTTATCTCCATATCGTGCGATACTGGAATGATTCACTACTCGCGCATCCTCTCGTAATTCAGCAGCGATTTTTAATAGCGGGAGAAGCTCCTTAGTGAGTAAAAAATGAGATAAATGATTGGTTTGCATTTGAATATCAAATCCATCAACCGTGGCTTTATCTTTTAGGGCCATGATGCCTGCATTATTGCATAAAGAATCAAGTCCATCTTGACATAAATCAATTACTCTTAATGCGGCTTTTCTAACAGAATCAAAGCTTTGAAGATCGCATTCAATATTTACAAAGTCCGCGCCTGGATTTTCTTTTTTTAATTGATCATAAGAAAATTTTGAGCGTTCAGATTTTCTATTNAGNAGTAGAGTTCTCGCTCCCTTTTTAGCTACAGTTCTCGCNGCTACAAATCCAATACCGGTTGTAGTTCCAGTAATTGCAATAGTTTTTCCTTGTAGAGAGGGAATTTTGTACACTTCATCATCAAAATGCAGGCTTTTTAAGTTCGGTTTTTTATATCCGCTNCTCATTTAGATAATTGACTTATTCTTTATTATAAAAATTAAAAAAGCCCTCAACAATGCGAGGGCTTTTTAATCAATTTAGTGTGNTTTATTTAAACCGGTTAAGAGCCCATCCAATTGCAGCGCCAGAAATAGCGTACATGACTGCGCTAAATGCAACATCAGCCACAACGTAATCAAGAGGGAATAATTTAGGCATCATCGCCATCCACTGCGTATCAATGAAAATCCATTTTGCAGCACCAAACCATGCTCCAGTTATCGCGCCACTTTTTACGCTATCCACACCCATTCTATCGTAGATATACGTAATAACAAAAATATAAAAGACTCCACCAANCATTGCTGGTCCCATATTTGGGGGAAATGTAAGAACATCTGAATACTGCTGAGCCATTGCTCCCATATGCTTTGCATAGAATAGCTCAAAGGTAAGAGCACCCACAATCATCATTGAAAAGAAACCTAATAGCCCTGCGATTCCTAATTTTTTAACATTCATAATAACTCCTTATAATNTANCATCAANTAATTTCTAATTGCCTTTGCAATTTGCTTAAAATTTACACTTTTATAGTAGAACGTGTAATCGTTTAATAAATTNTTTCCATATTTCTCTAACCAATCATTGTGCAAAGCTAATTCAATACTTGATGGAGCGATAATATTAAATTGCACATCATAGCTGTCTTTGATCGAACCTGGTAGAGCAATATTNCTAGCATAGTGGAAATTATCTATCAAATTTATGTGTGGTTTTAAATCAACAAATAGTTGTTGGCCGGATTTCGAATTTTTTAAAATAGCGGTTATGTGCAAATAGGGAATAAATCCACCAGGCGATGCGCCTTTTGGAATTTGTTTATCATCCCAATTTACCCTTGCCTCTAGATGTACATGGGTTTGATCTTCATCTAGNTGCATTGTTGGTGGATAAATTTTATCTTTAACTGCGCCTTCAAAAATAAAAACTATACCCGGNGAAACCTTTTCTTGGCCAATAATTAATTCAGGTGTTTGAATAAAGCTAAGTAATAACGAAATAAAAAAAAATCACTGGCAATCTTTACACAAGACAAAGAGCTGATGAATATGTCGAATCATTTTAAATCCTAGCTTATCAATGATCTTATCTTGCTGACTTTCAATCTTATCATCAACAAATTCATCTATTCGTCCACACTGAACACAAATTATATGGTCATGATGATCAGAATTNACTTTATTTTCATATTTTGATGGGCTATCACCAAGTTCAATTTTTCGAATCAAATTATTTTTATATAAAACATCAATTGTTCTATAAACTGTAGCACGGGATACATTAAGGTTGTTTTTTCTTAAAGCAGAATAGATTTGTTCGGCGTCTCGATGTTCATCGTTTGATTTTATTTCATCCCAAACAGCTTGGCGCTGAATTGTATGCCGAAGGCCTTCTTTTTTTAAAGCACTGCTAAGGAGATTTTTTGTAGCCATAATTAGGGTTTAATTTAGCGATTATTCACATTTGAAATAATACTAAATCAATTTACAAACTACCCTTCAGGTGTATCGACTTTTTTTAGATTAGCAAATTTTACAACTAACTTCTTTTTTAAACCGTCTTTAAACTCTATTCCAACTCTTTGATTTTCGCCCTGCCCGCTCAAAGCCATAACTTTTCCTATTCCAAAAATAGCATGCTCTACATAATCGCCTACCTGAAAATCATCAAATAATACTACCGTTCTACTNACCGCTGTTTTGGTATGTTTACCAGCCTTGCCACCTATTACTTTTCTTGTAAGCGCTGAGGTGAATTTAATTTTTTCTAGATTTTCATCTGGGACTTCATCGATAAANCGTGAGGCAATTCCATAAAGATCATCGGAGCCCATTCTTCTCCTATTATTGGCGTACATCAAATAAGCTTTGCTCATTGCGCGAGTAACACCAACATAAAACAAGCGCCTTTCCTCTTCAAGCGTTTCGTTTGAATCTAGCGAGGAATATAATGGAAAAAGCCCATCTTCAAGGCCCGTTAAAAAAACTACGGGGAATTCTAAACCTTTAGAGGCATGNACGGTCATCATGGTTACTCTATTGGTCTGATCGTTCCACTGNTCTAAATCCGTTAAAAGTGATACTTCTTCAATAAATTGAGNTAAACCTCCATCAGGACTTCGCTTCATAAAATCATCGACGCTTTTGATAAACTCTAAGACATTCTCGAATCTCTCACTATCTTCTGGAGATGAACTTTCATGATAATATTTTTTGATTCCTGATTCTTCAACCAAAGCTCTAACGAGCTCACCTGCATTTAACTTTGGCAATAGTTCATTATATTTTGAAATNACATTGTAAAAGGTATTAAGCGCATCAGCCTGCTTTCCACGAATTCCNATATTTTCAGGACTATTTAATACCTCAATCATTTCAATTTTTCTTTTTTCCGCTTCCTTGACGCACTTATCAACCGTCTTCAGGCCAATACCTCTAGGGGGAAAATTAACTACTCTCCTAAGCGAAATAGTATCTTTTGAATTCAATATCAGGCTCAAGTAACCTATGATATCTTTAATCTCTTTTCGCTCATAAAACCTAATACCTCCTACTATATTGTAAGGGATTCCAGACCGACGGAATGCGTCTTCAATAGCTCTCGATTGAGAGTTTGTTCTGTAAAGGATTGTAAAATCACTAAAATTTCTTTTTTCTAATTTGATTTCCTTTTGAAGGGCACTGATAATTGCATCGGCCTCTTCCATCTCATCATTAGTTTGCATCANTCCTAGTTTCTCGCCTTCACCNTTATNNGCAACCAATTCTTTAGGGGCCCTTTTATGGTTATTTTTTACAACAGAATAGGCTGCATCTAAGATATAGCTGGTGGAGCGATAATTTGTTTCTAGCTTAAATATTTCACACTTCTTGAACGTTTTTTCAAAATCAAGAATATTGCTAATATCGGCTCCTCTCCAACCATAGATAGATTGATCATCATCGCCAACAACGCAAATCTGTTGATGTTTTTTTGCTAAATTTTTCACAAACATGAATTGAGGTTTATTTGTATCCTGATATTCATCAACTAAAATGTATTTCCACAATTTTTGATATTTTTCAAGTATCTTTGGATGCTTATCAAATATTTCTAACGGAAGAAGCAACAAGTCATCAAAGTCTACAGCATTATTCTTTTCTAGGGCTTGTTGATATTGCTCATAAAGCTCTGCGTAATGCTTATCAATCATTATCTTAGCTTTTTGCTTGGCTTCCTTAGGGCTAATAAGTCTGTTTTTAAAATAACTAATCTTAAATCTTAAATCTTTTGGTGTGATATAGTTTTTTGGAAAATCCATTGGCTCAAGTAATACTTTTATTAGAGAAACTTGATCTTGCGTATCAAAAATAGAAAATTCAGAAGTATATCCAAGGTTATGGATTTCAGAACGTAAGATTTTTGCGCAAATAGAGTGAAAAGTTCCCATCGTAACCATAGTGCTTTTGCTTTTTATAATCTTATTAACCCGCACGCGCATTTCGTCTGCAGCTTTATTGGTAAATGTAAGCGCTAAAATATTTTCTGCTTCAATTAAATTGTTATTGATCAAATGGGCAATCTTATGAGTTAATACCCTTGTTTTTCCGCTCCCCGCTCCTGCAAAAATAAGAACAGGCTGACCAAATGATTCGACAGCAGCTTTTTGTTCNCTATTTAATTTTGAAGTAGNCATACTAACTATTGTTGACCTTTTTTACTTTTCTCATTTTTCTTCTTACTTTCTGAAATGCACGCTTGGCCTTATTATGCTCTTTTTCTGTTTTTGAGAAAGTGTGATAACCATCCCCCTTTGCAACGAAATAAAGAAAGTCAATCTCTTCAGGATATAAAGCAGCTTTAATAGATTCTAAGCCTGGGTTATTTATTGGGCCGGGTGGTANTCCATGATTCAAATAAGTATTGTAAGGTGATTTTATTTTTAAATCTTTATTTAAAAGCCTTCTAGGTGAATCATCGATGATATATTGGATAGTGGGGTCGGCTTGCAAACGCATTCCTTTTTTTAAACGGTTATGGTAGACTCCTGATATTGTGGGTCTTTCAGAATCATAAATCGCCTCGCCCTCAATTATCGATGCTAGGGTTAATACTTCATTTTCGCTCAAATTTATTTTAGACATTCGATCATACATTTTTTTTGTTACATTTTTTTTGTACTCAGATACCATTTTATCTATGATTTTTATTGGCGATACATCTTCAGCAAACTGGTAGGTATTTGGAAAAAGATAACCTTCAAAGGAAGTGCTTTTAATATCCCATTTATCTAACAAAACTTTATTCTTTGATGCATTAAGAAAACTTTTTTTGTCAATTTTTAAGCTTGAGTGTAGTTTTTCTGCAATCTCATCAATCGACCATCCCTCTAGAATTGTTACTTTTTTTGAAATATTTACACTATTTATCAGCTTATTTACCAAGCTATAATTTGTGGAAACATTATCAATGTTAAACTTTCCAGCGGGAATGTCTTTTTCATACCCAAGCATCTTTACAGCTAATATAAAAGATGATCTATTTTTAATCACTTTTTTATTATAAAGCTCGGCTGAGATATCAATCAAAGTTGAGCCTTTTGAAATAGATATACTGACAGCATCATCGATATCGCTTTGAGGCCAAAGCAATATAATCGCGTAATAGACTAGCATGCCACTCAGAACAGAAATTGCAATGGTTTCTGTTAAANAATTGCTAAAATAAAATTGTATTTTCTTGAGCATAAATGGGGGCGAAAATTATTAAAAACGAACCATAATTACAAATTATATAATCTTTACAAGTTTTAAGATCTTTTAAAATTTCAGAAAAAATAATTGGCACCCCTTTTAAGAAAGCGTAACTTCGTCGTCGCAATGAGTAACGACAANAATAAAAACAAAATGAATCTTTTCGATGGTTGGGCCTTTGGAAAAATTAATTATATCCTTTTTGGATCAGGCCTAGGGCTAGTCATTTTTGGATATGTTTTTATGGCAAATGGCGCTGTTGACAGCTTTCAGAGTTTAACAATTGCACCAATTATGCTTTTTTTAGGATATATTGTNGTTATTCCAATTGCTCTTGTATATCGAGATAAAGATAGAGAAAAAATAAATTAATTCTGGGGCTGTAGTTCAGTTGGTTAGAACGCCGGCCTGTCAAGCCGGAGGTCGCGAGTTCAAGTCTCGTCAGTCCCGCAAAAACCCCATCGAGAGATGGGGTTTTTTGTTATGCAATTATGCTAATTAACATGTTTTTCTAAAAAATATGTCCAAAGAATATCGCGTTTAATAATAAACCATTTGTACCGTACCAGAATGCCCTAAATGCGGGATTATCAGCAAACATAACCACATGNCCACTTCCTTGTTTTTTGGCAATAATTGAGGCTGTATCTTTTATGCCAGCTAGTTTTTCTTCTGATACATATCCGCTCAATAAGGGCTTGTTTGTATACCTTCCAACGTTAGCCGCAGCAGACTCTGATAACTTAAAGAATGTATACCCTCTTCTAAATACAGGGTGTTTATTTCTATATCCATATCCTAACGGATGCGTATTATCAATATTAATATTAAAAATAGCACCGCCAATCCTCTGCGCTCCTGTCACAAGGCGAACCTGGTCATAGGGAATATCTAATGCTAATTTTTGATTCTCTACTAGCTCCTCATCTATCACATTATTATCTACAATCCATTTAGATCCACTTTGAACAGAAATCAATGTTCCTCCACTACTTACCCACTCTTTCAAATGATTAACATCTGTACTATCCAATTTGGAGTAATTTCCATCCGGAAAAATAATTGTGTTATATTTTGAAAGTTTATTTCGATTCAAGTTTTCAGCGTTTAGTCTTGAAACGGGAATATTCATTCTATTATCTATTAAATGCCAAATCTCGCCTGATCCATACGCAGATGTTCCTGCGCCAGATAATAAAGCTACATGAGGCTTCTTTAAAACGCCTTGAAAGGCTCCACCAAGATCAGGACCACTTGGCGTGGAAGAAGAATTTGTGGCATAGATTTGAACATGATCCTCTGAGACTAATTTTTCCATTAATCGATGCAATTCAGCTGCTGTAATTCTCGCATCTGCATCGCGCTGCACAACAGGAATAACAATCGTTCCTCGTTTAAATTGCATGGATTTACCTGCTACTTCTGCACTGAAAGGCGCTGTGGTAATTCTAGGTAGAATACCGCTATCAAGAATTGAATAGAGACTTTTGGGGTTAAAATAACGATTCCAGGGCATCAAATAGGCAGAGGTTGCTTTTCCACCAACCAATTCACCACCATCCAGATTCATCGCTTTCAACTTTGCGCCAAGAAACGCATCCGGTTTTTGCTTTACCTCATAATAATCAACTCCAAATGCTAAAGGTAATGTCCAAGCGGAAACATCATAAAAAAGAGAATCTTCAAAAGCAGTAACTTTTTCCATTACCCCAGCGATAAAGCGCGTTTGGGGTTGGTTGGTTGGAATAATCACAGCTTCCCCCTTATTAAACCTTTTTCCTTTAACAGTTATTGGTTTTTTTAAAGTATATGCATCCACGCGATGGCTTTGTAGGGTTTTAACTAGCATCTGTACACGCGTTCTGTTTTCTTTTAAATTGATTAAATACCCTTTGATTTTATTTTTTGTTGCAACAGCTGATGAAGTCGCATAAAAATCTCTTTGATACCTTAAGAATTCTTTTCTTAATGCAACCAATCCATCAATCGCTCCTAGAGTAGCCATATACTGGTTTCGAACTGTAAAAGCATAAGTTAGTTTACCCTGGTTGCTTTCGGTTTCTAGCGCACGTGATGAGCCTTGTTCAAATAAAATGCCTACAGAGCCATGGATATCACCATAGGTTGATCCTTTGCCGTAATAAAAATCATCATAGGACTGTTCAGAGTAATACATGGATTGAATGTCATCCAATCGCTTAGCAAAAAATGGCGCGATCTTATAGGTAAGCTCCACACCTTCTTTTGGGGTATTGGGGTTGGTTCTACTCTTAATCCCAGGTTGAAAGAAAAAAGTAGAATTGCGTCCCATTTCATGAACATCAAGTAAAAATTGTGGCCTCCAATGGTGAAATAATTTGACCCGACCTTGGCTTTCAGGTTGAGTAACTGGCATCCAGTCTCGATTCAGATCAAACAAATAGTGATTAGTTCTACCACGTGGCCATGGCTGATTATGCTCACGATCTTGTGTGTCAGTAGTGGGTACAATACCGCGATTCCCATTAGCCCAATTTGCAAAACGGTCGCGACCATCTGGATTGAACATAGGATCAATAATTATAATTGTATTTCTTAAGATTTGATCTATCTCATCTCCTTGACCTGCCGCTAAATGATGGAGGAGTAAAACCGCAGCTTCCGCTCCACTTGCTTCATCGCCATGGATTGAAAAACCTAGATACGCAACTAAAGGCATTTTATCTAGATTCTTATTTTTCATCTGATTGGGCATATCAGAAATCTTAACATTCTCAATTCTTATATTCTCTAAATTCTTATGATTGTCAGGATGGGTCACAATCGCATGTATTAGTCTTCTACCCTCATGGCTTCTTGCATGATCATCTAGATCCACTCGATCGCTAACACTGGCAATCGATTCATAATAGTCTACTATCTGACTAGTACGGGTATGTCTATCGCCAATTTTATGCCCTATAACATCTTCNGGTTTTGGAATTGACAAATCGTAATTAATACCTGCAAACTGCATTGGTANATCTATTTTCTGCTGAGAAAAAATAGATGAAATAAATAAAACTTGAAAAATTAGCCTCATTTTCTNCTCCTAAATAAAAATGTTTTCGATAAAACAAATTAATACAACAAGGGNAATTAAGCTATAGATAAGAGNTTTANAATGNATAGAGGCCCCTAAAAAAAGGGGCCTCTATATAGATACTTAGTAGTTGCCGACCTCCAAAAAGGCTAACATCTAGTCAGTTTAATTTGCTGGCTTTTTCTTGGAGGCCAGCGGTCTACTATTTATAGACACCTGATCACCTCCTTCCTAAATTGTTCGATTGAAATTAGTTAAGAAAAAAAATACGACTCAAGATTAATTTTTAATTTCCATGTTTTCAATCTACCGATGAAAGATTGAAGAATAAATCACCTGCTTTTTTATCTCCCACTTCAAAAAATTTTTCTAATAATACCTTAATGCTGTTAAACGCTAGGTCCTCCCATGGAACCTCATTGCAATCTGCAAACATAATATCATTGATCTCGTCACCCATTGCTGTTGATCTATCTTTAAGTTTGCAGTGAAAGTAAAAATGGACCTGGCTAATATGCGGTACACTGTAGATCATAAATAGGTTTGAAGGCAGGGGTTGTATGCCCACCTCTTCCATCGCTTCGCGCTGCGCACCTTCTAAAAGCGTTTCTCCATTTTCCATAAAACCAGCTGGCACAGTCCAATAATTCATTCGAGGTTCGGTATTTCTTTTGCACAACAATACCTTGCCTTCATAAGAAGCGATCACGCCCACAATATTGTTTGGGTTTACATAATGGATATATTCGCAACTAGGACAAACATCCCTAAATCGATTATCTAGGGGAGGTATGATCGATTCTGTTTTAGCACCACATCGAATACAATACGTCACTTAATTGGCTCGATTGTATTTTTTCAAAATCTCCATCAGCTTTCCATGAGGTAACGCATAGGCTTTGTTGTTATTAATCCCCTCCATTGTTTCTGCAGCTATCATTGCATTAACGATTGATTCTTCAACTACCTGAACAGTTGCTTCAAAAAGGGGAGAAATCTTATCATTGGGGAAAGTTTTTACAGTACCTGAATTTTTTCGATTGAATGCTTTTGGATTTGCCGTGGAAAAGGCCAAGAATATATCCCCTGAACCATTTGACCCTCTGCCTCCAACGGCCCCAATTCCAAGTGGGATTCTATGAGCAATACGCTTTAATTGATGAGGAAATAAAGGCGCATCAGTAGCAACAATCACAATGATGGAACCATCCCCTTCTTGGCGCTTATTTGCAGGTGGGGCATTGAATACAAGATTCAATGTATCTTTTAGCTCCTTACCAATAGGTACACCGCTAATTGTAAGATTTCTCTTACTGCCAAAATTGGATTGTACGATCGCGCCAAGAGTATAGGTTTTGTTATTAATTTTAACTTTTCTCGATGAGGTTCCAATACCTCCTTTAAAACCAAGCGTAAGCATTCCCGTCCCACCGCCAATATTGCCTTCAGCTACCGGTCCCGATTTTGCATTTTCAATTGCTTCATAGACATGTTTTTCTTGTACGTGAAATCCATAAATATCATTTAAAAAACCATCATAAGTCTCCCCAACAACAGGATATGTATACCACCATTGGTCATCGCCGTACCAATTGGTATCCACAAACCATTTCAATACCGCATCCCTCACAACACCCACGCTATTAGTGTTCGTGATCATGATTGGGGTTTCAAGAAAGCCAGATTCAGTTACCCAGGTTGTTCCTGTCATTTCACCATTTCCATTCAAACTATACCAGTTTGCATACACAGGATTAAACTTTTTTCCTCTGGGGAAAATTGCTGTAACTCCTGTCCTGACAGGACCTTTTCCGATTTCATTTTTCCCGCTACCAATAATTATTGTACTGTGTCCAACTTCTACGCCTTTTACATCAGTAATTGCATTAAACCTGCCTGGAGTGCCTTCAAATTGAACACCTATATCGCGAGCGCGGGGTTTTTGACTAAACGCTATTGAAGAGATTAATGTAATTGTAATAATACTTTTCATTGAGCTTCCTTATCTGTTTCTATCCATTTGTACACGATAACGTATAGCATTTCCAAATAAACAGAGACCACTATTAACTACCACTAATGCAAGCGTACCAAACCAGAAAAACGGCTTATTTTCATATTTTAATATAATGGCTTCACCAAGCAGTGAAAGGCCAAACCCAAATAGAACTAAACCGCTAATAGAAAAAGCCAACCATTTTATTTTCATCATCTATTTTAAATTGATAGGCTGCTTATAAACAACACCATCTTTCATTACGAAAACTACATTTTTTGTAACGGCTATATCTTTTAGTGGATTGCCATTAACCGCAACAATATCTGCCTTCATTCCCTTCTTTATTTTACCTAGATCTTCTTGATTTAAAACTTCTGCAGCTATGCTAGTTGCAGCAAAAATTGCATCGATAGGTTTCATTCCAGCTTCAACCATGTAAACAAACTCATCTGCATTTTCTCCATGCGGGGAAACACCCATATCGGTTCCAAAGGCAATTTTCACACCTTCTTCATAGGCCATGCCCAATGTTTTTTTGATCTTGGGTCCAATCTCAAGCGCTTTAGGTCGTACAATTTCAGGAAAATATCCAGGTTCTTTGGCTTTTTCATAAACAAACTCACCAGCAGAAACTGTGGGCACGTAATAGGTTCCGTACTTCTTCATCAGTCTTGCGGTAGGTCTATCCATTAATGTACCGTGCTCAATTGTACGAACGCCTGCCCGGATAGCGCGCTGCATTCCTTCTACGCCATGCGCATGTGCTGCAACATGCATTTCATAGTCCTTTGCTGTTTCAACAATCGCTCTAATTTCTTCTTCTGTGAATTGAGGATTTTGACCATTCTTGGCAACACTTAATACCCCGCCGGTTGCGGTGATCTTGATTAGATCCGAGCCATCTTTGTATCGTTGTCTCACTGCTTTCATTGCATCATCAACCCCGTTAACAACAGCATCATGCGGTCCAGGATCCCCTCGGAACTTGCGGTTTAACCCACTGGAAGGATCTGCGTGTCCACCGGTCGTACCAATCGAACGGCCCGCAGAAAAGATTCGTGGGCCATTTATATAGCCATTGTTTACTGCATTTCTTGCAGCAAGCACTACTTCTCCTCCAACATCGCGAACCGTAGTAAAACCAGCAAGCAGTGTTTTTTCTATCCAAGGGACAGATCTATATGCAAAATCCTCTGGATTTAAATAGAAATCTTCACTGTATGATTGCGGACTTGACTGCGACCCCAGATGCACATGCAAATCCATCCAACCTGGGGTAACTGTAGTATTTTTTAAATCGATTACTGTATCGTTTGGCTTTGCTTTCGTGTAGCCGCTTTTTACATCTATAATAACTCCATCTTCAATTACGATGGTTTGTTTTGTTTTAATTTTTTTAGCTACACCATCAATCATTGACCCCGCATGAATCAAAGTTTTCTGCGCAAATAACAGACTTGGATAAAAAAGAATTGTTGTTACTATTATAATTAAATGTCTCAATTTAAAATCTCCTTTATTTTTCAATCGGACCCAAAGGACTATTGCAATTTTCAAGCTCATTGGCGGTATAGGCCCAGTCCATCACCATCCACCTATTATCTACCCTGGTTAATGTAAATGATTCCGCTCCACAATGAGAAAACTTNCCATTCAAATGAAAATCATAGGTCGTCCAAGCAACAGCCAAATCACCTCGATACATGATTATCGGATCCCACATACGCTCGAAGTAATCGGTTGATTGATCTCCTGTCTGTTTAAAAAAATCTGAATTAGATCTGAAGCTCATACCATCTTTACGCACCCTAAAGACACGACCTTCTTCNAGTACGTGCAATTTTGCTTTTTCTAAATCATTGGTGCTGATTGCAAGCAACATCTCTTTTACTACATATTCAATACTATCCGTTGTTGCATCTGATTTTAAACGCACAGAATTCATTGTAGATCGGTCAACATTTCCGCATGAATAAAATAAAATAAATGATAGGATAAAACTTTTCATGTGCAATATTTGGTTACTTGTAAGCAATTGGAATTAGTATTTCGTTTTTACGAAATGGAGGTATTGTTGTCGGACCATTGTATTGCGCCACGCAAACATCTCCGGCCACCTCAATATTTTTTTCTTTTAACTCATTTAAAAGAATATCNATATAACGATTTGCCTTGCTTTCTGTAGCCCACCCACCAAATTTAATAACAGCCATTACGCCTAAACTCTCTTCCTCAACATTCACACTTCTCAAATTTGGACTTGGCAAAGATTCTAGCTTATGTTTGCTGGGCATCACAAAATGAACCTTATGCGGCTTGGTTTGATCAGAAGGTATNTCAGTAATCACAGGTGCNGTCATTGCAATNTTCATCTCCTTATCGTTACCACCNAAAATATAATTCGCAATACGTCTAAATCCGGTATAGGTAGCAACTCTATATTCATCGTTTATTGTGGTGTACGCAGTAATTACAGTACCATAATCTCTTATCTCAAATCTATTGTATGTNTTAATCAGACGATAGGTGGGTGTTTCGATCGATTGTGAACTAATAGCAAGCATTAACATAATGTTGAATATAAAAATCATATTTATTTTTTATTAAAGAAAATATTATTTACTGTACCAGAATTTGCTTCAACGATATCCAATCTACCATCACCATTTACATCGCTCAATGTAATCCCATAGGTGATACGGTTAGAAGAAAAACGTNTTGATGGATACTTGCCCAACGTATTAAAAAATAATTGATTCTTCTTTCCATTAATTCCGGTAACAATATCCATATCTCCATCTTGGTCAAGATCGCCTACCGCAATAGTCATTGTTTTATCATTAGGATTGCCAAACGTAAGAGATTCTTGAAATTGATNCACTTTGCTATTAAAAAAGATCCTATTTTTTTCTCCTATATTTGCAGCAACAATATCCAGCATTCCATCTCCATTCATATCTTCAACAGNAATTTGCCTGGTCTCATCTGAACCGCTACCAAAAATCATCGATTTTGAATAGTCTGGTCCAAAATATATATGATTGGGCTGTGCGTTTCTATTGGCTAAAATGAGGTCGATTTTTCCATCATTATTNATATCCTCNGCAGCAACTGAAATGGTAGCTTCATTTTTTTGACCAAAAGACATTTCTTTATCAAAACTACCACGTCCATTATTAAAATAAATGTAGTTTTGAGTTTTTCTATTTGCTTCAACAATATCAATGTAACCATCACTATTTATATCTGCTAGACAGACGCCTCGCGTGTTTGATATTTGTCTTCCAAAANTACCNCTAAACGTAAAATTTCCCTTACCATCATTTTTAAATACTTGATTTTTTATACGATCATTAGCGACAATAATATCAAGATCTCCATCGTTATCTATATCCGCAAGCGGCACCATATAAGATGTGGTCGCTTCAGCGCCTAATAATTTACTTCTNCGAAAAAAACCAGTCCCNTCATTGAAGAAAATCTGGTTGAACTCCGACCAATGCCGTCCATTTGCAACCACAATATCAAGATCTCCATCGTTATCCAGGTCNCCTGAACTTATGCTGGCGGTCAAATATTTTTCTGTACCAAGCGCAGCGTAGGGGTGGGCAATCAAATCAATAGATTGTGCACCAAGTATGCTCAATGTGAAAAAGCCCCAAAAAATTTTCATTTACTTCATATGGTAAGTAAAATTGATCAAAGGAAGAGGAATACCTTCCATGNTCTTACTGAAGAAACCACCAACATCAACCGCAATCCTTCTTCCAATAAATCTTCCTGAAATAGCTATTGGTAAATTTGATGGATCATCCACCTCAGGAGGAAGCCAGTATTCAGCTACAATAGCAAACGAATTTGAGATGCGTTTATTACCAGATAAGACTAAAATAGGTTTATCCATAAAATTCCAATCGTCTTCATAGCGACCATATCCCCATCCAAGAGTCGTTGAAAAATGGGTAAATCGATCTCCGAAAGTTGCGGTTCCAAAAACAAAACCTAACCCGAAGGCATTATCTTCTTGAGGAAAGTTTACGTACATCATTCCAGTTGCTAANCGCGCAGGGCCAACTTGAGGTAAAGAAAATTTACCTGACAAAACTATAGGAACTTGATCAAGCGGCATCCCTGGAAATACAAAAGCGCCAGCCTGGAAAGAAAAATTATTTCCAAACCCTCTATTATATGAAGGAAAGAATAAGCAAAAATCACGGCAATAGGCTTTATGTTTTTCTATGGGAAAAGCAGATGGNGCAAATAGGTACATACTCTTATTTGGATCTGCTCTCCAAACCTGACCATCAACCTCCGCTGTTTCGATTTTACTTACTCTTTTAATAGATGCAAGCGGTACAGAAATAACAATACCATCTTGGGTTTTTAATCTATAACCTATATCCGATTCTTCAATCACGGTGCCNAAAAAAATATTTCCATCATTGGTTTCTATTTCAACCAATTGGCTATCCTGCGAAAAGAGAAAAACAGAAAAAAGAATCAGATAGATCGAGATAAACTTTTTCATAAATCAAAATTACACTTTTTTTTTGATTAATATAATTTTATTTATGCATTCAAACTAAATTCTATGCTTATGGAAGACCTGATTCATTATTTTAATACNATTCCAACATTGCATCGCACCTTTTTTCTGGTAGGTGGGCTAACTTTTTTATTATCGCTAGAAATTGGCGTTCCGCTATTTCGATTTGATTATCGCAAATCAAAACACCTCATGACTAACCTATTTTATACCTTAACAACATTGATCATTAATCTTTTAGGGGCATCATTAATTTTATTGGCCGCAGATTTTAATGCAATGCACTCTACTGGGATATTGAATATGATTGAATTTCCTCTGTGGGCAAAAATATTATGCGGACTACTCATTCTTGATTTCATTGGTGCATGGCTTGTGCATTGGTTAGAGCACAANGTTAAGTGGATGTGGAAATTTCACGTGATTCACCATTCGGACCGGTATGTAGATGCAACCACTGGCCTTCGCCATCATCCTGGTGAAAGTGTCTTCAGATTGCTCTTTACATCGCTCGCAGTTTTTGTTTCAGGGGCATCTTTTGGCATCGTTATGCTATATCAAACCCTTTCGGGTTTTTTTGCACATCTAACGCATACCAATATTAGGGCTATCAATTTTCTTGAGCCTATTTTATCAAAAATATTCGTTACTCCAAATTTTCACAAGATACATCATCATTACGTATTACCNCATACTGACCGTAATTATGGAAATATATTTTCCATTTGGGATNATTTATTTGGTACAGCGATCAAAGTAGATAATATGGAAATGATTTCTTATGGAATTGATACTCACATGGATATAAAAGAAACCGAACATATTAAGACCATGCTACTAATCCCCTTTAAAGAATACCGCCCTCCCGTTGGGGCAAAGTTCACTGAAGACTAGGGGTGAGTGCAGTGAAAGTGTATGCNATATGGTTAATTGGGGTCATCGTTTGGAATTTTGGATTTCCCAATGCAAAACCTGTTGCCGATGTTATNNCTGCTATTTTGCTTTCTTTAATTAGCTATAAACTGAATCGAGCTTTCAAATGAGAATGACACCAGAGGAAAAGCAAGAATTAGATGCATGGGTTGAAAAAGAATACCCTAAAAGTATGGAGCGAATTAATACCTCTGATCCATTTCATCGAATAGGTAAAAAAATACTGGCCACAGGCGTTTTAAGCTATATCTTATTTGTGTTGATTGAATTTTCGCTCCTTGAAACAGTTGCAGTTGTTCTCTTATTATTGGGAATGNTACTTGAAGTAATTGCCTTAATCACCTATTTTAGATCGCTATCAAATGAAAAATAACCTTTCAAACAAAACTATTTTAATCACAGGTGCAGCAGGCGGTATTGGTGAAGCACTTTGCACTTCCTTTGCCGAAGCAAATGGCACCATCATTCTTCATTACAATTCGAATAGAGATAAAGCTGAATCGCTATTGCAAAAATTACCTGGCATGCATCATAGAGCTATTCAATGCGATCTATCAAATGCAGATCAAGTTAATACNATGTTTTCTGCAATAGATCATGTGGATATTGTAATCAATAATGCTGCTGTAGTTGAAAACCATGAGATCGATTCGCTTTCCTATCAAGATTGGCAAGACATATGGGAGCGCACTATTGGGGCAAATTTAATTGGACCAGCAAACATCATGTATCTAGCTTCTAAATTCATGATCAAGAATGGTGGAGGAAAATTTATTAATATTTCATCCAGAGGCGCGTTTAGAGGAGAACCATCGGCTCCTGCTTACGGTGCCAGTAAAGCTGGATTGAATTCCTTAGGGCAGTCCCTAGCTAAGGCTTTAGCAAAAGACAGGGTATTCGTATACACGATTGCACCGGGATTTGTTGATACGGAACGGGTAAAAAATTTGATCGATGATGAAGTTAGAGCTCAAAGTCCCCTGAATCGTGTTGCCAANCCCCAGGAGATTGCCGATACAGCGCTTTGGCTTGCAACTGGTGACAATGAATTTTTAACGGGTTGTATTATTGATGTTAATGGTGCTTCTTATTTAAGAAGCTAATAGCAAGCTTACTACAGTTTTATAAGCTATTACCCAGCCATATGCCAATCGTCAAAAGAATTCCAGTCACACTATGCATAATGATCGTTCCCCAATTTGCCGGCTGAAGCAATCTATCGTTATAATATTTATATAACGTTTTAGTAGCCATAAATCCAAAGTATATGGCAAGCAATGCAATTAGAGATAGCATAGGAAAAGTTCCATTAAATGCTAAAATAATGATAATGATAAATGCCGAAGCAACTAATGCAACATAGCCTGCTCTAGCCTTTTCAGGCCCAAACACGACAATCAAAGTATTCTTTCCGGTTTCTTTATCGCTATCATGATCGGGAAATTCATTCATATAGACAACGGCAGCAATCAGTAGACCGATAGGTATGCCTGCTAAAAAAGCCTCTGAAACTAATTGACCTGTTTGAACAAGAGCGCTACCGGCAACCATCAGAGGTCCAAAATTCAACCCAATTAATAATTCCCCCATTCCTCTTCTTGAAGAGAATTTAAATGGAGGTGCTGTGTAGAATAATCCAGAGAAAAATCCTATAAAACCTAACCATAAAATTGGCAGTCCAGCTTTCATAATCAATGGAATTCCAACAAGTGCGCTAAGTGTGAAAGTAGTTATAGCAACCGTTAGCATGCCCTTTTGGGTAATCAGACCCATTTGAATACTACGACTTCCTCCATTGAGCCCTTGGTTGCTGTAATTGTAATTTAAAGCATCGGTTCCGCTTCTATGATCAAAATAATCATTTGAGGTATTCGTTCCAATGTGAAGTAATGCCCCACCCAATAATGTCAACCCGAGCCAACCCCAACTCACGGTTTCACCAAGCATTGAGGCAACTGCAGCGCCAGCAAAAATAGGAACAAATGTAGCGCTTAAAAATGGTAGTCGCATAATAACCATCCATTTAAATATTTTTGTTGCAAGGCTGATTTTAGGTCTAACCTCATCCGCTGTTTTGTTTTTTAATGGAGTAGTAACACCGCAATATCCAATCTGCTCTCCATTTTTATTTTTTGTAGGTGTGATTTTAATTTTGCAAGGGATTTCGACTTGATCTTTTCCTAAAAAAACTGTTTCACCTTCCCATTCACCTTTTTCAACCGCAATTTTTAACCAATTAACTACATGNCCTAAAACAATTTCACCTGAACTAAAATCACTTACTCTCATCTTACCGATGGTTTCATTTTTTGTGTAGCCAAAAAGCTTTTCAGCNCCCTCAGAAAAGGTTTCCACTTTTCCATCTAGATCGCAAGTAATAATGCTCTTTATTTTATCTTCCATGAATGATGCCTCATTGTTTTGAACTGTAGGGTTATAATTTGGGTGCGAAAATTACAATGATTTATTTATCAAATAAATACTTATGTTATTGTGAATCGCTTTTTGTTGAATCTGGCTCAACTACTTCGCCCCAGTAAGTNGGCGAGGGATTAATCTGCCAGCTAACATTTTCACTTGAATGNTATACCTCAGGNTCGTCATTTATTCTAATATTACTAGTAGACCATTCAGCGTTAGATCTGCCAACAGTTATCTGAGCTAAGGTGTTTTTGTTGTAATCGTAAAATTTAAGATGGGTTCCGGTAGAGTCACCAACCATAAATTTATCCCACTTGGAGGGATTGGTTGAAACAAGTGATGTTTTTTTCAAAGCAAGGATTGTATTAAAAAAACTGTTAATAGTATTCGGCTTAATTGTTAAAGAATCATGATTATCGATCGACCAATTTTCACCATCGAATGATAAAGAGACAAATTCTTGACCTTTGATTATCTCAAATGCAAAGATACTATCACGCTCTAAATCAAATATTTGATCGCTGCTTGCATTGTATTTGCTTTGCTGAAAACTATTTAAACCAAACAATGCTATCAAAACTACAAGCGCAATGCTCATCCATTTCATCTGACTACCCATACAATTCCTCTAAAACTGAACTTCTATTTTTTTGTTTACGCATTCGAATCAAACCAAATCCAACGATTAAAAAAGTTGGTGCGGTAATATTAATCCATTTCCATGTTCGTTTACTCGCATCAGAAATCTCTTCCAATGGGCGAGATGTTATTTCTCTTGAGCGCAACGCTATTAAATCTTGATCACCAATCAAGTAGTCGATAGAATTTAAAATGAAAATGTGATTTTCAGGCGATCTGCCTCCACCATTATCAGCCATAAATTCTGAATCGCTAACCAAGATTACCTGGTTGATGGTTCCTGATGAATTTACTGATTCAGTTCTAGCGCCTAGTATTTGGTTTGATTTATTAAAAATACGCATGAAAGGGTTTTGCTGAGGATCTGGGCTTAGATTATAAGTCCCTTTAAGTTCTCCAGACTGTTCAGATGTAAAAAATAGTGGCGTAAATTTAACCTGCCCCATTGAAGCTGAATCTTGCTTGATTTCACTGGGGAATATTAATTGCATCTGCTCTAATCCAGAAACGATGGGTTCATCAGCATTGAAACTTCTCACGATTGGAAGCAATGGATACTCCATAGGAACATTCATTCTAATTGGGCCCATTTGCTGTTGAACATTTACCCTACCGCAAATCTTATCGGTAACGAGATTTTCTTCAATAGAAAACCCATATTTTTTTAGTAACAAAAATATATCAGACTGAATAGGGGTCGCTTGTTGAATCTGTAAATTTGTTTTTATTCGGTTTTGGGCAACAAATAAATTTCCTCCTCTTTCCATAAAATCAGACAAATTCTTATTTTCATTTGAGGTTAAAGAATCAGAAATACCACTCAACAAAATTGCTGAAATATCTAAAGGTACAACATCATTCAATTTTATCAACCGGACATTGTAACGCTGCCTTAATACGGTTTGAATACTTTGAAATTGCTCAGATTGTCCTTCAACTTGAGCAACGCCTACTGTAGGCTTATTGGTCTCTACGAGTTTCTTTATCTTCGTTGTAATTTCATATTCNAAACCAGTTGTTGTCTGAATAACCGGTAACACCTCTTTATTATCTTCAAAAAGAATAACCATACCCATCAGCACTCTTTTGACTTCAACTTTATCATTTTCAATAACTTGTAGCTGTAAAGGGGCAATTCCAGATTTTTGGGCTTCTTCTTCAAGCTTATCTTGAGAGACAAATTCAAATTTAATATTACCTTTAGAAATTGCAGCATATTCCTCAAGGATATCCTGAAGGTAACGTCGATTGTTAGCATATTCTCCAGGAAGGTCATCAGAAAAATAGACTTTCATGGTGAGCAGATCATCAACTTTTTCAATCACGGATTTACTTGAAGAAGATAATGAAAAAATATTGTTATCAGTTAGATCAATACGAAAGAAGCGACTGGTCGAGATTGTATTAAGTAAAAATAATATTGTAAATAAAAGAATTCCTGGCGCTAGTACCGATCTTTTAAGGTCAATTTTTTGTAAAAACTTCTTCATTATTTCCACCTCCTCACCTCAAGGGTTTGAACAGTAAGAAACAGAAAAAATCCAATCATTGAGAAAAAATAAATCAAATTTCTTGAATCAATTACACCTCTAGACATATTTGAGAGGTGATAATCAATAGCTAAAAACTGAAGTAAACCAGCAATGGAAGAGGGAACAAAAATCAATGTTTTGTCAAGCATAAATATTATTAGAACCATAAAAAGTCCAATGATAAAAGCTACAACTTGGTTTTGCGTTATACTGCTAGCATAAGTACCGATTGCGGCAAAAGTAGCACCCATCAATGCCAATCCAAGATAGCCACTAAAAATTGCGCCATAATCTATATTTGTACCAACAAATACTAGGGTAATAAAATGAATTGAAGTGGCAAGAAGTCCTAGGAGAATTAAACATAGCGCCGCAATAAATTTACCCAATACAAATTGTACAGTGCTTAATGGCAGCGTTGACATTGTTTCCATTGTTCCTATGTCGTTCTCTCTAGCTATCAATCCCATCGAAATTGCAGGAATAAAAAATAAAAACACCAAAGGAACGATATCAAATAACGATCTGAGGTCTGATTGACCAAAAAGAAAAAATCTATTGGTAAAAAAATACCCGTTAACAATGGCAAAAATGACTAAAAAGATATAGGCCATTGGGCTATTAAAAAATCCAACTAATTCACGGAGATAGACAGTTCTAATATTACGCATCAGCATCACCTTTCATCGTAAGATTTCTAAAGATATCCTCAAGATTAGTAGTCTTAGGGGTCATCTTTAATATCGACCATTTATTTTTTACAGCATAATTAAAGATTTCCTCACGTGAATCTTTATTTTTTTCATACTCTAATTGAATTGTATGAATACTTTTTTCTTTACTTGTAGAAATAAATTTGACATTCGGCAACGTTGCTTGAATATGCTTAATGGAATCAACTTTTGCTCCTTTTACCTCCATCGTCAATAATACATTTCCCATAAAGCTTGTCATTAGTTCTTCATTGGTTCCATTTGCAACTATCTCACCTTCATTAATTATTATTATACGATCAACCGTTGCTTGTATCTCTTGGAGAATGTGGCTAGACATAAATACTAACTTTTCTTTTCCTAGCGATCTAATCAAACTTCTAATCTCAATGATTTGATTTGGATCAAGACCTGTGACAGGTTCATCAAGAATTAATATTTTGGGATCATGTATCATGGCTGCTGCAAGTCCAATCCGCTGTTTATAACCTTTAGAACAATCAGAAATATTTTTATGCACAACACCTCGTAATCCGCATTGCTCTACAACACGCGCCAACGATTCTTTAAATTGAGATCCCCGTACATCTCTTATTGCAGCTAAAAATTCAAGATAATCATAGACGCGCATTTCTGAATACAAAGGATTCAGTTCAGGTAAATAACCAATTTGCTCTTGAATGGAATGTGTATCCTCAATGATATCCATACCATTGACTGTAATTGAGCCNTCGGTTGGAACCAAGTAGCCGGTCATCATTTTTAAGGTTGTTGTTTTACCGGCACCATTTGCTCCCAAAAATCCAATCACTTCTCCATCTTTAAGATCAAATGAAATGGATTTAACAGCTTCAACAGGGCCATAATTCTTACTTAGATCTTTTACTTTGATCATTAACGAGTTACCTCTTTTATCAATTACTGACTTAAAATCTTTATATTACTAAAAAATATTAAAAATGTTCCGGCGAAATTATAATGCTTAGGGAAAAAATTCAAATCATCTAGTTAATAAATATTATCTATGATTTTTTTTATCATCAATGTGTGTTTTGGGCTTGAACCACAACATGAACCAATAATTGCAGGAGATTGACTAATAAATTTAGAAATCATGGTTGAGAATAAATCATTATCAATCTTTTGTTGAATAGTTCCATCTGGCTCAGGTTCAGATTCTCCAAGATTAGGGTAAATCCCCCAATTCTCCTTCCAATCTGTCTTTAAGTTAATGATAGCCTGACTTGATTTAGCAAGCGTGTTACAGTTTAGCAGTAGGCAATCTACTTTTTTGTTGATTAACTCATATGCACTGCTAAGGGTGTGTCCGGATAGGAGATGGGATGAGTCTTTAAGGATTAAGCTAAGCCATGTTTTTTCAAAAATATTTGTAAAGCTTAGGGCAATTTCTATCTCTTCAATATGTCCCATTGTTTCAAATAAAATTATATCGATCTCAGCTTCTTTAAACCACGTTAAGGTTTCACCATAGCAATCCTCTGCAATTGATCTTCCAGGAAATAAATCAGGACGATAACAATCTTCCACTGCCGTAATTGAACCTGCTATCAAGTCAGCTTTAGAACTTCGCGCAGCTTCCACTGCCATCATTAGGCTTAATTTTGCTCGCTCTTGGGCTCGTTTAGGGCTTAAGCCAGTTTTGCGATAAGACCAAGAGGTACTTCTAAAAGTATTTGTGGTTATAATATTGGCGCCAGCATTTATGTAGTCATGGTGTACGGAAAGAACATCGCTTGNGTTTGTGATATTCGCCTCTGCTGACCATAGCGGTAGTGGAAGTTTTATTCCACGGTCCATCAACTGAGTCCCCATCGCTCCATCAAGGATTAATGGAGGGTTATTGGCAGGCATCCTTGCATTCACTCAAGGTATTAAANGGTACTGTACCGTTACAACCTCCCCAAATGAATTCTTTGCATTCTTTTGATTTTTGNTCAAAATAATATTTTGGAATAGCAGCTCTACAGGGACCGGTATCGGGTTTTAATTCACATCGAAGACCGGATCGTAAAAGCGTATTTCTAAAAGTATCAAGCATAGTGGTTTCATTTTTCACATCATCGCATGAAAACAATGAAGCACAAGCGAGTAAAGTAAATAATTTTATTTTAACCATGTGATTAGTCTCATTATAAAAAATATAACCAAATTTATGATTATTAATGTTGTTATTGGAAAGTAAAACCTTACATTTTTTGAACCAAGTTGAATATCNCCAGGAAGTCGCCCAAACCAGCCAAGCTTATCAGAAAATATATTTAATAGAAAGCCAATAATCACTGTTANNATNCCCAAAATAATTAACCATTTACTAAAGTCTTTCATTTTAAAATCAATTAAATAATTTAGATGGATACGCACCTGACTCAATCAACTTTAGTATTTGCGATTTCACAAATGGTTTATCTTCTTTGTAGGTCACACCAAACCAAGAAGCATCACTATGCAGAACATGAACAGTTTCTTGCTTAGAGNTAATTAATTCATTAACTACAGAAGGGATTAGATATTCACTTTTCAATTCTTCTCCATGCTGTTCAAGAAAATTATTGAATCCTTCTTTTAANTAAATAAATAATTCTGGTGTAAAACCCCACATGTTCATTGAAACTNGTTCTTCACCATTTANCAANCTATNNCTGGAAGAGGATAATGTATTATTAGATTTAATTATTTCATGCGTTTCAACTATAGTTGACAAATATCCATTTTCAATTTCNCAAACACCTCTACTTACTCCACCATAATCTGATAGAGTGTTTTTTAAAAGAAATGCAACCATACAAAAACCAGCAGAGCCATTATTATAATAATCAGCAATTAACTTAAATGATTTACTACCATAGAAATCATCTCCATTGATAACAATAAACGGCTCATTGATTATATCCATAGCTGAGAGTACTGCTTGACCAGTACCCCATGGCTTTTCTCTCGCACTAGGGCTTGAATAGCCTTTAGGTAGATCATCAATATCTTGAATAGAAAATTCAACAGCAATGCTATTATTATATTTATTTGTTATCTGATTTTCAAAATCAGATTTGAATTCATCCCGAACAATGAAAACCACCTTATTGAAACCAGCGCGAATGGCATCATGAACTGAATAATCAATGATTGTTTCACCATTTGGACCAACTGNATCTAATTGTTTTAAACCACCATATCTTGAACCCATTCCAGCAGCCATCACTAATAATGTCAAATCACTCATAAATTACCTTATTTATTCTAGGATTAAATTAATCTATTCTAGTACCATCATCAGCATGGATTATTACAGCAGTTCCACCAGCATTTTTTATAGCCTGTGCCACATCCAAAGGATTTTCAGGTGCATATGCAAACATACAGCCGCCGCCGCCAGAGCCACTGATCTTACCACCCAACGCCCCAGCTTCAATGCTAGCTTGAATCATTTTATCAATTTTTGAGGTACTGACTTTTAACTTGTCTCTAAGCACGGCATGATGTTTAATAAATAAATCCCCAATTCGATTATGATCAATCGTGTCTTTTTTCAACTCGTCAAGGGCTTCAATTTGGATTTCTCTGTTTTCTATTGTTGCTTCAAACANGCCTTGCTCATCATNNTTAAGGATTGATTTTCCATGGGCATCTGTACAATTTTCAAAGGTTATATCTGGGTATACATTGTTTATTTTTTTTATAATCGACTTTCTTTGATCTCGACAGCGCCTTAATATATCTAAAGTATCCTTAGGTTGATTTGAATCACCCAAAACAAAAGTTTTTAAATTTGGATTTAATTGTGTAACTNCAAATGGTTCTTGCTCTATATGAATACACCCACCTATTGCGGTGCTAAATTGATCCATCATCCCACCAGGTTCATTGAATGCAACCACCTCAGCTTGATAGGCAAGCTTTCCAATTCTTTCATTTTTCCAATTAGGGGGNTTATCAGCCATTTTTGATATTAGATNTATCCATCCAACAACTATTGATGATGAGCTACTTATCCCAGCCTGTATAGGAATATCGCTTTCTATTTTAGCCTCAAAACCATTTGAGAACCTTAAGCCTTTATTTATACAAAGCCTTATCGCGCTTTTAAAGTAATCACGATCTTTTGTGTATTCTAGGTCNTCTAAAGAAAAATCTTCANTAAGATTAAGGTTTGGCATATCTATAATAATTTTTTTATCCCTTCTTTTGGTTGCGGTAATAGATGATCGAAGAGAAATAGCTAGCGCAATTACAGGTAAACCTAGATAGTCCTGATGTTCACCAAAAAGGCAAATTCGTCCTGGCGTGATTATCTTCATCTAAATAGTTTTGGCAGAATGGTTAAACCAAACTTTAAATAATGCAAATGAAGAAACNGCTGTAAGGCTGATTAAAAGCGCTGCGGTTTTATAGTGCCCATAAATCAAACTTCCAACGCCAAGAAGTGCGCCATAAACTGATATGCTTCCCAGCAACATGCAAAGCAGTCCAATTGGGACAGACCATTTTTCTTTCATTTTATTTGAGGAAAAATTTTTCCATCCTGGCCCACCAGGATTCACTTTTTTCACAAAATTCTTTAGCGTTTNTTCNTCNTCNGGCGGAGTAAGAAATGTAGCTATAATCCAAATAATTGTCGTTAGNAACGCTCCAATTACTATTTCCTGCCAACTGGCAAGANTGTGACTTAAAAAATTAAAATAATATGCAATAATTAGTGAGCTTATCATTGCAACTATTTCTGTATACGCATTGATACGCCACCAAAACCACCTNAATAAATATATCAACCCAGTACCCGCGCCTATCATAAGCAATAGTTCAAATGCTTGAGATGCGCTTGTTAAGATTAATCCTAGTCCGGCCCCAAATATGATTGATATAATTGTAAATATTCTACCCATTCTAACCATTTGATTTTCACTGGCCTGCTGGTTAATAAACCGCTTATAAAAATCGTTAACTAAATAACTTGCTCCAAGATTAAGTTGGGTACTCATTGTGCTCATAAAAGCTGCAATCAAAGAAGCTGCAACAAGACCCAATAACCCAGATGGCAGCAAGGATAGCATTGCGGGATATGCGACATCATGCCCTAGCTTATTTGATGGTAAATCAGGAAAAGCCCTTTGGATATCTGCTAGNTCAGGNAAAACAATCAATGATGATAATGCAATGATTATCCANGGCCATGGGCGTAATGCGTAATGTGCAATATTAAATAATAATGTTGCTCCAATTGCATTTTTTTCATCTTTTGCAGAGAACATTCGTTGGGCAATATATCCTCCTCCTCCAGGCTCAGCACCTGGATAATAGCTTGCCCACCACTGCACAGCAAGCGGCACAAGCATTACTGGTACCCACACACTTGGATCAGACAAATTTGGCAATAAAGATAAATTATCTATGACATTTTCATGTTGAGTTAGGTTCTTTATACCCCCTATTTGAGGTAAATTAATAATATAAAACATTGCAAGGATAGANCCAATCATNGCTAAAATAAATTGAANAAAATCAGTNATAATCACCGCTTTAAGTCCCCCNAGCGTTGAATAGGTTAAGGTAATTGANCAGGCGACTAGCAGTGTTTGCCAGCCTTTCCANCCTAAGATAATCTCGCCAAACTTTANAGCTGCCAAACTTACAGTACCCATAACCAATACATTAAAAATTAGACCAAGNTATAATGCTCTAAATCCTCTTAAAAATGCTGCAGCTTTTCCGCTATAACGTAATTCATAAAATTCGATATCGGTTAAAACATTAGACCTCCTCCATAATTTAGCGTAAACAAAAACGGTAAGCATCCCTGTTAATAAAAACGCCCACCATCCCCAATTACCTGAGACGCCTTTTTGTCTAACGAGATCTGTAACTAAATTTGGGGTATCGGTTGAAAATGTAGTAGCAACCATAGAAATACCTAGAAGCCACCAGGGCATTTCCTGTCCTGCTAAAAAAAAGGAACGCGTATCATTCGCAGCTTTTTTAGATGCCCAAATACCAATAAAAAGTGCAATAAAAAAATAGGATCCTATTACAACCCAATCAATNGTGGCCATTTTCATCTAATATTTATCGTCCAATCCAAAAATAGNTTGATTGGTTCTCCANNTACCTCGCGTAAAGTCTGGAATCTTTACTGAAGCACTATTATTTTTTATTGATTGCTCGGACAGAGGAACAATACAGCTCATACTAACTGCATCATATACATCAATTACAGGCCGCTGATCTCCCTTAATTGCCTCGACAAATGCCCGAATAATGAAAAAATCCATGCCTCCGTGGCCGGTATGGCTTAAAGTTGATTTNGCTTTTGAAAATCGTTTCCAAAGCGGGTGGTCGTATTCTGCTAAATACGGTTGATCTTTTTCCCATCTGTGACTCTCAGGACTTTTTCCTTCAATATAGATTGATTTTGAATCTTTCATCCATATTCCTTTGGTGCCTTGAACACGAAAATTTAAACTATATGGCCTTGGAGAATTGGTATCATGACTCAATACAATTGTTTGTCCTTTAGCGCATTTAATCACNGTTGTTACTACGTCTCCTAATTTAAATTGTATTTTTGCATTAGGGTGATCAGATCCTCCATTTTCAATAATGTATTTATTCAAACCCCTGCTTTGGCTTGCGGTAGAAGTAAGACGTAACATTCTATTGCCACGATTTATATTTAGCATTGGACTTATAGGCCCAAGGCCATGCGTCGGATATAAATCTGCATTCTTTTCCACTGAGTGCTGTGTACGCCATCTGGCTTCAGAGAAAGCCTTTGCGCCAAACTCAACACCGCCTCCGTATGGTCCTGTTCCATCGTTAAACTTAACATGGCGTAAATCGTGTTGATACCCGCCCTGACAATGAATTAGCTCCCCAAATAGCCCTTCTCTTACCATATTCAATATCGCCATAATATCTCTTCGATAATTAACATTCTCCATGATCATGCAAAGTTTTTTTGTCTTTTCTGATGTATTAACTAAATCCCAACAGTCATTTATCGTTAAAGCTGCAGGAACCTCTACACCAACATGCATTTTGTTTTTCATTGCTTCAATAGACATTGGATGATGCCATTCCCAAGGTGTAGCAATATTTACCGCATCCAAATCTTCATTAGAAAGCATATTAAGATAGTCATCAGGGCCCTGGTCATAAATTTTAGGTTTTGGCCTACCGGCTTTTGAAAAAAGTTCAAGCACCATATCAATCATCCGTTGATCAATGTCACAAATTGCTGGGATATCCACATCTGGTCTATCCAATAGTAGTTTGGCATTCCATTGTCCCCTCAAACCGGTTCCAATGATTCCGATTTGCAATCGTTGATTTGCACTAAATAGTTTTACTGGCGTAATCGTAGCAGCCAAGCCAGCTATTGTTGTTGATTTAATAAATTGACGTCTTTTCAACTTTCATCTCCAAATAATCTTATTTTAACAAAAAGCCATTTTTTAAAGGATCATTAGGGTCAATCCAAAAAGTACTACTGCCGGTTACCCAAGCCTGACCTGAAACTTGAGGGACAATTGCTTTTTTATCAACCAGATTAATTGACTTTTCTACGCTAACGGAAAAAATAGAGCCAGTTATACTCTCAATCAGCATAGGTTCATTTTTTCCTAAATTACCTTTTAAAAATTCAATCGCTGCTCGGGCGCTTACGCCTGTACCTGTCGGGCTTCTATCAAGTTCCCCATCAGCAAATATACAAATATTTTTGCTATGGCAATACGATCTATCCGCTTGGTCAACAAAAATTATACCATAAAGGTCATTCATTTCAGGTTCGATAGGATGCACACAATTAACATTTTTTGAAATAGCTTTCTTTATTTTTTTTCCAGCAATAACAATATCGTCAAGGTATTTCTTATCGAGACTTATTCCTAATTGATCAATATCAATTACCGCATAAAATGCTCCACCATAAGCTAAATCGTATTTAATCTGACCGAAACTTGGAACTTCAATAATGACATCTAACTCTTGAACAAATGACGGGACGTTATTAAAAAAAATTTTATCTATTTGTTTATCTGTGATTTTTGCAAAAGCATTTATTTTGCCAGAAGGAACATCCATTACCACTTCTGTGATCGGGTCTTTAATTGGTATTACATTATAATCGATAAATATCTTTGTTAAGACGATTATTGCATGACCACATCCCGTTGAATATCCATTATTATGCATAAAAATAATTCCAACATCAGATGATGACTTTTCAGGCTCCACAATTAATGCTCCATACATATCTTTATGTCCTCTAGGTTCCCACATTAAAGTAGTTCTTAAAAAATCATATTTTTGTGCGATCTCATCCCGTTTAGATAATATTGAGTCTCCTTTTAATTTGGGATAGCCTGATACAATAACTCGAAGGGGCTCACCCCCAGTATGCGCCTCAATAGTTTGGATTTTTATCCAATTTGATGGAGGGGCAAAGCCTTTTAATTTATTTAGTTCAATCAATGTTAAGCATTTATTGTGCTACCATTGATAATAATAGATAAATAGCAAAGGTTGCACCCATGATTCCAATTGAAACTTTTTTTGATTCCGACCAAGGTGTCATATCGACTGGTGCCGGGTCACGCTGATCGCTAATTGCAATCTCTTCAGTTGATTTCGGTTTCAATTTTCCTATAATAAGCATCACTAAGACCGAAGAAACAAAGCTAATAAAATATCCATGCAACCAATGTAAATCTCCTGAACCATCAGCAAAGAATTCAGGTACGTTGTGAATGTTTTCAAATGAAAAGAAAGCGTAGATCGCCATTCCGACAATCATCCCAACTTTTGCCGCTAGCGCTGGGACATGCTTTGTTGTGATACCTAATAAAAAAATGCCTATAATTGGTACACTATACAATCCATTAACTTTTTGAAGATACTGGAATATGGATTGAGTCTGAGCTAATAAGGGTGCAATAATAATTGATGCAACCGCTAGAAGTATTCCAAATTGTTTTCCTATTTTTACAATTTGTTCTCCTGTCGCATTTTTATTAATGTAACCTTTATAAAATTGAAGTGAGAAAAGTGTTGAAGCGCTATTTAGTCCTGAATTAAATGAGCTTAAAATAGACCCCATCAAAACTGCTGCAAAGAGGCCTAATGACCAATCGGGTAAAACATATCTTACCAAGGCACCATAAACTTGATCCTGTCTTCCAATCGGTAATTCAGTCATGTGTAATGCGATAATACCTGGAAGGCATAACATTAAGGGACCAACTAGTTTCATTGCAGAGGCAAAAAGAACTCCTTTTTGACCCTCCGCTAAACTTTTTGCAGCCATAGCCCTTTGGACAATGACTTGATTAGTTGACCAATAAAATACTTGGATAAACATCATTCCAGTAAATAAAGTGGGCCAAGGCACTGAGACGGTCCTGCCTTCAAGGTTTGTACGAGTTAAAACTGTTAAATATTCAGGCCTATCATTTAAAAGCGTTGAAAGTCCATTAAAAAATGATCCATCGCCAAGGGCAGAAAGCCCAAGAAATGGTATTGCTAGCCCTCCAATCAGTAGTCCAACGCCATTAATTGTATCGCTAACCGCAACTGATTTCAATCCTCCAAAAATTGCATATGCACTACCAAGACTGCCGATCAATAAAATGATGAACCATAAAGGGATATTCAAGTCGAACATACTCTTTAGCGCTAGCGACCCCGTGTAGAGAACTACAGGTAAAAGAACAGTTACATATCCAAAAAGGAATAAACCTGAGACCATTGAGCGTGTTGTTTTATCAAATCGTTTTTCAAGAAATGCAGGGGTCGTAGTAAAGCCACTAGCTAAATAGCGCGGTAAAAAAACCAAAGCAGTGGCAATCATTGCAAATGCAGCAAGCGCTTCCCATGCCAAACCAACGAGTGCCTTATCACCAAAAACATCTCCATTTAATCCAACAAGCTGCTCGGTTGAAAGGTTTGTGAGAAGGAGAGACCCTGCAACAACAGGCCACGTAAGCGCGCGTCCTCCAGTAAAATATTCTTCTGTGGCATTGTTAGATTTTTTCATCTTTTGTACAATTCTGAAGGTAAAATAAGCCACAGATCCTGTTGCAATAATAAATGTGATTATTGAAATGGTGTTCATTAATAATTCCTTAATTATTTCAATTATATTCTTTTTTTAGATAGATTATTTAAATTTTTTCCAGTTTTAAATGGCAGAAGCATAAATGAGTGTTCATAAACACCAGGATATAATGTGTATTTTTTCATTGGTTTTGCACCCCAACTATTATCTCCTCCAACACCCATTTGTTTATAGTCAATTAACCAATCAACATGATCTTTTGGCACGAGATCAATTTTTCCATGCTTCTGGCTATTAGGATAATAATCTAAATCTTCATATGGATACTGATGAACGCTACCATCAAACTTTGGCAGGCCAACTGCCATAATGCCATTATTACTGTTATAAAGCGCCATCCAATAAATATCTGTTTTGTTCCCAGTTTCCTGCGGTCTCACATATTGAAAAGATTGCTCCCACACCGAACCTTCATAAATCCCAATCGAAGCGGACTGCTTTCTATCCCAGTATGATTCATGAGGCCCTCTTCCAAACCACTTGACTTGGTCAAAAGAACCATCAAGCGATAGTTTAATTCCTATTCGAGGTATTTCAGGTAAATTATTATTTTTTATTTCTACTACTCGATTGATCTTTATAGCGCCTTCACCATCAATACTATAGTCTGTTTTAAGTGTGGTTCCTGTTAAGCTATCTATGTGCATTGAATACACCATTACAAGATTTTCAATTTTAGAAACATTTAGATCAATAGGACTCATCCTATTGCCAGCTTCTTTCCATATATCAGTACGTTTAGGCATCTTATTTCCAAGATCGTTATCATTTGGAGCTCTCCAAAAATATGGAATTAATGGTTTATTAATTAAATTTGTTTCCCCAACTTTATATTCCTCAATGAATCCTGAGGTTTTATTTAATACGATACTGAAATCCAATCCTTGGACTTCTATTGTAGAAACTGAGTTTAAAAAATTAACATCTGGTATAAGATTATCTTTCTTTACAGCTAACGGCTGATAGAATGGTAATTCAAATTGCTCCCAAGCAATTAGATGTTTTTTAGGAATCAATGGTTGAGCATTTCTAGCTTTAGCTTCAATCAATAAATAGTATCTAACACCTGGTCGCGCTATAATGTTTGAAGTATTAAAAAATATTTCTTTGGACTCACCTGCCTCAAGCTTTAGTGAGCTAAGCTTCCCAGAAGAAATAGTCCTGTCATCACCTTTGATATACCATGAAAAATCCAAATTATTAAAATTAGAAAAATTATAATTATTCTTTATTTCGATCACCCCCCTATCTAAATCGATAGGTTTAAATGAAATAGGTTGATAAATCTTCTTTACTTCAAAAATATGAGGATTTAAACTCCGATCGGCTGCAACCAGTCCATTTGCGCAAAAATTAGAATCATTCTCAGTATATTCAANGCCAAAGTCTCCCCCATAACCCCAATATTCTTTTCCATTGGGATCAGTTTTGGTCAACACCTGATCTGCCCAATCCCATATAAAACCACCTTGTAATGGTTCATGTTGATAAATCGTATTCCAATAGTCAACTAAATTTCCAACACTGTTTCCCATCGCATGAGCATATTCGCATAAAATAAGAGGTTTATTTGGCTGAGACATTGCATATCGCTCGATTGAATTGACGCTCTTATACATTGGAAAAACAATATCGGTATGGCTTTTATCTTTGGCTGGTTCATATACAACAGGGCGATTGTCATTTTTGTTTTTTAGATAATTATATACTTTTTCAAAGTTACGACCATCTCCAGCTTCATTTCCCATAGACCACATTATAATTGAGGGCTGATTCTTGTCTCTTTCATACATTCGATTTGCTCGATCTATCCATTGCGCTGACCAAGCCGGATCATCAGAAATAAAACGGTAACTTTGAGGATGTGAGCTCATGCCATGTGATTCAATATTTGCTTCATCAACTACATATAGACCATACTCATTACAGAGCTCATACCAGCGTTCATGATTTGGATAATGGGAAGCTCTTACAGCATTAATATTGTGTTGTTTCATTAATTTAATATCTTCTATCATCGACTCTTCTGAAACAGTTCTACCTCTTCTTGGATCCCATTCATGGCGATTAACCCCTCGAATAATCAAAGGTGTGCCATTCAATAATAATTTTCCATCTTTTATTTCGATAGCTCTAAAGCCAACTTGATGGAAAAATGTTTCAATTATTTGATTATCACTAATCAAATAAATTTGAAGTTTATAAAGATAAGGATTCTCAGCGCTCCAAGGCTTAACTCTTCGAACCTCATGTTGAAAAATTACATTTGATAATGAATCAATTGTTGCAGCTTTGGTAGAGTCAAAAATAATTCTATTTCTTCTCATGGGATCAGTTAATTTTGCACGAATACTAATTTTAGCTGGAGACTGTAACCGATTCAATAAATCAATATCAACTCTAAATTTTCCTTTTTGATAGCTTTCATCAAGCGAAGAATGAATAGTGAAATCATTAATTCTGATTTTTTCTCTAGCGTATATAGATACATCTCTCTCCAAGCCACTAATTCTCCAGGTATCTTGACCTTCTAGGTAAGATCCATCTGAAAAACGATAGACTTGTACAGCAACTTGATTTTCACCTGCCTGGACAAATTCAGTAACATCAAACTCAGTTGGTGTTTTTGAACCTTGAGAATAGCCAATATATTTTCCATTAAACCAAACATAACATGCCGAACGAACGCTTCCAAATTTCAAAAAAACATCTTTTTTTAGCCAATCTTGAGGTAGGTTGATTTTTCTCTTGTAAGACCCAACTGTGTTTAGCTTATGCGGGATAAATGGCGGGTCGGGAGGAAACGGATATTCTTCATCCAAATATATTGGAAAGGACCACCCTTGAAGCTCCCAACTACCTGGTACATTTATCTTATCCCAATCATTATCATTAAAACCCATTTCATAAAAATTTTCAGGTTTATCTTTAATGTTTTTTGAAAATTTAAATTTCCATTTGCCATTCAATGAAATATAGTTCTTGGACCTGCTAGGGTCATTCTTAATTGCCAGTAATTCTGATTCATATGAGGTAAAGTGTGCTCTGGGGGGTAATTTATTGATGCCAATGATTGTTGGGTTTTCCCATTCATGCTTTCCATATTTTTCACAGTTTGTTATAAAAAACAATATGGGTAAAAAGAATAGTAAAGTTTTATTTTTCATAATCAATATTAGCTAAAACGTGGGATAATTTTAACAGGAATTCATCGGCATTGTCCTTATTAAATACCATTGGGGGCTTAATTTTAATAACATTGTGGTCAGGTCCATCAGTGCTTAAAAGAATCTTCTGGTCTTTCATTTGATTAATTATCTTATCTGCTTCAATTGCTGCGGGTTCTAAATTTTCNATATCCCGTATTAATTCNATGCCAATGAATAATCCAGNTCCTCTAACATCACCGATAATTGGATATTTTGATTGTAAGCTTTTAATTTCATTAATTAAATAGGAACCTACTTCAAGCGCTCTCTGCTGCATTCCNTCTTCTTTGATGATGTCTAGAACTGCATTTCCAATTGCACATGAGACCGGATTTCCTCCGAATGAATTAAAATATTCCATTCCATTATTAAATTTATCAGCAATCTCTTTTGTAGTGACTAATGCGGATAAAGGATGTCCATTGCCCATCGATTTGCCCATTGTAACAATATCTGGAATAACACCGGCCATTTCAAATCCCCAAAAATTTGTTCCAATCCTGCCAAAGCCAACCTGCACCTCATCTGCAATGCATATACCTCCAGCACTACGCACCAATTCAAATGATTGTTTTAAAAAATTTTGTGGAAGAATTAATTGCCCCCCGCATCCCATGATTGATTCAACGATAAATGCAGAAACCTGCTTACCCTGCTTGCTTATCGTATCTAAAATCACCTTCAGTTCATCGATATAACCCTTCAAGGCTTTCTCGCCACGATACTTTCCTCGAAACATATCTGGCATTGGTACGGTATGAACAAAACTAGGAGGCCCATCGCCACCTTTGCCATTATGTTTATATGGACTTATTTCAATCAATGATGATACATGGCCATGATATGCGCCATCAAGCACTATAGTTTCTTCTGACTCTGTTGCAATGCGCGCCAATCTAAGAGCCAAATCATTTGATTCGCTTCCGGAATTAGTAAAATAACATATATTAAGACCATTGGGTAAATGATCGGTTAATGCTTGTGCATAGGTTACAATTGTCTCATCAAGGTATCGTGTATTAGTATTTAGAATATCATATTGTTTTTTAGCCACTTCTACAACCTTTGGATGACAATGCCCAACATGCTGAATATTATTTACTGCATCTAAGTATTGATTTTGATTAGCATCAAAAAGATACTGCCCCCTAGCTTTTATGATGTGAAGAGGTTCATCATAAGATAAGCTCAATGATGGGCTTAATAGATTTTTTCTTAGTTTAGATATTTCTTTATGATTTAGCATATTCTGTGAGGTCTGATGACCATTGCTTAATATCTTGCTCCATCATATAAAGAAGAAATTTTCGCGCGCTATCCTCTGAAATTGAAATATAATCATTTTCAGGAAATAGTTGTTTTCTGTAAACAGACATATTAACAGTTATACACATACGTAAGCACATCAAATAAACTACAGATTCCAATTCAAAAATCGAAAGAGGATTGGTAGAGTTGTAACCCTTTAATAATGAGGCGATCAAAGAAAATGGTTTTTTATTATCTATCGCTATATATGCCATGCATACCGCTGGCTCTAGCGCTGAATAGCTATATATCATATCGCCAAAATCTATGATACTTTTCATTTTTTTGTCTGGACCGATAAGTATGTTATTTTCATTGCCATCATTATGGATGATGGACATTGAAAATAAATTGGCTTGATTGGATAAACGCTCATTAAAAAGATTAATAAAGTAAGAAATTAAAGTTTTTTCTTTTTCACTATATTTAAGCTGTTGATTTAAGACATCGACCTGTCTTGCATCCCAAATAAATTCTCTATTAGCAGCGGGATGTTTAAACCCTTTAAATAATTGATCAATATCCCCTAAAAATTCACCAAGTGAAGTCATTAGGTATGGGCTGGGCTCAATTTGATTTAAGAATTTGCCATCAACATGTGACAATAATCTTACATAGTATCCATGATTATTATGCTCAACATGAATGATTTCTTCATCATTGCGAGATTTGATTGGAATAGAAATATCTAAAGATGAATCTTTATTTGAAATATAATTCATTGCCAAATTCTGCATTTCAAGCACTCTCTTTGATTCTGCTGAGTTAGCAATTTTAAGTATATAAATCTGTTCTTTAGAAATTATTTTAAAATTCTGATCACGATCGCTTACAAGATTTTCAATTGAGCAATCGATATTATAATACTTTAAAAGTATATCCAATACCTCTTCTTGGTTGAATTCTGGAGGGGGGGTATTGAATACGTTTGATGTTTCCATTCAAGATGGATTAATTGAATTTTCTTGGAACAAAGAAGTACAGTAATGCTCCAAATAAAACCGCAAGAAAACCCTTTAGTGAACCTATATCATTAGGTATTATTTTAGATTCTTGCAGCCAAGATAGTATAGCAAACATTATACCGAAAGAAGATAAAAATAACCAAACAAAATTTCTCATACCTGCATCAAGGTCTCAATTTCATTAATTGCTTTTGGAATATGAGGACCTAATAATCGATACCCATCATCAGTGATGACAACATTATCTTCAATCCTAATTCCTCCAAAATCTTTAAATTTTTCTATGGCTTCATAATTGATGAATTCTTTGTGTTTAGAATTATTTTTCCATTGATCGATAAGATGAGGAATAAAGTAGATACCAGGCTCAACTGTTAATACAAATCCTGGCTCAAGATTCTTAGAAAGCCTTAGATAGGCTAAGCCAAATTGATCGCTTCTATTTTTTGCATCATCATAACCTACAAGATCTTCCCCTAGACCTTCCATGTCATGGACATCTAAACCAAGCATATGTCCAAGTCCATGTGGAAAAAATAATGCATGCGCACCCTGAGATACCGCTTCATCAGGATCACCCATCATCAGACCTATTTCACCTAGTCTTACTACCGCTACTTTTGCAGCTGCAAGGTGGGCTTCTCTAAATGAAATACCTGGCTTACAAAAAGTAAAAGCAACTTCTTGCATTTCATTGACAATATTGTAAATATCTTTTTGCAGATCAGTAAATTTACCACTCACTGGGAATGTCCTTGTAATATCACTTGCATAATGTAGAGGGGATTCTGCTCCTGAATCATTTAATACTAGTTGACCCGATCTCATTGTATTGCTGTAAACATTGCTATGAAGAATTTCTCCATGAATCGTAAAAATGACAGGATAAGCCATACCGCGACCATTTTGAAGCGCATAGCCTTCAATTAAACCAACAATTTCTTGCTCCTTTATGCCTTCGCGTGTTGACTTCATTGCAATCTTATGCATTTCTGAGGTGACTTCTAAAGCTAGTTCGATCTCATCCAATTCTTCCTCGGTTTTGATTGAGCGTTGTTTAATAACATTCATGATTAAAGATCTTGATGAAGATACAGATTTTCCATTAAAAAGAGATTTTAAAAAAGATCTATGGTCATCCCTGTATGCTGGCAGGATGTGTACTTTATCTGAATTAGCAAGAAGCTTGTTTAATGAAGAATTCTTCTCAATATGATCAATACCGGCTAATTCTGACATCTTTCTTACTGACATCCTTTCACCTTCCCAAACAATATCATCGACGGTTAAATCATCGCCAAATAAAGTCGTCTCCCCTGTTGAAGAATCTATAATCAGGTTTAAATTTTCATAGTCTAAACCGCAATAATATAAAAAATTACTATCCTGTCGAAATCGCAATGTGTTGGAAGGATAATTCATAGGTACGGGCTTGTTTCCAAAAAGGAGGATCAAACCGCCATCTAATTGATTTGCTAGAGATTTTCTTCGATTTATATATGTTTTTGAATCAAACATGCGCTAATAATTTACAACTTATAAGACTGAGGCTGCTTAATATATTAAAAAATCCATTTATATTTGTACATGTTATAAACCACAAGGATAAAAACAAAACTATACATTAAAAAAATAAACATGAGTACCCACTTGCTAGATAATTTCTTATTTTCTTTCACGGTTAAAATTAATGAAAATATCCTTCGCACTTAGGACTTATTTTGAATACACAGACGTTTTAAATTTACTGATCAAATATATTGAATAATAATGCATCCTCTAAGAAAATTAATATCTGATAAAAAACTACTAGGCTCAATAGCGCAGGAGCACGGAACTCCAGTCTATATCTATAGCCAACAAAGAATTGAGGACAATGTTTCCAATCTAAAAAATGCACTTTCGGCTAACTTTGATAAATTTCATATTTGCTATGCAATCAAGTCAAATAGTAACCCGCATTTGATTAAAGCTATGCGTAATTCGTTTTCAAAAATAGGGGGAGATTGTTCTAGTCCTGGAGAAATCTATGCTGCTGAACTTTCTGGGATTAAACCTTCTGAATGTATATATACTGGAAATTACGAATCAGAGACTGACCTGATTGAAGCGGTTCAAAAAGGGTGTAATATTAATTTGGATGATATTACCTCACTAAACAGATTAAGTAAGATTGCTATTCCTGATCGAATTTCCTTTCGAATGAACCCTGGGTTTGGTGGTGGTTCATATTCAGGTATCATCACTGGGGGTCGTGATGCAAAATTTGGAATTCCTGCAGAAAAAATTGTAGAAGCATTTAAAANGGCGCAAGAGCTTGGTGTTGAGCGTTTTGGCCTGCAGTGTATGTGTGGGTCAGGTAATCTAGATGAAAAATTTTTCACTGAAGTTTTATCTGCAATAATTGAAAATGCCAATAAAATCGAATCTGCGCTTAATATTAAATTTGAATTTATTAGTATGGGTGGAGGGTTTGGAATCCCTTATCAGGATAATCAAAAACCATTAGACTTTAATCAAATGTTTTCCTCTCTAGCAAAAATATTTTACTCAGCGTATCCTAATAGATCATCTGCTCCATCTTTATGGCTAGAGCCTGGAAAATCAATAATTGCTGATACTGGTTTCATCGTATCAAAAGTAACCGGGCTAAAAAATAGTTATAAAAATTTTGTAGGTATCGATGCAGGCATGGAAACACTAATGCGACCGGCATTGTATGGAGCACAGCACCGTATATTTAAAATTGGTGACCATGGAAATAATGAAACTACAGTTGATTTCACTGGGCAAATTTGTGAAAATACAGATCGAATAGCTACCGATCGAGAGTTTCCAAAGCTAATTGAAGGAGACTTGATTGCAATCATGGANACTGGTGCCTACGGCTACTCTATGTCGCATAATTTTAATACTAGACCTAGAGCGGCTGAAGTACTTTTAGATAATTCTTCCTACAGGCTTATTCGAAAACGTGAAACGATTAATGATATTTTTGCACACTGCGATGTATAGTAGATTTATTTTTATCCTACTTTTTTCAGCAGCCCTATGTCAACAAAGCTATAAAGGTATTCACCAGCTAGAATTAGAATACAATAATGAAAGTTTTATTGAACCGCTGTATAAAGCATATACTGGCCCTGCAGATCCTTTATTAAAAACAAAGAAAAAAATATCGAGAAAAGTTTTTGGCTATCATCCCTACTGGCAGGGAACAAAATGGCAAAATTATAATTTTGAACTGCTTTCTACGATAGCTTATTTCTCAGCAGAGGCAAACGAAACTGGCGAACTGATCGACCTGCATGGATGGCCAGTAACAGATCTTATAAATAAAGCACATGCAAATGGTGTAGAAGTTGTATTAACTGTTACTCTTTTTTCTAAGTCAAAGCTTGAAATATTATTAAGTAGTAGCGAAAATAGAGATCGATTAATTAATAATCTAAAGTATCAGGTAGACCGCGCTGGAGCTGATGGGGTTAATATTGATTTTGAATCCTTTCCAGAATCTCAAAAAAATAATTTAGTTACGTTTGTAAAAAGNCTAAAAACAGCTTTGCGAAGCTCAAACTCAGATGCACAAGTAACTTTAGCTACGCCCGCTGTTGACTGGAATAATGCATGGGATTTCAATTCCCTAGCTATAGAAAGCGATGGTTTATTTATTATGGGTTATGACTATCACTGGAAAGGAAGCACCCTTACCGGACCTGTTGCTCCTNTAACTGGTGGATCCTATAATATTACTAATACTATCAATACGTACCTTTCCATCACAAATAATAATGTNAATAAAATAATTCTTGGTAATCCCTATTATGGTTATGAATGGCCATC
This sequence comes from Fidelibacterota bacterium, assembly GCA_002725545.1. The sequence goes on along the minus strand of PBPW01000026.1, from coordinate 52,136 downwards.
TTCATCTGGTGAAAAGGGAGCAAGCACTACAGGGAGTGGTTCAGCTGTAATATTTTCTAATGCTGAAGCAAAAGCTTTATCTTATGGAAAGAAATGGGATGCTGATTCCCAAACACCATGGTATAGATATCAAAACCCTGATTGGTTTCAGGCATGGTACGATGACAGCCTATCTCTATCTAAAAAATATGATTTTGTAATAGCAAAAAATATTGGAGGAATTGGTATATGGGCTTTGGGCTATGATGATGGNTATNATGANCTATGGGGTGCGCTTAAAGAAAAAATAGGAATAAAATCTGCACCATCAACTCCTGAAGGTTTTTCTATTTCAAATTTAGGTAGNGGNATTGTAAATATAAATTTAATCAATGATGAAACTGCTACAGAATACGAGGTCGTAGAGGTCATTCCCAATACAAATGAAAATCGCTCTATTGGAAAATTTTCGAAAAGCCCTATCTTACTACAAGGCCTTACCGATAGCACACCTTACTTTTATAAAGTAAAAGCGATTAATGAATTCGGTGAAAGTGATTTCACAGAACTATTAGGGACTACGCCTTCTGCATCAGGTTCAAAAGTTCTGATTGTAAATGGTTTTGATAGAATTTCTGGGACAAACAATTCATTTGATTTCATTTTAGAGCATGGAAATGCGATCTATATCAATGGCTACACGTTTGATTCTGCATCAAATGAATCTGTAATTAATGGACTTGTCAAGCTAGATGACTATGTAATTGTTGATTGGATATTAGGTGAGGAAGGGGCTGCTACTTCATCTTTCGATGAGAAAGAAAAAACATTAGTGCAGGATTACATTATAAATGGGGGTCGTCTTTTTGTTTCAGGATCAGAGATTGGTTATGATTTAGTTGAAAAAGGAACACTTTCTGACAATATTTTTTATGAAAATATACTTAAATCACAATATATAAGCGATGCTGCAGGTGAAACCAATGGTGTTTATGAAATTGAAGGGGTTCCAAATTCTTTATTTAATGGATATTCTTTTAGTTTTGATAATGGTGATCATGGAAATTATAATGTGGACTGGCCTGATGGCATTAAACCTGTAGGCGAAGCTGTCACAATACTAAAATATAAAAATGTGGATTATGACACCAGGGGCGGTGCCGGTATAGCATATAGAGGAAATTTTTTGAATAGCAAAATGCCAGCTGGTCTAGTGTATCTATCTTTTGGATTTGAAGCAATTTATCCTGAACAGAAACGAGTTGATGTAATGGGACAAATTCTTCAATACTTAGACGCCCCTATCACCTCAATTTACGAGGATGATGTAGTTGTGCCTAAAGGCTTAAACATAACAGCTCTATATCCCAACCCTTCAAACAGTTCTATATCAATTGAGTTTGAAGTTCGAGAACTATCGCCAATAGCTTACTTGACCATAACAGACCTAATGGGTCGAGAGATATTTAAGATGTCTGCCCTATCTCTACCTACAAAGATTCAGAGATTTAACTGGAATGGATTAATGAAAGATGGCAACAAAGCCCCATCAGGAATCTATATAGTCTACCTTGCCCAAGGAAAGAAATTGGTAAACAAAAAATTTACGCTATTAAAATGATGAAGCGAATTCTTTATCCCATTATAATTCTTTTAATAAGCTGCTCTCAACAAACAAAATCGATTCATCAAGTTGAATCTGAATCAAGAAAAAATCAACCTAGGGTTAATTTGTCAAAAATAAAGGTTGGTCTTGATGTGCTGATTGATGAGCATATTAATTTGATCAAAAATAAAGCTATAGGGCTCGTAACAAACCATTCAGGTGTGGATGCAAATGGAATCCCAAACTACAAGCGCTTGATGAACGAAAAAGATGTCTATATCAAAACAATATTTTCGCCAGAACACGGACTATTTGGCGAAGCTGCTGCCGGTGAGAAGGTTAATTATGATGGTCAAATCAAGTCACTGCCTGAAGTTGTAAGTTTATATGGAAGTAATCGTAAACCCACAGATGAACAAATGAAAAGTTTGGATATAATTATTTATGATATTCAAGATGTTAGCGCGCGGTTTTATACATACATAACCACCTTAGGTTTAGTGATGGAAAGCGCATCAAGAGCTGGCACAGAGGTAATAGTTCTTGATAGACCTAATCCGATTAAAGGAAATTCAATTGAAGGCCCACTCCTTGATCTGAAGTTTCAAACTTTTGTCGGGTATTATCCTATTCCAATTCGATATGGATTAACAGTAGGTGAATTGGCATATATGATCAATGGTGAAAAGTGGATTGAAAATCAACCAAAACTTCAAGTAATAAAAATGAAAAGCTGGAAAAGAGATTTTTGGTATAATGAAACTAGTTTTCCATGGATCAAGCCATCGCCAAACATACCAGATTTGCAAACCGCAATCATTTATCCAGGAATGTGTCTACTTGAAGGAACTAATGTTAGCGAAGGGAGAGGGACGGAAAAACCTTTTAAGCGATTCGGTGCCCCATGGATCAACAAACAAGACCTAGCAATAGAATTAAATAATCTAAATTTACCTGGTGTAGTTTTTAAACCTGTGACATTTATTCCCACCCCCATTAAAGGCATGGCTAATAATCCCAAGTATAAAAATCAGGTTTGCCATGGAGCAGAAATTATTGTAACCGATCGCGATAAGTATAAAAGTGTCAAAACTGGTATGGAGATAATTAATATAATTCAGAAAAAATATCCTGCATATTTCAAATTAAGAACATCAGGAATAAATCGCCTATGGGGAAATGCAAAATTTTCTGAACAAATCACTTCAGACAAAAAAAACCAATTTGAGCTAGCTCTTGAACAATTCAAAAAAACCTCAAGACAATATTGGCTTTATGAATAAAAACTTGGTTTTAATTTTAACGCTAGCGCTTTCTGGCTGCTATTCACCTCCTCAAATCTATAAACCTGATGGCTTATTCACTGTAAAAAATTCCATAAATAAATTAATAGATGAATCTAGACTAGAGACAAATATAGGAATTAAAGCTATAAATCTAAGTTCTGGTGAAACCATTTTTGAATTAAATGGCAAATCGCTTTTTAATCCTGCAAGTAATAATAAATTATATACATCTCTTTCAGCTATTGCCATTTTGGATACTAGCTATGTGTTCAGAACCTCTATTTATCGAGATGGAAATAAAATCTTTCTAGTGGGTGGCGGCGACCCTGATTTTTCTTTGAATGAGCTAGATTCATTGGCAAATATTGTTGCAATCAAACATCCATCAATAAATGAAATAATATTAGATGATACGATTATGGACTCACTCACATATGGGCCTGGATGGATGTGGGATGAAGGCGATGAATGGTATTCTGCTCAAATCAGCGCCCTTTCTGTAAATGATAATTGTATTGATTTCATAATCAATCCAAGCACAAATGGTAATCTCATCAACATCGAAACATATCCTTATTCAAGCTACTATACTTTTCTCAACCAAGCTTATACTGTCAATGATACAGTAGATTTTGAAAAACTAAAAATAACACGGGATTGGAAAAATAATAGAAATTCATTTTTAATCACTGGAAGCGTAATGGATACCTCATCAGTCGATACTATTATTAGAAATGTAGATGAACCTACTAACTACACCGGGTATCTTTTTAGAGAGATGTTAATAAAAAAGGGGTTGGATATCAAAAAATTAAATAAAGGTATCTATAGCAATTCAGGAACAGAAATTGCGACCCACTACTCAAAGCCTTTGCCATCTATACTTAAGAATCTTATGGTAGAAAGCGATAACCTTACGGCTGAGTTACTTGTAAAAATAATTGGCTATGAATACAGTCAAATTGAAGGAAACTGGCAAAATGGCTTGCATGCAATGAAGGTTTTTTTACATGACGAGGTAAGTTTGGATACTACTAGTTTCTCTATTAGCGATGGATCAGGTGTTTCAAGATACAATTATTCTAGTGCAAATAATTTTATTTCATTATTAAGCTGGGCATATCATAATTCAGAAATAAGAAATAATCTATTGAACATATTATCCTTTACTGGTGAAAAAGGAACACTGCTTGATAGGGCCCTTCCAAATGGTGTTTATGCAAAAACTGGTTCATTGTCTGGTGTCTCAACTTTCTCAGGTTATATACTAAACCCTGATAAAGAGCCAATAGCATTTTCTATACTAATGAATGGATACAAAGGATCGTCTTTACCTTTCCGTGAACTCCAAGACAAAATTGTAAGCCAACTAGCAGAAATAAAATGATCCGTAACAATTTATATTTAGTGATCTTCTTGTTGTTTTTAAGCTGTTCTTCAAAACCACTTAAACATCCTTATGTTATTGTTCTAGGGACTACTCAAGATGGTGGAGCTCCACATGCTGGTTGCAACAAAAAGTGCTGCGTTAAAAGATGGTCAAATTCAAAGAAAGAATTTTTTGTAACCTCTTTAGGTATTGTTGATCCCAATTCAAACGAAGCATGGATGATCGATGCTACTCCCGATTTTCCTTACCAACACAATCAGCTCTCAAAAGATAATAAGATTAAAGGGATATTTATCACGCATGCACATATTGGGCACTATGCAGGACTGATGTATCTAGGAAGAGAAACAATGGGATATAAAAATATGCCATTATATACAGCCCCAAAAATGACAAAATATTTACAAACCAATGGCCCTTGGAGCCAGTTGATTGATCTAAAGAATGTTAAAATAAATAGAATAAAAGAGGACAAGGAAGTTGTATTAAATAAAAGATTGACTATCAAACCATTTATTGTGCCCCATCGAGATGAATTTTCTGAAACTGTTGGGTATAAAATTAATGGACCTCAAAAATCATTGATCTTCATACCGGATATTGATAAATGGAATAAATGGAATGTTGATGTATTGGAAGTAATATCAGATAATGAATTTGCATTGCTGGATGGAACATTTTTCAATGATGGAGAAGTTGCGGGAAGAGATATGTCAGAAATACCTCATCCATTTATTGTTGAATCAATCGAATATTTTGAAAAAATCAAAAATAATGTTGAGATAAGNTTCATACATTTTAACCATACGAACCCATTACTTAACCCTGATTCCGATTTAAGGAAAAANCTAAATAATCAAGGCTANGGTGCAACATTTCTTAATCAGAAATTTGAATTATAATTGGATTATTTTGAATAAAATATTTTACAGAATTTATCTATAAGTAAAGCTACAAATATATTTGAAGAGGCAGCTATACCAATAAAGACTGTCCAAGCAAAGCCCATATATTTCAATCCAAATACAATAATTAAACTTGATAGAAGACCTCCAATAAGACTAATTGATAGAAAATTTCTTTTCATTTTGCTAAGTATAAACAGTCCAAGTAATGCGCCATAAGTAAATGATGCAATTTCAAGTCCAACAACAATAATTGCCGTATTGCTTTCATTAAAAACCAAGGCTATCAAAATTAAAATAGTACCCCATGCCATACTGACTATACGTGATGTTTTAATGCTCTGTTTCTTTTTGAACCAGTCTGTAATTGTAGAAGANGCTAACGAATTCACTGAGGAGCTCAGCGTTGACATTGCAGCAGAAAGAACACCAGCAAGCAAAAGTCCTTTTACCCCTATTGGTAGAAAGTTAACTATAAAATAAGTGAACTCTCGGTCCTTCTGGATATCCATATTATTTGTTACTAAATAAATAAGAGATCCTGCAAATAAAAAAATGGTGAATTGCAAAAACACAATAATTCCGCTCCCAATCATTGCTTTTTTTGCAGATTTAATATTTTTTGTACTTAAGACCCGCTGAACCATCATGTGGTCAATTCCNTGAGAAGAGAATGAAAGAAATATTCCNCCAATAATTGCACTAAGAAAAAAGTANGGGTCAAAGAATAAATTTCCTTCAACTGTAAAAATTTTCAACTTATTGGAGGAAGACAAATTTGAAATTATTTCAAATAAAGGGATNTCAAGATAGTTTAATGCTATTACAACTGAAATTAACCCACCAAGCAGGTATAAAATGAATTGAACACTATCAATCCAGATAACCGTTTTTATGCCCCCAGAAAGCGTATAAATCAATGTTACAGCACCAATGACAAGAACCGCCATAAACAAGGGCCAACCCGTAATCACCTGCACAATAACAGCTGTTGCTAAAAATCTAACCCCATCAGCTAATACCCTGGTGATCAAAAAAATGAGTGAGGCAATTTTTTGAAAGAGCTCACCAAATCTAAAACCTATAACCTCATATATTGAAACGACGCCAGCTTTAAAATATTGAGGNAAAAGGAATATGCTAACTAATACTCTTCCTATCATATAGCCAAAGGCAAGTTGAAGAAAAAACCAATCTCCTCTGTACGCTAGCCCAGGAACGCTAATAAATGTTAGAACAGATGTTTCTGTTGCCACTATTGAAAACATAGCAACAGGCCATGGCAAATTTTTTCCTGCTAAAAAATAATCTTTAGATGTTTGATTGTTCTTTGCCTGCCAAATGCCATAAATAGAAAATGAGAGNAAAAAAAATATTATAACTGACTGATCTATCCANTGCAAAGGCTTAACTTTCTAACGGATGAAATGNAAAAATCATTACACCATCAAACCGNGGTGTATTTTTTTTAAAATAATAATCCATAAAATCCATTCGAACAGTTTGATTGAATTCTTGTGATGCATGGATGATGTCTTTTTGGTCAATGATCATACCTTCATGAGCAATCATCAAACCCATCTTAAAATAAGATTCCTTTACAAACGCAACACCTACAATAGCTGGCAACTTATTCAACAAATCAGTTGTAATCTTATCGTTTGGTATATATCTAGCGGTTGTCTTCTTAGTCCAGTCAAGCTCAAGGAATTCATCGCCATTTTCTTTTTGGTTAAGTATAATTGTTTGCTTCTTTAATTGTTTATCTGGAAAAAAAGAACTGGTGATATCTTGCGTAGAAAGATTATCCTGGATACGATCAGTTGTAAAATGCCATCTGCGTTTATATGAAGGNATGCTTTTACCTTCGTTATTGGTTTTATAATGAATTTGTATAAGGTTTTCTTTTGCCTCATCCCAGGATTTGCTTTGCACACTTGCTAATCCTGTAAGAATATGAACGGTACAATCAGATACATCTAACCTAAATATTGGATCAGGGTCAGGTTGCACTTCTTCGCCTAAGCAAAATATTTTATAAGGTGTACCAATCTGCCATTTTGAAAAAGCTTTAAGCCTATCGTGGAACTTGGGAAATTTTTTATGAAATTTGGGTACTATCTCTGAAAAGTCATTCTCTGATAATGTCCAAGGCTTAGGAAGGGTATTAATCCATTCTTCTTTTGACTCACAACCAAATTGATAAATAAAAAAAAGAATCAGAGGTAAAGTATAGTTTCTTCCCAATTTTATTCCTTTTTCCACCTATCTCGTAGATCCAAACTTTCATTTTTTAATGCAAACCCTAAAGACTCATATACGGATGAATGTAAACGCTGNCTCCAGTCAAAATAGCTTTTTTTCTTATANGATCGATCAGGGTGCACAGCATTTGTTAGTAAAATAACAANAATTTGGTTTTCTCTATCAATCCATAGCGAAGTNCCNGTGTATCCTGTATGCCCAAAACTATCGTTTGATAAATATATACCTCCGGATGCTTTTCCTGATGGAGTATCCCAACCTAATCCGTAAGAGCTTCCTTCAATTTCATTAGNTCTTCTTGTAAAATTATTGATTGTGTCTTCNATGAAAATTCTTTTCCATCCATATCTACCACCATTAAGCATCATCTGTGAAAATATTGCGAGATCTTTTGCTGTAGAAAAAAGACCAGCGTGACCTGCAACCCCACCAATGCTATGTGCATTTTCATCATGCACAAACCCTCTAATCAATTTTTTATGAAATCTGCTATTTTCAGTTGGGATGATTCGGTTAATTTTTTTAGAAGGAGGATTAAAAAATGTTGACTTCATTCCAAGGGGTTCAAATATTACTGAATCAACATAATTATCCAGTGTGGTTTTAGCTGCAACCTCAACGATTTTGCCTAGTACGATTAAACCAATATCAGAATAGATGGTTGTATCATTTAGTGCTCTTTGCGGTTCTGTGTTCATTACAGAATCCATTCTTGTTTGCACATTGCCATCCATCAAATAATACTGTTTGAATGGAGGAAGTCCCGATGTATGGTTAATTAAATGGCGAATCGTGGTGCCAGTTTTTTGGGTAAAATACTTCTCTTGCCTACCCTTGAATTCTGGAATATAATCTACAACTCTATCATCAAGGCTTAATTTATTCTCTTCAATTAGATTCATGATTGCAGATGTAGTAGAAACTACTTTTGTTATAGATGCTAAATCAAAAATATTTCCCCTTGAGACAGAGTTTTTCTTTGTATAAGTATGATGACCAAAGGATTCATGCAAAAAAATCTGCCCACTCTTCGCAGCAAGCATTACGCCTCCAGGAAAAGCTGAATCCTGGATGGCTTGATTTATATACTTTTTGACCTTTGAAATATCTGCTCCAATCTCGCTTGNTCTNATTCGTATTAGCTCCGTTGCAGGTTCTAGAGGATTTTCTTGTACGCGCCAGGGTTTAGATTCAATCAACAAGCCAGATCCTATTGAAGCAATTTCAGGTATTGATACTGGTAAAATCCCGCTAGCGCTTTCTTTTCCCATTAATAATTTTGCAACAGCATCTTGCATAATACCGCTTCCTTTATANGCGCAAATATATACAGGTGTATCAGGAAAATCTTGAATTAAATACGGACTACCGAAACTCGTCACAATGACTTTACTGCTCTTTTGAATTAACCTATTTATTAACTCAGCTTCAACCTCNGGTAAGAAGATATTATCCTTCCATTCAACTGGATTAGCAAATGCATTGACAAAAATTATTTTTTCAGCTGGGATTTGATTTAAAATATAGTCTGCAATTGCCAAACTATCAGATTTATCAATTTGAAATGTTTTGAATTTTCNTTTGCTTTGCCTTAGCTGCTTTGTCAAACTGCTCTCTGTATGATTATTGGGGCCATCATAAAGATCTATCACATATATTTCTTCATTCANATCAGGGTCAAGTGGCAGGATATTGTTTTTATTTCTAACAACNGTAAGTGACTTCGAAGCGATTTCATCGGCAGTTTCAAAGTTTTGCTTTTTGCCCATCTGAGAATATGTTTCATCCAAAGAAATATAGCGATCTTTATGGAGANCTACTTTTTCCTTCATTTTTAATATTTTTATTACCGATGAATCGATTCTATTTTCTGTAATTAAACCATCTAAAACTGCCCTCTCAACAAGGTCAATTGACTGTTTCATTTCGTTATTTTGAATAATTATATCAGCACCAGCATTAATAGTAGCTATCAATGCATAAGCATCTGAATAATTCTTTATAATCCCCCCCATTCCCATTGCGTCAGTGATAATTACACCATTAAAACCAAGTTTTCTTTTAAGTATATCTTGTATCCAGAAGGAGGAAAGTGTAGCAGGTTCATCAGCATTTTTTTGATAATCAGGGGCATTGACATGAGCAACCATAATGGCATCTACGCCAGATTGTATTGCATTTCTGAAGGGGGGAAGTTCTGTTGACCATAATCTAGCTGAATCACTTGGTATTTGAGCTAGTGCAGAGTGTGAATCAGTTTCTGTGTCTCCATGACCTGGGAAATGTTTTGCAGTTGCTAGCATTCCATAATCATGCAGACCTTTAATAAATTCTTTTGAATAGCGATAAACAGAATCAGCATTTTCTCCAAATGATCTAGTATTAATTATTGGATTTTTTGGATTATTATTAACATCAACAACAGGTGCTAAATTAAAATGAATTCCAACAGCACGGCTTTCAATGGCAGAAATCCTTCCTGCTTCATAAGCATATTCGGGATTACCGGTTGCTGCAATTGCCATCATTGGGGGGATTGTCACAGCTCCGCTATATCTTCTACCAAGACCAGACTCAATATCAGCTTCTACCAGCATAGGTACTTTAGATTCTTTTTGCATTTTATTTAGCAGCGTCAAGGCACTGCCGGCTTCACCAAACCAGATATGCAAGATCCCAATACCATCAGTTTTAATAAGCTCCTCAATTTCTTTCCATTCATCGCTTTCATAATTCAGGAATTTCATATTCATTCTATAAACCATCATTTGCGCAATCTTTTCTCTCAATGATAATTTTTTAAGTGTAGATTCAGCCCAAGATGATTGTATAGGAGGAATTGTTCCAGCTCCCGAGCAGGTTAATAATGTAATTGAGAAAAGTAGAGTAATTATCCTAAGCATGCTATGATAAAAATTAACTTTACTTCCCTTATTAAATCTTTAACTTTATTAAATTATTCATATGAAAAATATATCCTCTAATGTGTCAGAATTAATCGGTCAAATGATAATGGTCGGAATAAAAGGCCATGATATCGCTGCAGCAAAAGATTTTTTTAAATTAAACCAAGGTTACCAGATTGGCGGAATTATCCTATACGATGAAGATATCACAATTTCACCCCCATCACTTCATAATATAAGATCTCCAAAGCAATTACAGAAATTCACATCTGATCTTCAGCGCTTAAGTGATATTCCTTTATTGGTTGGCGTAGATCAAGAAGGCGGAAAAGTGAATAGATTAAAAACTAAATATGGATTTGAGCCTTCNACTAGCTGGGAAAATTTGGGAAAAATTAACGATCTTGAACAAACCGCCAAAGAAGCATTTCGTACAGCTAAAACCTTAAAAGAAAATGGAATAAATCTGAATTTTGCACCTGTATTGGATCTATTATTATCAAAAGATAATATCATTATTAAGAAACAAAGATCATTTTCNTCAAACCCAGATAAGCTTACTAATCATGCAAAAATAGTTATTGATACGCATATGGATAATAATATAATTGCAGTAGCAAAACACTTCCCTGGCCAAGGAAGTTCAATTGGTGATACCCATGAAGGATGGGTAGATGTCTCTGAATCATGGTCAGAAAAAGAACTTCTTCCTTATCAAAATCTCATTGATTCANAGACTATTTCAGCAATTATGACTTCCCATTTATTTAATAAATACCTTGATGATGAATATCCAGCTACACTATCCAAATCAATCTTGACAGATTTATTAAGAAAAAAAATGAATTTCACTGGGGTGGTAATTAGCGANGACCCTCAAATGAAAGCATTGAAAAATAAATATAGCTTAGAACAAATCATTGAGCTTATGATCAATGCTGGTGTCGATATTTTCTGCTTTGGGAATAACTTAGAATACGANCCAGNCATAGTAAAAAAAATACATCATATCATTGATGATTTATTGAAAAGAAACAAAATAACAATTTCAAGGCTAGTAAAATCTTATGATCGAATAATTAATCTAAAAACAATGATTGGACTTCAATGAAAATACTAGGAATTGATGGAGGCGCCTCAAAGGTATGCGGAGCAATTATTGAACGGGTAAATGAAGATACTTTTGATATATCNGGAAATATAATTGAACTGAACTACAAAGACCATGCATCCTTTGATCATTCTTTTAAACCAATCGATTTGTCAGAGCAATTAAATGGTGCGCCGATATTGCAAAATGAAAAAACCCAAGGTCAAGCATATATAGAAACATTATTAAATGTTATTAAACAATTAGGTGGATACACAGATTCATTTATTTCTTTTGCAATGCCTGGAATTAAATCAGANGATAAAAAANGTNTTGTAGCGATGTCTAATGGCCCAAGATTACCTGATCTCTGTAAAAAAATCCAATCCGAAATTGAAACTTCTAGCAATATTTCAAATATTGAAAGTGATTCTGATATGTGTGCATGGGGTGAAGAATTTGCAACAAACGGTTTTTTCAGAGGCATAAGTAATGCCTACTATATGGGTGGTGGTACTGGAATAGCAGATGGAATGAAACTAAATGATAANCTACTGAGTTTTGATAGTCAGTCAAATTGGATTGCAAAAACATGGGANCTAAAATCAAAAAATGGAGCATCTATCGAATCTCTTTTATCTATGCCAGCAATTAATGAACATACAGAAAAATCAATCATGTCTATTAGTAANGTTTTTGCATTATTAATTTTTGAAAGAGTGCGGACGATTTACGAAGGTTGGGATAATCAGTTTGTTGTAGAAAGAAAAATTGATAAATCGCATTCTTATCATCGATTATTATTGGATCGAATAGTTATTGGGCAAAGATTATCGCAATNTTTTAACTCTAAAGCTGGAAAANATATCTTTGAACAAATAAAAACTGACTTCNANGAGCTATGCATTGGTCATGGAGGAATTATAAAAGAACATTTTTTAGATAATGATAGAATTGTATTGTCAAACTTAAGAGAGGCTCCAATCATCGGTTTAGGCGCAAAAGCATGGATGGAAATTTCATGACCTCTAAAATAATTCCATCTAAAGAACCTATTATCAGAGTAGGTATAATCCTGCCTGCNGATAATATTAAAAATATTGAGCTTATTTTATCAGAAAGTGATTCTTTTGAAATTGAGACGAATGAGAAGATTTACCCTTCTTGTAAAAATAATTCTAATATAACAATCTCTATTAATGACCATAGACTAAGGATAGATGAGCTGGATGTTGCAACACAAAAAATAATTATTAATCCAACCATTGATTCAAAAAAGATTTTTTCCATGATCAAGGAAGTGGTGGCTGGCAGAGGATTTCATTGGGAAAAAGTAGTCGATNTAAAATATTGGGGTAGCCTTGAATTTNTGATCGCTGAAAACAATATAATGGTCATTAACAAATTAAAACTAGAAGACTATCTAAAATGCGTTGCAACTTCAGAGATGAGCCAACATTGCCCGAAAGAATTTCTCATCTCACAAACAATAGTTGCTCGCTCATGGCTACTCGCAAGCTCTGAACAAAAACATAAATCGCTAGGCTTCGATGTATGCAATGATGATTGCTGTCAGAGATATCAAGGTATGGGTAATTGCACTATTGAATCAATAGAGGCTGCTAATGATTCACATGGCAAGGTGTTAATTTTTGATGATTCTATTTGCGATGCTCGATACTCAAAATCCTGTGGTGGTAAAACAGAGAATTATGAAAATGTTTGGTCCGGCAAGCCAGTTCCGTATTTGATTTCAATTAATGATTGCGATGAAAAAGGGGTTAATTATTGTAATCCATCACAATTTCCAGATAAATCAATNGCAAGGTTTATTGGATCTGTAGATGAGGATCTAGANTATTACCATTGGAATCATGAAATTGNAAATAAATCTATTATAAAAAATTTNAANAATGATTATGATAGGCATGCAAAAAAGATTGTAAATATTANAGCACTCAAAACTGGAANGTCAGATAGAATATATAATTTAGAAGTTGTTTACGTAGATAAAGAAAATAATGAGAAGAGTCATATTATTGAATCCGAATACAAAATCAGAGATCTTTTGTCAAATTCTTTCCTATTCAGCTCTGCGTTTACTATTGAAAAAGAAGAGCAAGGATTTAATCTNAATGGCAAAGGATGGGGGCATGGAGTTGGTTTGTGCCAAATCGGTGCTTTAGGTATGGCATTAAGAGGGAAAAATTCAAATCAAATACTTAGTCATTATTATCCAGGAACAGAAATAAAAAATTTATATTAGATGAATAGCTATTCAAAAACAAAAGGGTGGTCTTGGGTACCTAGTCTATATTTTGCAGAAGGACTACCCTATGCCTTTGTGATGATTGTATCTGTAGTGTTGTATAAAAAACTAAATATATCCAATACAGAAATAGCTTTGTATACCAGTTGGCTTTATTTGCCATGGGTTATTAAGCCACTATGGAGTCCATTCGTAGATATAATTAAAACAAAGCGTTATTGGATCGTTCTTACACAACTCGTTATTGGAGCAAGCTTAGCAGGCGTAGCTTTAACCATACCTACCACTAATGCACTACAATATACATTGGTATTCTTTTGGCTAATGGCATTTAGTTCATCAACTCATGATATTGCAGCGGATGGATTCTACATGTTAGGTTTATCTANCCATGATCAATCTTGGTTCATTGGAATTAGAAATACTTTCTATCGGTTTGCGATTCTTTTTGGACAGGGAATAATTGTAATTATTGCAGGTCAGCTAGAAAATATCACTGGTAATCTTAAACTTGCTTGGTCATTAGTTTTTGGAATTTTATCTGGACTATTTATCATTTTAGCTGCTTATCATAAATGGGCTTTACCTAGACCTGAAAACGATCAAGAAGAATTCAATATAGCTAAGGAAGATGTTGTAAAAGAATACTTTGAGATTATTAAGGCTTATTTTAAAAAACCCCAAATTTTACTGATTGTATTATTCATCTTGCTCTATAGATTCGGAGAAGCGCAATTGGTAAAAATTGCTCCGTTATTTATGCTTGATTCATACGAGTCTGGAGGGCTAGGGCTATCAACATCAGAATATGGTTTCATTTATGGTACTCTTGGAATAGCAATGCTAACCCTGGGTGGGATTGTTGGTGGATTTTTTATAGCAAAGAATGGATTAAAGTATTGGATAATTTGGATGGCGCTAGCAATGAAATTACCTGATTTAGTTTATGTATATATGGCCTATGCGCAACCAGACAACATGACGCTTATAGGTATTCTTGTTTCTATAGAACAATTTGGCTATGGATTTGGCTTTACTGCCTATCTACTTTATATGATGATGATTTCTGATGGCAATCATAAAACTGCTCACTACGCAATATGCACAGGGATCATGGCGCTAGGTATGATGATACCAGGAATGTTTAGTGGAGCTATTCAAGAAAGCGTAGGATATACAAGCTTTTTTTACTGGGTTATGCTTTCTACCATACCGGGTTTAATTTTAATTAAATTTATTTCGATAGATTCAAATTTTGGTTTAAATGAGGATTTGAAAAAATGAACAAGATAAACAGAATACTTGCTTTAGATACATTTAGAGGCGCAACAATTGCATTAATGATCATTGTAAATAACCCAGGCACTTGGTCACATGTTTATGGTCCGCTTAGGCATGCTCAATGGCATGGATGCACGCTGACAGATTTAGTTTTTCCATTTTTTCTATTTATTGTTGGCATAGCAATGAGTTTTTCATTTGAAAAATATGATATTTGCAAAACCGGTCCATTGTTTAGCAAGATAGTATTCCGAACAATATCAATATTCACTCTTGGGCTGATTTTGAATGCTTTTCCATTTGTGAGACAAGACTGGGACTGGTCTTCGTTTAGAATTTTAGGTGTATTGCAGAGGATAGCTCTTGCTTATTTTATTGCTGCATTTATTATCTTAAGAACTAATGTCAAAGGATTGGTTCAAATTTCATTTTTTATATTAGTAGTATATTGGGTTGTATTATACTCTTATGGATTGATAAATGGCGTTGACCCATATGCTCTCAATTCAAATTTGGTTTTAGTGATTGATAGTTTTATCCTTGGAAAAAGTCATTTATATGGAGGAACAGGAATACAATTTGACCCCGAAGGGTTGCTAAGCACCTTCCCTTCTGCGGTTACCGTAATTATAGGCTTTCTTGTTGGCACCATGATCAAGACTACAAAAGATCATGAAGATAATTGTCAACGGATGATGATTCTGGGAGCATTAATGATTATTGCAGGATGGTTTTGGGGATTCCTTTTCCCAATTAACAAACAATTATGGACCAGTTCTTATGTTTTATATACTGCTGGGATCGGAACGATAGTATTATCATCAATGATTTGGTTAATTGATATTTTGAAATACAATAAATGGGCATATCCATTTATTGTATTTGGTTCTAATTCAATATTTATTTTTGCTCTATCAGGTATTTGGGCAAAAATACTATTAAAAATTCGTTTTACTCTTGATGGGAATGAAATATCAGGCTATTCCTATTTTTATAAGACAATTTTTTTACCTTTAGCTGGTGATATTAATGGATCTCTTCTATTTGCGGTCTTTCATGTTATTGCATTTTGGTTGATATTATTTTGGATGTATAAAAAGAAAATTTTTATCAAACTTTAAATCTTACTGAGGCAACAATAGTTGAAATAATAATTATTGTTCCAATGATATATGATTCAATATTCACAGTTCGTGAAAAAAAAACTGTTTCAACTAATAAAGCTGTAGGAATAACTAGATTATTCATTACGGCTAAGGTTGTACTGCTAACATATTCAGATCCACGATTCCAAAAATAATACCCTAGTCCAGTTGAAATGCCGCCAAGCCATAAAACTAAAATCCACTCCGCAAAAGAACCTGGCAATGACAATCCTTGTGAGGAAATAATCAAACCAAATGAACTAATCAATAATGCACCAAAGAAGAAATAAGTAAAATCATGAAATTTGTCTCCTTGGCTCCAATTGCCTTGTTTAAATCGTTTATATAAAATTTGACCTAAAGCAAAGCACAGATTAGCTGATTGAATTAATACGAACCCAATAAGGTCGTTTTTGTCAAAATAAATAGTTCGCAAGAAAAATGCACCAATGATTGAAAAAATAGATAATAAAAAAACAGGTAATTTGAATTTTCTTTCAAACAAATTTGAAATTAATACAACATAAAATGGAGTTGTAATAGTAAAAAGAAGAATTCTTTGTACGGTTGTGTAATTAAATGCGGTCAAATAAAACACATACATGAGCCCTATTTGCAAAGCTCCAATAGAAGTAATTCTGATTAGATACTTATAAGAAATATCTTTTCTATACCAAGGTAGAAAAAAAATAAATGCTATAAAAGAACGAAAAAATGCAAGAGTCCAAGAATTTATCTGAGGAGATAAGTAATTTCCTATAATACTAAAAGAAAAGGACCATATAATTGTTGTAATAATAAGATAGATCATCAATTCATTCTAAAAAAGAATAGATATTCATCTTAGATCAAATAATTGACTATACTTTAGAATTAATGATTGTGATTTAGAATCGATTGGAATACCATCATAATCCTCCATTTGATTGTAGACAATGTATAAACCAGACCCTGCAGACTGCTGAAGGATAAATCTCCAGTTCACAGAGCTTACGCCTGATTGATTATTGTATTGCAAAAGCGCCTGTAGGTACATTTTTGGAGAAAAGGCGTAGGTCAATCTCGCACGAGAAAGATATGTTTTAAAGTCTCCTTGAGGAAGGTTAACGTTATTGTAGTTATAGCTGAACTCAGAATTAAATCGATCGCCAAATCTAACCTTAAGTGTTGGTCTAGAATTAATACGATCTCCTCCGAAAAAACCTCCAATATAATTCATCACACTAAAACTTAATTTATTGGTTGGGGGTGAAGTAAAATACAATTGAGCCTCAACATGATCATAGGTTGAAGCTGGCACTGAAATATTTTTTGATGAATTGATTAAAAAATCTTCGTTTAGTCCTTCTTTAGTAAAATTAACTCCAGTATGAATTTGATATCCAGATCGAAATTCTAGATGATTATCTACATGCAGTTTTCCAGTTTCATGAAATCCATCCAATTTCCAAAAACCATCATAGTTGATATGTGGTCTTACTTCTAGTACACCCATTGAATTTTCAGGTCTGAATCTAGTAAAAATCCTACCAGACCATTTTCTATACCCGCCTGTTCGTTTTAAAAAACCCATTTCAGGATTGAAGGCTTCACCAAGCTCAGTATATGAAATGACAGTTTGGATTTCTCTACCGTTTCTAGCTGCCGAAAGCCGATAAGAATATGCTTTATCCTTATCTAAGTCTGGAGTACTAGAGGTNGCAATAAANCCATCTACTTGACCTAATTCTCCGATGCCTAACTGGCCATCAANGGCATAAACNTGATTAGAATATCCATCACTATTTAGATTAAGCATGTTCGTTGCCATAGCACCAAAGAAAGTTCTATTTGGCATCTCCTTTTTAACCCTAAAAATAGAAAATTCTTCTGATTTAGTGCTCATNGANAATAAACCAATTCGCATATTTGAAAAAGTTCCAGTGAGCCTTCCACCTGCCNTTATTGGAATTTGCTGACCATCNTCTCCAATTCCAATTCGNCTACTGAAAAACATCGAAAGTTCTGAACCGCGACGAGTGTTTTCACCAATAGAAAAAAGACCTGCATTTTCTAAGAAAAAGGCTCTTTTTTCTGGGAAATAAAGACTAAATCTGTCCAAATTGATTTGCTGCTCATCTGCTTCTGCTTGCGCAAAATCAGTATTATATGTCATATCTAAAGTAAGGCTAGATCCAATATTTATTTTTGCATCTAATCCTAGGTCGCTATCATTAGTGTTTCTATCAGATGAGTCAGATACGGCATTTGCTTGACCAAGTACATAGGGGATAATTTTATAGCTTCTTGAAGATGGAATTTCTATTCCCACTAACTGCCCAGCAGATACCAATCGATTTACTGTAAATTGTCGTGTAATTTGTGACCAGTGAGCTTTTTCCTGATTGCTGCTAATTACCCGTTGAAAGTTTATTCCCCAAGTTTGGTCTTTTTTTGAATTATATCTTAATGTTTTTAATGGTATTTCAAATTCAGCGCTCCATCCAAAATCACCTATAAATGATTTTACATTCCATGCAGCATCCCAATTAATATTATAACCACCTCCGGTTCCCATTGAAAATCTTCGACTAGTAGACCCACCTTCTCCGCCTTTTGTGATTTGTGCATCATATTCTATCCCTGCTGCATTTGTTCCAAAAGCGTAACCATTTTGATAATCTCTAAATGTATCTAGAATAAAAATAAAGCTATCCATATCATCCAATGGAGAATCTCTTCTGGCATCTGAGATAATTATTTTTTCTGGATCATTGTGATAGCATATCGCAGCAACATATAAATTTTCATCAGAAAACATAATTTTAACTTCTGTTTTTTCCGTTGCAGGCTTTCCTTCATCAGGAGACTGCTGAATAAACCCTGTTGCAAAATCAATATTTTTCCAAGCCGGGTCATCAATAACTATTCCATCGATATTTGGTGAGATTTTAGCTTTTATAGCATTGATTGTATTGGCTTCCAAGGCCATATTTTGCCCAAAAGCAGATTGGATTAAAAAAATGAATAAATAGTACCAATATATTCTCATTGTAATATTTATTCCTTATAAAACTCTTCAGTGAGTTTAGCCATATGAAGGCATTTTTCAGTTACACCGCCCAGATCATGTGAGGTGTAATTCACTTGTACGGAGCACCACCCAATCATTAGGTCTGGGTGGTGATTTTCCTTCTCAGCAATTAAAGCCACTGCATTCACAAATTCAATACCATCCATGTATGAATTAAAGGAGAATTGTCTGGATATTGAATTATTTTTATAATTCCATTCTTTCAAATTATTTAACTCTTCTTCTATTTTGTTTTTATCTACAATACTCATAACATTTATTTTTACCTATGCTATTGAAAGTTTTTTAAAGGTAATCGTAACCCATACTATGGAAATGATAGTAGCGAAAATACCAGAAATAAACATACTATACCAAATCCATTCTACAGGCTTATTTTGAATAAAGGTAAAATAATAAGCTAATGGGCCTGCAACTCCAATGACCCTAATTGTTGTAATGATAAGAGATGGCATTCCCTGGCCAAGACCTTGCAATATTCTCCCAATGGTTAANCCTATAGAAATAAAGGGAAATAAAAGCGATATGATCCTTAAATANTCTATTGATATTTTTTGAATTGTGGGGTCTGAAGTAAAAATACTTATCACTGGTGGTGCAAAAATGTATAAGAGAGCTGANCAAATCGAAGTTATTATTAGCGAGCTTCTTATTCCATAGCTAGATATAAATTTAATTTTATTTATTTCGTTTGCTCCATAAAACATTCCTACCATGGTGGTTANTGCTGAGGCAATACCAAATATTGGAAGAAAAACTAACATATCAATTCTCCCTCCAATCTGGTAAGCGGCAACTGCATTGGTAGAATAGTTTACAAGCAATCGATTGAATACTAGTTGACCGATAGCCATCACAACCATTGACATTGAAACCGGTATCCCAACTTTAATTATATCATAAATAATGAAAGATGATGGGGAAAAATCTTTGAGTTTAAACCTAATATACGTGCGATGTTTGATAAATAACATATAGATAAATATGCAAAAAACAATTATTTGACTGATTGTTGTGGCCCACGCAGCACCGGTCACACCATAATCCAAATAAAAAATAAAAATAGGATCAAGAATTGTATTTAAGACTGTTCCTAATCCCGCAACTATCATTGGTAGCTTCATTTCTCCCTCCCCAGCAAGAATTGATCTAAAAAAACCTGAGAATACACCAAATGATATACCATAACAACTGACCCTTAGATAATCCCATGCTAATGGCAATACTTCCTGAGTACATCCCATAAGAATCAAGATATCTTTACCGTAGATTAATCCAACAGATGTAAGTACCGCGCTGATCAAAAAAGCGATTGCCACAGCATGCTCAGCTGAATTATCTGCATTAACCTTATCATCTGCACCAATAAATCTTGCTATGGATGCAGTAACTCCATTACCTAAACCAAATGAGAGACCCATCACAAAAAAGAAAATGGGCATATTGAATGCAACTGCTGCAATCGCATTACCTCCTAGTCGCCCAATAAAAATCATGTCAATGATTGTATATAATGTTTGAATACCCATACCTGCCATGATTGGTATTGCCAAATTCCACATTGATTTTGAAGGATTATCTATAAATAACTGTAAAGGGGGTTTTTTTTGATTTGTATGTTCCATTTATTTAATTAAATGTGAGAAATGACCATATAATTTATAAGATATAAACTGTATTGTTTAGGCTAATTTAAAATGGCCAAATAGTTGGAATAATTAGTATAGCTAATATCCAAAAAGTGAGAGCTAGCGGAATACCAGTTTTCATATAATCCGAAAATCTATATCCTCCTGGACCATAAACCATCAAGTTAGTCTGGTATCCTACAGGCGTACTAAATGATGCTGATGCAGCAAAACAAACACCAAAAATAAATGGTCTTGGATCAAATTGCATATCAGCAGTAATTGCTATTACAATAGGTGTCATAATTATTGCGGTAGCTGTATTGGATGAAATTTCAGTCATTACCATGGTAACAAAATAGATTAAAGCAAATAGTACATATGGTTGTATTGAAGGGGAAAGGGTATCTACATATTGCATAATCATATTAGCAATATAGGTTGCAGTGCCAGATGATTGAATGACTATGCCAAGCGGAATTAATGCAGCAATCAATACAATAACCTGCCAATGGATTGATTCATATGCTTCATTTGGAGAAATCACCCTAAACATCATTAAGATTACAGCGCTGATCAATGCCCCCTTTAGAATAGGCAATACTCCAATAGCAGCAAGAAATACAGTTAGCACTATCGATACTATACTTATCCACCAAAATCTTACCTTAACTAGATCCGCCTGCATTTCTCCAAGCAAAATAAATTTTCCTGATTTTTCAAGTTCTGAAATTTGTCTTTTCGCTCCATAGATTAGCAGTGTATCGTATGTATGCAAAACAACATGGGCAATTTTTTTTCTAATGATCAAACCCTCTCTTCTTATTGCAAGGATAAATGCACCAAACCTCTTTCTGAAATTTGCCTCACGAAGAGTTTTTCCAATAACATCAGATTGATCGGTTACCATACACTCAACTAAAATATTATCATCCTGTTCAAGTTCTGACTGTGTTAATTTTTCATCAGTAAGAAGAGTGACTTTTTCAACCTCCTTCATTCTTAAAAAACTTTCAAGTGAGCCTTTGACAAAGAGTATGTCGCCAGCTCTCAAGGTTTGCCTTCCAACATTATAAGCAATTAGCCTACCATCGCGCTGAATATCAAGAACAATAACATCATAGCTTTGGTTAACGTTCCGTTCTTGACAAGTTGATCCTACTAGAGGTGAATCCTCAGAAATTTTCATTTCAGTTAAATATCCTGCCATGTGATAACTTTGAGTCAAGCTTGAAGTGACAGTACGTGAAGGCAAAATTTTAGGAGCAATCCATAAAATATAAATCAACCCTACTAATAATGTAATCCATCCATATTTTGCAAACTCAAACATTCCAAGTGGAGAACCGCCATTTTCAATATAGACTGCATTGACTATCAAATTTGTAGATGTACCTACAAGCGTTAGTGTGCCTCCCATAATCGCAGCATAACTAAGTGGAATTAAGAGTTTTGAAGGGCTCATATGGTATTGGTGAGCTAATCTAATAGTAACCGGCATAAATACTGCTACAATTGCAGTATTATTCATCAACGCGCTTGCAAAAGCAATAGTTAACAAATATACGCCTAAACCTAAGTTTTTGGACTGAGAAACAAGTTTATTGATTCTGACAATAAGGTATTCTAGGATACGTGTTTTTTGCAATCCTTGACTAAGAATAAATAATAAAGCAATTGTAATAACTGCAGGATTAGAAAAACCAGAAATGGCTTCTTCAACAGTTAAAAATCCCCCAGTGAAAAGAATTGTCAATATGAATAAAGCTGTTACATCAAGACTAAACTTTTCAGAAACAAAAAGAATGAAAGCCAATACTATTAAAGCGAGTACAAATACTATTTCAAAAGTCATCTCTTAGCTTTTCTTGCTAAATATTTACTTCGTCAATTTGCTCAGGTTCTAAAAATCCTTTTGCATACTTCATGTAGATTTTTTGCTTAACAAAAATATCAAAAAGATCTACATCAATATGCGCATCATCTTTCATAAAGCCTAATATTCGCATGGCTTGGCTAAGCGTTTTTCCTTTTTTATATGGCCTATCACGAGCGGTAAGAGCTTCAAAAATATCTGCTATTGCCATAATTCGCGCTTGTACCGACATTTCATCTTTAGTAAGTCCTTTAGGATAACCAGTTCCATCAAGTTTTTCATGATGACCGCCAGCAAACTCAGGAATATTCTTTAAATGCTTAGGATAAGGAAGTTCATCCAGCATGTTAATAGTGATTACGATATGATCATTAATCACCTGTCTTTCTTCTGGGGTTAATGTTCCTCGAGGAATTGTTAAATTATAAACCTCATCCTCAGAAAGGAAATTTTGCATTTTACCATTAGGTTTCCATTTATACTGTGCAATTTCATTAATCCGTTGCTGCTTATCCCCTGACATAAACTCTCCACCAATGTTAGATTCCTTAACAAAGGAAAGGTCTTTTTTAATTTGTCTAATTGTTTTTTGATAGTCTTTTTTGAGATCGTTTATTTTTTTATTCTTTTCGTTAGCGCTTAATGATTGGTCGCGCTCAATTGTTAATTCTTTTTTCAATTTTTTTATCTCATAATCACGTTTAAGAGCAGCAAATCTTGTCTCGACTTCATGAATTCGGTCATAAATAGTTTCAAGTTTTGTAGATTTATCAACAACGAACTCAGGCGTTGCAACCTTGCCGCAATCATGTAGCCAAGCTGCAATTTTTAATTCGTACATTTCTTGATCAGAAAGTTTAAAATCTGCGAATGGGCCGTGTTTTGTTTTTTGAACCGCCTCAGCAAGCATCATAGTTATTTCAGGAACTCTTTCGCAATGCCCACCAGTATATGGCGATTTTGCATCGATAGCTGAGGCAATAAGCTTAATAAATGACTCAAATAAATTCTCAAGGTCTTTTATGAGATTTTTATTGGTAATGGCTACAGCTGCTTGGCTAGCGAGAGCTTCAACCTTGCCTTGAATATCTTCACTAAACTCAATAATTTTTTTAGATTTATTTTTTTGTGCATTTAAAAGTTGTAAAACACCTATAATTTCATCTTCATGATTTTTTAATGGAACTGTTAAAAAAGACTTTGAATGATAACCTGTTTTTTCATCAAACATTTTTGTTCCAGAAAAATCAAAGCCTTTAGCCTTGTAAGCATCTTGAATATTAACAGTATCACCGCTAAGACCAACGTATGCTGCCACCATAGAATTATTTGGTTCTCCTTTTTCATCATATAGTTTTACAGGATAAAAAGGTATTTCTTCTCCTGAAGTTCCACCCATATGAAAATTGAGCGAATCAGTCATCATAATTTCAAATTTCAATCTTTTGTCATCAGTCATCATGTATAGAGTTCCTCCATCGGAATTTGAAATACGTTTTGCTTCTAATAAAATCATCTCAAGCAATTTGGACATATCTCTTTCTTTTGAAAGAGCCAGACCAATTTGCGATAAATTGCCAATTTGCTCTTCTAGGTCAGAAATATATGCTTTTACTGCTTTAGGTGCACTAGCGAGATACTCTGCTACGGTTGTAGCGGATTGTGTTTGTTTTTTTGTCATTGAATACGCTTCATAGTCATATATACTAACTTACTGAAAGATTCTAGATTGAGCAACTATATGATTGATACCAATACATAAAATCAATAAAGCATTAAATAAATCACGACCCCAGTCACAGAAACATATAACCATAACGGCAGTGTAATTTTTGCAATTTTTCTATGCAGATTCAGGTTATCTGTCCAGCCCCTATATAGGGTAAGTAAAGCAAGCGGGATAATGATTGTAGCTAGAATTATATGCGTTAATAAAATAAAATAATAAATCGTGTTAAATTCTCCAAGATACTGCTTAGGCCCAGCCTTGAACCAATGGTAAATAATGTAGCTTACAAGAAATGCCCCTGAAGTTCCAAACGATACCAGCATAACATTTTTGTGAAACCTGCGTTTTTTTTTAATTATTAAAAAATAGCCAATAATTAGCAAAGCGGTTGTTAAGGCATTTAGGCTGGCATTAATTGATGGTAGAATAGATACATCCAGCGATCCATTTACACCATCAGGCCTTGGCCCTAAAATAAGAAATGCAACTGCGCTAGAAATGATAATGGATACGATATATATTATCTTTATCCAAAAATTATCTTTCTTATTCATGAATTTTGTTTGAGCAGGCTATTAATATCTTTTTTAAGTTTTTTCATATCCTCAGTTTTCATGCCATTATAATAAGCTCTAATCATTCCTTTTTTATCTACCAATGCAAATTTTTCACTGTGAAAAATAATATCTTCATAATCTCCGATCTTAAATCCGTCTTTAATCACTCTTTTAACAGTGCTCTCTTCACCAGTTAAAAAATACCATCGAGAAGTATTGGCATCGTATTGTGAGGCATATTTTGTTAGAACCTCTGGGGTGTCATACTCAGGATATACTGAGATTGAAACCAGCCTTACATCGTCATTTTTTTTATATTTTTTATGAATAATATTCATATTTCCTGTCATCATTGGACATGCCATGGTGCAGGTAGTAAAAATAAAGTCAGCGACCCAGACTTTTCCTTTTAAATTATTTAATGTAATCGTTTCTTGCTCGCTATTTACAAACTCAAATTCAGGAACCATACCAATTTCTGGGAGCTCATTCTCTTTTCCCGTATAATTCAAAAAGTAAGTTGCAAGTAAAAATACAGCTACAGCTATATATATTTTAATTCTAGTATTTATATTCATGTTTTAACCCCTAAATCAATTATAATAATTAATAATAAAATTGGTAAATAAAAAACAGATGCTTTAAGTAATAGTAAGGCATCTTTATTAGATCTATTTCGAGCTAATGGTAATGCTGAAACAAAAAATGCGCATGTAATTAAAACAACTCCAAACAGATATACAATCCCTAAAGAGCCTTGGATGACCGGAATGATTGAAATTGGTATCATTAAAAGTAAATGCCAAAATATTTGTCGCATAGTACTATTGCCTTCCGGTTCAAGCACCGGTAGCATTTTTAAATTTGCTTCGGCATAGTCTTTTCTGCACATCCATGCTATCGCATAAAAATGTGGATGCTGCCAAAGATACATCATGCCAAATAAAACCCATGCCATAAATCCTATTTCCCCCGTGGATGCTGTCCATCCACCGATTACTGGCAAAGCCCCTGGAATAGATCCAATAGAAGTATTGAGCCAAGTAATTTTTTTTAAAGGCGTGTAAATAACTATATATAAAAATGAAGTAAGAATAGCTATAAATCCTGTGATGGTATTGATTAGAGATACAAGAATTATCGTACCAAAAAGAACCATCAAAACGCCAAACGCCATAACTTCTGATGGGCTGATCAATCCTGCTGGTAAGGGTCTATTTTTTGTTCTGATCATATATTTGTCAGTTTCTCGCTCCATGTAGTGATTAAGCGCGCCAGAACCTGATGCTGTCATTGTTGTACCTAAAAGTGTAAAAAATAAATGTTCCCATGAATTTATTCCAGATGACCCTAGATAATACCCAAGAAAAGTTGCAACAAGCACAAGAGAAAGAATATTTACCTTACTAAGCTCAAAATAAATATTCATTTTTGATTTGGCTTTATCCTTAACAAGCTTCAAAAGTTTAAATCCTTTAATTTATTTGACTGGGTAAATAAAATAAATACCATACAACAACCAAGCAAGGCGGCTCCATTAACAACATGAAAACTTGCTATAAAAGGCATACGCTCGGATAAAACTGTCGCAGCACCTAGAATAATCTGAATAATTAATATTATTGATATTAAAATCAAAATCTTTGATTCCCATCTATTCTTGTTAACGTGTTTACCAAATTTATAAATAAAGAAACATAATACTGTACTAATTATGATTGCTCCTAAGCGATGCAAAAAATGAATAATAACCTGCCATTTTGAAACCATATCTAAGCCTTTATCAAAAAGATCAAC
Source organism: Fidelibacterota bacterium (assembly GCA_002725545.1). The sequence goes on along the minus strand of PBPW01000026.1, from coordinate 25,354 downwards.
GTTAATATTATTTATCATAGTATCAGAAAAAGTAGGGATCCACATACCTCCCATTAAAGGGAAATCAGGAATAGCTAAACCTGAAGCGGTGTGTCTCATAAATGCACCAAGTATCAGCTGAATATAGACTAAGATTGTCAATACCACTGCACCGCGTCTAACTGAAAGTGGATATTTATTACTTTTCTTATTTTTTCTAATTATAGAAAGGCTATAAGCAATAAAAATTGTTGAAAGAAAAAATGTTTGTGCAAGTATTCCATGAACAATCGATACTGGAGGAGGTAAGAAAAAAATGACAGTCATCCCACCAAGCAGCCCTTGAATAATTACCAAAACTAACGCTACAAAACCCATTTTTTTTATCCATAACGGTTGATTTGAAAAGGCTAATAAAATAGATTGGAGCAATGTTAAAAAACCAACAACCGTTGCGAAAAGCCTGTGACCGTGTTCATAAAAAATACCCCCGACCATATCTGAAATAGGATAAGAAAACATTTGCTTTCCGTATGATGTCGGCCAATCCGGGACAGAAAGACCAACCTCATGACTTTTAATTAGTGCCCCAACAAAAATTAAAAATAATGTAGAGATTACAATTAATTTCGAAAGACGTCTAAGGGCAATATCAAAAAATGATTCCATTGCAGAAATTATATCAGTTAAGAATGATTATTTATTGATAATTGAAGAATTATTTGTCAAGCGGAAGGCTCGGGCAGAGATAAATTAACTTTAGGTTCTACCACTCATCATCACCCCAGTCATCATCATCTCCCTCTGCGTCTTCTAGTAAATATTCCTGCTCTGTTTCCATCCACTGTTCATATCCATCTTCATCATAAACTGTAAGATAGCCTCTCATTTGAGCATGCTGTGCACCACATAATTGAGCGCAAGCAATTTCAAATCCCTTATATTGATCACCTGGCTTTTGTTCTTCAAAATCTTCTCGCGGCGTACCCTTGATTGTTTTTAGAAAATCCTCTGTGGTCATTGTTGCTTCAAACCAAACTGGGATTACCATTCCAGGAATCGCGTCTTGAGACACTCTAAGCTCGGGAAGTTTGAAGTTATGAATAACATCTCTTGACGAAAGCAATATATTGATAGGTCTATTAACGGGTATTTTTAATTGGTTCTGTAAAACAACATCATCTTTAGCGTGCTCATCGGTTCGATCAAGACCAATAAAGTTCTGCTCTTCATCATTAACTAAATCAAGGCTAGTTGAACCAAAAATATTATCTGGTCCTGGGTAATGTATATTCCATGCAAACTGCTGTGCAACAACCCTAATCTGGATAGAGTCAAGTGTATTGGGTACGTCGTTGACCCTGCTTGCCCATATCGGGAAGGCAAAACCAATCAAAAGAACTACTTCAATTAAAGCAACAGCTACTTCAGAATACGTGGAATAATGATTTTTCACTCCATGGTAATCTGCTTTTGGCTGTTTGGTTGAGCGAAAGCGAATAAGTGTATAAATGAAATATATACCCCAACCAACAAACAGAATAAGCATTAACCAATGGACAAGGGAAATTACATTATCAATAGCTGGCCCCTGAGTTGAGGCGGATACAGATGGTAACCCTAATTTTCTAAGTAATTCTAACAATTAACGCTTACCCTCCATTGTTATCTTTTCTTTTTGAAATATTTTTTGCGTAATCCTTAGCTCTTTTATTTAATACATAAATAAATGATACAAAGCTACTAAGCACACCTCCTGTAATTGTGAGCAAAGTAATAATTGCTAAATTCATACCTTGCGTTGCTTTTGCATTTGGATCACCAAAACACGTTGAACATGCATAAACAATATCAGGAGAGGCAAAAATAAAAATAGCTATAGCAGTTATAATTATCTTAGTCATAATTAAATTGTTCTAAATTTTTTATACACTTGTATTCCATAATACACTAAAACAATGCCGCCAATAAATGATACAATACCAATCATTGGTGATTGATTAATTCCCCAAAAACCTACCCCAAATGAAAGAATGGCTGATATAATTATAAAAAAGATATGGAAAGATTTAATCGACATATTTAATAAATCCTAGCCTGAGCAAGCATTGTACCAATTGGTAGAAAAATTAATATTAAAAAAGAAATAGCAGTGGCTATCAATGTCCAATAGATAGTTGTTTTTTCATCAATTAAATGCATGAAGTAACATGCAACTAAAGATGCTTTGATACTTGCAACAAAAAGTCCAAGAGCTATACCTGCTTTTACGCCAATATCTAAATAAGAGATAGCAACAGTTACTACAGTCAAAAATGCCAAAGCAATAAATACTATGACATATGTCTTAATATGGTGTTTTACTTCTTCAGGTGTCATTAATTATTCCTCATAACAAATATAAAACTGGAAAGAGAAAAATCCAGACCAAATCAACAAAATGCCAATACAGGCCAACTATTTCTATTCTATTCGTAAATCTTTCAGGGTCTGCTTTCCACATCTTTGATCCAGGCCCAAAATAATAACCAATTACTACAATTCCACCAATTACATGCAAAACATGTAATCCTGTCATTGTAAAATAAATTCCTAGAAAATTATTTGTGCTAGGTAAATATGGTGGAACATGGCTGAACTTAGCAGAATACTCAAAATACTTGATTACCAAAAACCCAAACGCAAAAAGCAATGTAGTTCCGGAATAAAATTTAAATTTCTTAAAATCATTTAATTTTAATGAGGCCCAACTCATGACCATTGTTACGGAAGATGAAATTAAAAATAATGTATTTAAAGTGGCTAATCGCACATCAAGATATTCTGTGCCTGCGGGCCAATTATCTACTCCGGTCCTTAAAAATATATAAGCAGAAAATAACCCGCCAAATAACATCACTTCCGATGCTAGAAAAAGCCATATTCCTAATTTCCCATTATACAAACCTGTATCAGGGCGCTCTTTAACATTAAATGGAATATCCATACTAATTAACCTTTTTGACTTTGTGGTGAGAAATCATTTTTTTCATTAGGGACGCTATATTCATAAGGCCCTCTGTAGACCGTTGGGACTGTTTCAAAATTACCATGCCCTAGGGGCGGTGATGTTGTATCCGTCCAATCTATTGTCGTTGCATTCCATGGATTGGATTCACCGGTTTTTTTAGAGCGAAGACTAATAATCATATTTACAATAAAAAACAGTTGAGCAACACCGAGGAGCCAAGCTGAGATCGTCATAAACTCATTTAAATGTATCACTCCTGCAGCATGCGCATAGGTTTCGCCCCCATCATTCATTCGCCTAGAAAGACCTGCTAGCCCTTGAATGAACATGGGCATAAATACGCCATTCATGAATATAAATGATGAATAAAAGTGAAGCTTTCCAAGCATTTCATTGGTTCTTTTACCTGTGAGCTTTGGAAACCAATAATATATACCTGCAAATAAAGCAAAAATTGTTCCAGGAGCTACAACATAATGGAAATGACCAATAACATAATATGTGTCATGGAGATGTATATCAGCTGCCGCCAAACCAAGAGGGAGACCAGTTAATCCACCAATTCCAAACATTGGTAAAAACCCTAAGGCAAATAACATAGGAGTATTAAATCTAATCGATCCTCCCCAGAGCGATAGCAGTAAAGCAGTCAAAATCACAACTGAGGGTATTGAAATAATCATTGTTGTTGTTTGGAAAAAAGCTCCAATCGTAGTACCCATTCCAGTGAGATACATATGGTGCGCCCAAACAATAAAAGACATAAAGCCTAAAAATATCATTGCGTATACTAAAGATTTATACCCTTTGATTGGTTTTCTAGTATTATTTGCAATTACTTCAGTAACAATACCAAAAGCCGGGAGAATTAAAACGTATACTTCAGGATGCGCTAAAAACCAAAATAAGTGCTGCCATAGTAAAGGGCTTCCACCACCCGCATAAGGACCTCCTCCACTAACGACTAATCCGCTTGGCATAAAAAAGCTTGTTCCAACAAGACGATCCATCAATTGGAGGATACCTGCAGCCTCCAAAGGAGGGAATGCTAAAAGCAATAAAAATGCTGTGATAAATTGTGTCCATACAAAAATAGGTAGCTTCATCCATGTCATACCTTTGGTGCGTAGCTGAATAACAGTAACTAGAATATTAACTGAGCCTAATAATGATGAGGTTATTAACATAACCATTCCCCATAGCCAGACAGTTTGACCCGTAGTCGCAATATTTGATAAGGGAGGGTATGATGTCCATCCGGAATTTGCTGCCCCACCAGGAACAAAAAATCCAACTACCATAATAACTGACCCTAAAAAATAAATCCAGTAGGACGCAGCATTTAGCTTTGGGAAAGCCATATCGATTGCTCCAATTTGAAGCGGGACTAAATAATTTCCAAAGGCACCAAAGGCAAGTGGAACAACGCCTAAGAATATCATTATTGTTCCATGCATCGCACCCATGGAATTATAAGTTTCAGGAGGAAGGGCTCCATCGGGGCCCAGTAGGCTTCCGATTAAAGGGATAGGGGTTCCAGGATAAGCCAGCTGGTATCGCATTATTGATATAAGAACAAAGCCAAATAGAAGCCAAGCAAGAGAAGTGATACCATATTGAATACCTATTATCTTATGATCTGTTGACCAAATATACTTTGTCCAAAAACTTTGCTTATGATTTCCTTCGCTCATTTAATGCCTTTAGCTATATTTTAAAAATTAGGGACTTTGGTTTGATATGTTCTCGAAATCTATTAAAACTTATAACTCAAATTTATGGTTTTAATTAATTATCTACAAAGTTGATTTTATTGAAAGTTTTATTTTTCATATGGTTTAGTTTGTTGATTTAAATTCTTTATTTTATCTAAATTTGTGGATCTTAAATTATTAAAAATTTAATCGTTCGGAGAAAATATGAACAAAACCATACTTAATATTTTAATCATCTCTTTTGGGGTAGGCACCATAGGTGCAGGAGAGGTTACAGGAAGCGTCAAATACGTTGGTCAACCACCAAAGGCTAAACGCCTTAGGATGGATGCAGACCCAGTATGTGCCGCTTCGCATCAAAAAGCAGTAAAAGCTGAATCATTTGTTGTAGATGCAAATGGAAACCTTGCAAATGTAATGGTTTATCTCAAAAATGTAAAATACGATGGAAAAGTATCATCAGAGCCTAAGACGCTAGACCAAGCAGGATGTGTGTATACACCTCATGTATTAGGCGTTCAAGCGGGTCAACCTCTTAAAATACTTAACAGTGATGCAACAATGCATAATATACATGGACTGCCTAAAGTAAATAGGGAATTCAATTTTGGTATGCCAAAAACCCTTAAAGAGAAAACCGTAACTTTTGATAAAGCAGAGGATATCTTTGTTGTCAAATGCGATGTTCATCCATGGATGAAAAGCTATACTCAAGTTTTTGATCACCCATACTATGCAGTCACTGATAAAAGTGGAAATTTTAGCATTGCTAATGTACCTGATGGGACGTACGAGATCGTTGCGTGGCAAGAAAAATTTGGTAGCAAGAGAACTCTTTCAAAAAGCGTTACCGTTAAATCTGGTAAAGCCGTAGTCAATTTTGAATTTAGTCGACCAAAGAAAAAGTAATTTAAAACTACTTAGTTTAAAAAATAAAAAAGCCTCGCTAGTACGAGGCTTTTTTATTGCAAATAGCAATAACTTAAAATGGGATTATTATGCCGATGCAAGAATTACCAATCGTCATCTCCCCAATCATCCTCTTCCTCTATAATAAATCCATATCCTTCAGATTTTATGTGAAGTCTAACTATATCTGAAACATCTTCTTTTCCATCCATGCCCCACATCCAATCTATGAGAGCCTTGTAAAGAAGAGTGCTGTCAGTACTGATTCTAGCTACATCCCTCCCCCATGCTTCTCTAATTGAATTTATCGGCTCTTCAGTTGGAATGTAAGGTGCGGGCATTTTAGTGCCAGGCATAACATCTTGAGGATTAATGAACCATTCTACTAGCCATTCTGGTCTTAATCTTTCTTTGGTAAGGGTTATGTTGGGTGCCCATGTTAATGCAGCCTGCTTTGGTTTTTCTGAACCATAAAAATGACAATTATTGCAAGCGCCCATCTCAGCAATTCTATCTCCGGCCTTATAAGACGATGAGTTCATAACAAACTGATGAGCATCTTCGTATTTTAAATCCTGACCATCTTTATACTGAAAATAAGAAATGATCTTGTTCCATTCTTGATCAGTATAATCAAAACTTGGCATTCTGGCTTGAAGATGAGGACGAATCATACTGACATCTTTAAACCAATCAAGAAGCCATTGAGGCTGTGTCTTTCTGCCTTGAGTATTTAATAATGGCGGACTAAAGCTCTGCACCAGGCTCATATCTTCAGCATTCGTTTCATCTGCAACAACCTTCAACCATTCAGCGGTTGCTGGCCAAATAGCGCCACCATCGCCATCGATCTTATGGCAACCCAAACAATTATTAGTATGTAAAAACTGCTCGCCTTTTGCTACGGCTAGATAATAAGGTGTTTTTTCAGGAAGTTTGCTTGGCGGAATTTCATCTTTAACGAGTCCCATAATCAAAGTAACAAGGGATTCTATCTCTTTGTGTTCAAGTCCAAAGTGAGGCATTCTTGATTTCTCTAATGGCTTAAGCTCTTTGACTGTAGTTGTTCCATCATCATTAGGGATAAGGTCAAATTTTTCTGGCTCATTTATTTTGTGATAGAACCAATCCCATTTAGTGTGCGGTATTTCATCATGCCAAAAACCAAAATCTAGCTTTGAAATTAACTTACTGCCTTCATGATTAAGAGAAATTCCAATTGGCTTTCTGTCTTCAAAACCTTGGATATTATGACATGAATAACATCCATAATGTCCAATTAGATTCTCACCAGAATAAACTAGCTTCTCTTTGATCGACATGGTATTAAGTAGATTTTTCACTTGAGATGTTGAATTTAATTGAGATAAAAAATCTGAGGCAATTTCATCTAAAATAGGTTCGTTGACATTAGGAACCGGGGTTGAGTCAAACGCTGTAGTTTTATCTAATAATAAATAGCTCGCTATATCGGCTGCTTCCTGATCGGTTAAGCGCAAATTTGGCATTTTAGTATCAGGGTGATAGCTATATGGATTTTTTAACCAATTGAAAAGCCATTCTGCATTTGTTTTAGATCCAACACCGATCAAGTTTGGTCCTTGCTCTAACCTGAGGTTCTGTAAAGACGGATCATAATTCGGGTCAGGTTCAGGCTGTATTTGATGACACCCCATACAGCCAAGCGCAGAAACAAGTAATTTGCCGTTTTCTGAATCACCAATATTATTATTTTTTACTTTATTATAATTTGAAGATTTCTCAAATAAATATTCGGTCATAGCAAGAGTTTCTTGTTCTGTCCTGATAAGATCCTCTGGGCTACTATTATTTCCTTTTTTGAAGAAGTGCGGCATCCATGTATTATGACGAAAAGCTCTGGGTTCCATAATCCAGCGATAGGTCCAGTCCTTTGTAGTCTTTGAAGCTACTTTATATAAGCTTGGTCCTGCTTTAGGATATTCTTCTCCCCATCTTTCCATGCTATGACATGTATAACATCCAGCTTTTTCAAAAGTTGACATTCCAAGGCTTAGTTTTTCAGCGCCTTTAATTGGCATGTTATCACTATGGCACTTAAAACACCCAGCCTCTGAGTATTGAGTGGGTAGCATTTTATTGCCCCAATAATGCAACGCTTCCCAATTATACTTCTTTTTCCATAGTTTTGCCTGCTCTTCATTTTTTGGCATATGTCCAGCGGATGTAAAATCTGTTCCCCTGCCTCGGCCAGCATGGCAGGATGTGCATCCATATTCACTACTTGGGTGCGGTGAGCTTCCGCTAACAAATTCATCTAATCTGGGGTGAGTCGTATAAGGCTGAGGTGCATCTTCATATCCTTTTTTATCAATTCCAACGTGACATGTTATACAGCGATCTACTTTTGGCATTCCCATGTATACAAGGTCATCCTCCAGGTCATTAACAACAACTTGCTTAACTTCGTAATAAGGATCAATAAAATCAATAACCGGGACATCTCTTACAATGTTTGCTATTTTATTTGCAAAGGTCATCGCTTCAGGGTCAAGTTTTGACAATTGTCTTTCTAATAATTGTTTTTCACTATCAATAGCGTAAAGGGCATCATTCGTTTGCTTTATGAACGAATTCATAACCTTTAATTCGTTTTCAAGACTATCTACTAATGACTGATTTTTTTCAGCGATTAAAAAAGCTTCATCGGTCTTCTTTTTTAATTGATTGTAGGTTTTCTTTGCTTTTTCCTCATTGCCATGTCCAAATCTTGATTCTTCTAGGGCATATTTAGCAGCATCAAAATCTGCTTTTGCAAATTGATAATTTTGATTAGCTGAATAAATCGTTGCTTCAAATTCATTCAATTGTTTTTCTATATCTTCAACTTTGTCAGACTGGTCTGAAAGCTCAGTTGTTCTTTTATCTAATTCCGATAAAAGTTTTTGGTAATCTGAATTATCTGCAAGAACTGCTTGTTGGTTCGTTAATTGTTTACGAACATTTTGAATTTCCATTTCTCTAAACTCTGACTGATACTTCTTCCATGGCCTATTATAATCATCTGCAAATGTTATAATCCAAAATGCAGTAAATAGAATGCTTGAAATGGCGAACCACTTGTTTAGCTTTAAAATATTATAATATCTCTCTTCTTGTTTAACAGGCATATATATTCAGCTAGAAATTGAAAAAGAATTCAGGCATAGAGATAATGTATTTTAAGTTGAAAAACCATCGGAGATACATTTTGACTGGAAGTAAAATTCCAAAAAGCATCAATACGACAAAAATCGTAAATCGTGCACTACCCAACCTATCATAAAAACTTTTTAATAATGTTTTAGCCAGAAGTGGTGGCAGTACTGCAAAAATAATAAATATTATAAAAAGACCTGGGGCTTCACGAATGAGGATATTTGATGGAAGTCCAGTATTGAGCCATTTAACATAAAAAAGCTCGGAGAGATTAACATTGGTTAAAGCTTCAAGTCTGTGAGAATCCCAATATTCAAAAGGACCAAAAAATCCCCAGTTAGGTCCTCTTAAGAAAGTCCCAATTACAATCAATACATTCCATAAAACAAGCCAACCAAAAAGATAAATTGAAACGGATAGCATTCGATTCTTATAACTGTAATATCCTGAACCGTTGGGGTCTCTATCAATGTATGGAATAGCCATTAGACCAATGATAATAAAAGTAGGTAGAACAACCCCTGCGTACCATGGATCAAAATAAACTAGCATTTCTTGTAATCCTAAAAAATACCAAGGAGCTTTTGCCGGGTTGGGGGATTCTGAAGGATTTGCTGGTTCTTCCAGAGGAGCTGGGAGCCCTATAGACCAAATTAACATAAATGCGGAAAATAAAATTAAGGAAATTAATTCGACATAAACTAAGTCCGGCCAAACCAAAACTTTATCATTGGGCGCTTCGTAGTGTTCATCAACCGGCTTGCCCTCTTCAATTAGCTTATCGTTTTTATATGCCTGGTTTAAGCTTAGCCAGGTGAAAAAGATAAGTAGAATAATTAAGCCTGAAATAGGAACGTTGTCGGGTTTAAGAACAATCTTTTTAAAATTTTCATCCCCTAGGCCAAAAACAAAAAATGCAATAGTCACAGCAATCATAATAAGCAGACCTTTGGATGTCCATAACTTATCTATCTTCAACCTCTTATGAACTTTATAAAACCAATCCGTAGGAGGAAAAACAAAGGGAAATCCAACTAAAATTGCTGTAAACAAAATAGTTGGATTTGAAACATAATTTATAAGTGATTTAAATGCATCCATAATAATTAGACTGGAGTAGATATACCTCCATCTTTTCTAATTCTCCAAAAATGAACTGCCATAAATATCATAATTATGAAAGGCAAACCTATACAGTGGAGAACATAAAATCTTAGTAGAGTGGCTTCTCCTAGAAATCTTCCACCAATTAATCCAAACCTAGCATCGCTAGCTTTGGTAATAAAATTAATATCTCCAATCGCAAGTAATGATGAGCCCGGTCCCTCTGCTCCTAAAAAAGGAGTTGCTCCAGCCATATTTGAACCAACAGCAATTGCCCATATCGCAAGTTGATCCCAGGGAAGTAAATACCCTGTGAAGCTTAATAATAATGTCAACACAAGCAAGATTACTCCAATAGACCAATTGAATTCCCTAGGAGGCTTATATGAGCCTGTCATAAATACTCTAAACATATGCAGCCAAACTGAAATTACCATAGCATGCGCACCCCATCTGTGTATTTCGCGCATAATACCAAATGGAACCTGCTCTGTTAAATCCATTATATCGGTATAGGCGTATTCTATAGTAGGCCGGTAATAAAACATTAACAGAATACCTGAAATAGTTAAAATAAGAAAAATAAAAAAAGATAAACCACCCATACACCACGTAAATTTAAGTTTTACAGCATGCTTAGGAAGGCGAACTGGGTGCAAATGAAGGAATACAGAATTTAAAACTACCATCATTCTTTGGCGTCTAGTTGATGGTGCACCCCCTCCGCGAAAAATTGATTTCCAAATTTGCCCTTCAGCTATTCTTTCAAATATATTCTTTTTTTCTGACATAATTATTATACTTTCAAAAATGATTCAGGGTCATTCCATTGACCTTTTTCTTGTTGATATTTTTGTGTCTTGTCTACAATAATCTGACCATCATCAGCTAGTGTGATTTTAAATCTTTCTAAAGGCCTTGGCGCGGGTCCTTCAAAATGGATTCCTGAAGCCCTAAAGCCGCTTCCATGGCATGGGCATTTAAACTTTCTTGCAGAAGGTTGCCAGTTTGGTGTACAGCCAAGATGAGTGCAAGTAGTTGAAAGTACATATATACCCTCATCATTTCTTACCATCCAAACCCCATATTTTTCCTTCCATCTTAAATCAACCTCTCCAACAGTATAATCATCTGGATAGCCTGCTCGAAAAGTTTGGACTGGCTCAAAAAGAACGTTTGGAAAGAAAAATCTCAGCATCATTGTAAAAAAACCGCCTGTTGCAGCAACAAAAGCAACCCAGCCCAAGGAAAGCCAAGAAAAAAAGGTTCGGCGATTTACAGATGAATCTTTTTCAACCTTATTTAACGCTGCGGGGGGCGGGGATTGTGGACTTATTGTTGAAGTTTTTTTTGTAGGCTTATCTGACATTTAACAATTCTAAATTATAAATTTTTCAAGAGCTATTCTAGCTGCTTCTCTAATTTTTAAGTTTAAATCCTCATTCATTAGGCGTTCAAGCTTAAGTTTAAGTTCTTGATTTTGAACGAAATGAGAAACGCTAATTGTAACCAAGATAACTTGCACTTTTTCTTTTTCATCTACATTAGGAAAAGAATTTAAATACTTTCTATCTAACAGGTCTAATAAAATCGATCTTCCACTAGAATTTTTTTGCTTAGCGAGTCCTATAGCTGCATCCCATCTAATATTGGGCTCAATATCTGTCAACATTTTTCTAAGAGGGGCAATTGAAGACTGTCCCCCTATCTTGCCAAGGGCTATCACTCCATGTAGGCGAACTTGGGGATCTGAATCGCTGAGTATCTTTTTTAAGGGCTCAATAGCTTTAGCATCTCCAATATTGCCAAGCGCAAAAGCGCAAGCTTGAACAACTCCTATATCAGTGCTTTCAATCGCATTAATTAAAGTAGAAGAATAGCGCTCATCTTTAGTGGCACCCATAGCAATCGCAAGATACTGGCGAATTCGTTTATCTCGATCATTCGAAGAATATTCAAAAGTTGAAATCATTTCATTTACAAACATTTCATCTTTCGGAATCATTTTTGGATTTGAAAGAAGCTTAGATAGCTCAAATGCGCCTTGCCATCTTTTTGTTGTTCCGCCAATTTTTACATCCTCTAAGTAGTCTCGAGCAGAATTAGGTTCAGTAGTCATTAATCTAATAACTAGAAATATAATGACAGCAAAAATTGCTATGATAAACGGTACAACAAAAAAACTATGAATAACTACCTGTAGAACAGATTTTTTTTCAGTTTGATTTTCTTGCATGATCTTGCTGTTATGTGCCGCGGAAAGGACTCGAACCTTCACGCCATAAGGCACTGGTTCCTAAGACCAGCGTGTCTACCAATTCCACCACCGCGGCAAAACAAAATTTAATCCTATTGTTGAATGCTATAAATTACAAAGTAAGTTTAGCTTAAAGAAATAGTTATGTGATTTTTTTAGAACAGGGCGCTAGATAGATCTGACCTTAAATCATCAATATCTTCAATTCCAATTGAAAGACGAATTAGAGATTCTGTGATTCCCATTTCTAGTTTCGTCTCATCTGGAACTGCAGCATGGGTCATAAAATAAGGTATACAAACTAAACTTTCTACGCTTCCTAAACTTTCAGCTAGTTGAAATATTTCTATTTTTTTCAAAAATTTATCCCTGGATTTTACATCACCAACATCAATAGAAAGCATTGCGCCAAATACAACATCTCCTTTAGGGCTAAGCTGCTGTTTTTTTGCTATAGCATATTGAGGGTGAGATTTGAGACCTGGATAGATAGTCTTTTTTATATTTTTTTGTAAAGAAAGCCAATTTGCAAGCTCATATGCATTTTCTGTTGCTTTCTGATATCTAAGCGCTAAGGTCTTTGTTGATCTTAATGTAATCCAATTATCAAAAGGACTAGGAACGCCACCTGTTGCCTTCAACATGAATTGTAATCTTTCATGCAATTCATTATCATTAGTAGTCAAAACTCCTCCAAGAACATCGGAATGACCCGATAATGATTTTGTTGAGCTTTGCATAGAAATATCTGCTCCAAGCTCTAAAGGTCTTTGTCCGTAAGGGCTCATAAATGTATTATCTACACTTAGAAGGACATTCTGGCTTTTACATATTTTTGATGTTGCCTCAATATCGCATAATTCAAGAAGAGGATTTGTTGGGCTTTCAACATGAACAAGTTTGGTATTCTTCTTAATTTTATTTTTAATGTTTTGCGGATCTCTAGTATCAATCCATTCAAAATTGATACCTTGACGACTCAGAACATTCATTGCCATTCGATAGGTTCCACCATAAGTATTTCTTGAAACTAATATGTGATCATCTTTATCAAATAATTGGAATAATGCTGTGGTTGCTGCCATTCCTGAGCTATAGCAAACTGCATGTTTTGAACCCTCAATTGCAGCAAGGTTTTTCTCCAGGCGACTTCTAGTGGGGTTTGAAACACGGGAATAATCATGGCCGCGATTTTGCCCTACGCCATCCTGCTTGAAAGTTGAAGTAAGATGAATTGGGGGTGCCACGGAACCGTGCTCTTCATTGGCTTTATTTCCTATATGAACAGATTTTGTTGAAAAACCCCATTTTGATTTTTTTGACATAGCTATACCTTTGAGTAACCTTGGTTTAAGTAGTGCTGAAGTTTTTTGAATTTAACTTCAATTTGCTTTCCGCTTGGGCTTACTAATTTAATTTTTTCATTTCTTCCAATCTTTTCATCAACTCGAACTGGCTCAACTGCTTTTGCGGAAGAATTTGTAGCTTGCTCCTGTAATGAAGGAGCGGCAAGGCCCATTCCCAGTGACTCATCATGCCTAGTTTGAATATTGGACGTATTATCAGAAATACTTTCTGGACCTGAAGCAATACCTTGAATTTGAGTTCTATAAAGACGCTTAACAGTTTCAGAAGTTGTATCAATCATCATTTGTTGAAACATTTGAAATCCTTCTGATTTATATTCAAGGAGTGGATTTTTTTGACCATATGCTCTCAAATTAATTCCTTCCCTAAGTTGATCCATCGCATATAAATGGTCTTTCCATTTTTCATCAATTGTACGTAATGAAATGAATTTTTCAAACGCACGTAATATCTCTGGCTGAGCAATATTTTCTCTGTTTGAGTATACTTCCTTTGCCTGATTTAAGATGTAATTTTTAACTTCATCAATGCTCAAATCATTATTGCCGGTATGCTCTTGCACTGAACTCAAACTAATATCTATTAATAAATGCGAAGAAAGATTTTGCTTTAAATTAGCCCAATCCCAATTTTGAACATTTATATCTTCAAATCCTTGAAGCTCATCCTCTACAAAATCGTCGATCATATCATTAATAACTTCAGAAATATCATCATCATTTAAAGCTTGTTTTCTAGTGTTATATACAACTTGACGCTGTTGATTCATCACATCATCATATTCTAATAAATGTTTTCTAATTCCAAAATTTCTTTGTTCAACTTTTTTCTGCGCATTTTCTATGGCACGAGTAACCATTTTTGCAGTTATAACTTCACCTTCTTCAGCGCCAAGACGATCCATAACAGATGCAATTCTCTCGCTATTAAATAATCTCATCAGGTCATCTTCTAGTGAAAGATAAAATACGCTAGAACCAGCATCACCCTGACGTCCAGACCTTCCTCTTAACTGCAAATCAATTCGTCTTGATTCGTGCCTTTCTGTTCCAATGATATGCAATCCGCCAAGCTCTTTTACGCCCTCTCCCAATTTTATGTCAGTTCCACGACCAGCCATATTTGTTGCAATTGTTACCGCACCTTTTTGACCAGCTCTCGCAACAATTTCTGCCTCGCTTTGATGTTGCTTCGCATTTAATACATTATGTGGAATTCCTTTTCTCTTTAACATTCTAGATAAAAGCTCAGAAGATTCAACTGAGATTGTCCCTACAAGGGAAGGTTGCCCTTCATTAGATCTAAGAGCTATCTCTTCAACAACAGCATTATATTTTTCTCTTTTTGTTTTATAAATCAAATCATTGCGATCTTCACGTATCACCGGTTGATGGGTAGGAATTACAACTACCTCTAAATTATAAATTGATCCAAATTCTTCAGCTTCAGTTTCAGCGGTACCCGTCATTCCTGCAAGTTTGTTATACATTCTAAAATAATTTTGAATGGTAATTGTTGCTAAGGTTTGGGTCTCTCTTTCTATTTTTACATTTTCTTTTGTTTCTAGTGCTTGATGGAGACCATCGCTGTAACGCCTTCCAGCTAACACTCGACCAGTGAATTCATCCACGATTTGGACCTTACTATCTTGAACCACATATTCTACGTCTTTTTCATAAAGTGTATATGCCCTAAGAAGCTGGCTCATGTTGTGAATTTTTCCCGATCTATCCGCATGGGTTTGATGGGCAGAGTCTTTTTCTTTATCTTTTTCTGTTTTGGATAGACTATTATTGGTATCAATGTCATGTAATATTTCACCGAGGTCTGGTATAACAAATGCCTCTGGATTATTTGGCGCCAAAATACTTCTTCCCTTTTCAGTAATATCAATAACATGGGTTTTTTCATCAATGCTATAAAACAAATCATCATCTACTTCATGAAGTTTTTTATCTCTCATATATTCAGATTCAACTTGATGGGCAAGTTTCTTTGTACCCGCTTCTTGAAAAATTTTCATCACCCTAGGATGTTTTGGGGCTCCTCTAAGAGCTTGAAGTAATTTGTATCCTGCTTCACTATCTTTATTATCTTTCATCAAAGATTGAGCTTCTTTAGTAATTTGCGCGACTAGTTCATTTTGCTTTTTTACCAACTTCTGAATATGAGGTTTTAATTCATTAAATGTTGTATCAACAGGAGCATCAACTGCCCCCGAAATAATTAATGGTGTTCTTGCTTCATCAATTAAAACTGAATCAACTTCATCAACAATTGCATAGGCGTATTCACGCTGTACTTGATCCTCCTTTTGTAGAGACATATTATCTCGTAAATAATCAAACCCAAATTCATTATTTGTTCCATAAGTAATATGACAGTTATAGTTTTTTCTTCTCTCATCAGGTGTCATATTATTAAGAATGAAACCAACTGTTAAGCCCAGTCGCTTATACACTTCACCCATCCACTCTGCATCTCTTTGAGCTAAATAGTCATTAACTGTTACTAAATGAACTCCTCGATTGGTGAGAGCATTTAAGAAAATTGGGAAGGCTGCCACAAGAGTTTTTCCTTCTCCAGTTTTCATTTCTGCTACATTGCCACGATGAAGAATGATCCCTCCTATGATTTGCACATCATAGGGTACCATATCCCAACTTAATTCTCGACCTACGACCTTCCAACTTGATCCACATATTCTTCTACATGTTTCTTTGACCATTGAAAAAGCTTCGGGTAAAATTGAATCAAGTTTTTTTTGTTCGCTACGTAAAATAAAGTTTTTTGCTTCATCCTTATCACTAATTTCATCTCTGGCTTTACTTTCTGCCTCTTCTCGGGATGATTGAATATCATCCATTAATTCAATAGTACGCTGCTTTAATTCTTCATCAGATTTGTTCTTTAGTTTTTCTGCAAGTTGATTTATTTCATCAACTATAGGGTATAGCAATTTTATTTCACGATCAGAGCGTGAACCAAAAACGCTATTAATTAAATTTGAAATCATATTGGTAATTTATCTTTTTCTTTAGAAACAGATTTATAAATATTATCTAAAACACCATTCACAAAGGCCGAACTTTCTTCCGTGCTGTACTGTTTTGCTATTTCAATGGCTTCAGAAATCGATACCTTTGGAGGTACATTTTCGATAAAAAATATTTCACTAATCGCTACAATAAGCAATAAGCGATCTAAAATAGCAACTCTTTCAAACTCCCAATTATTAAGTCGAGACTTAATTAAATTTTCACACCACTCTCTATTTTTTAAAGAAACTTCAAAAAGTTCAATAATGAAATTATCTAGTTCTTTATCGCGAATTTCACGAGCTAAAATATCTTTAATTACTTTAGAGCGACTTTCTTCTCCTATTTCAAGAGCATAAAGAGCTTGGAGAACAGCTTCTCGCGCAGAGCGCCTAGAATATTTAGTTGAAGTCATAAAAAACGCAGGTTATATGGGATGTATCCACCCAAAAGGGTCATCTATTTCTTCTTTTTGAATTTGAATGAGGTGTTTTTTGATAGAAAGAGTTTTTGGTCCATAATCCCCATTTCCAATTATATATTCTTTGTCCTTTGTTGATATTTTTCCAACACATGTTACCTCAACGGCTGTTCCGCAACAAAAAACCTCTTCGGCTTTTAGGAGTCTTTCAATTTCAATATCGGTTTCTTTGACTTTAAGATTCAATATTTCTTTAGCTATAGTTATAACGGAATCTCTTGTAACTCCGTCTAGTATTGACCCGCCTAGTTTTGGCGTTAAAAGCTCACCATCAGAAACAACAAAAAGATTTGCAGCTCCCATTTCTTCAATAATCTGCTCATTTTTAGCATGGACATATATCATATCATTATATCCATTAGATTTTGCCTGCATACCTGGAAATAAAGAGGCTGAGTAGTTTCCAATAGCCTTAGCATTACCTATACCTTTTGGAGCAGCTCTATGAAATTCATCAGATAAAAATAAATGGAGCACTTTAGCATCCCCTTTAAAATATGATCCAACAGGAGATGCGAATACTATAAATAAATATTTTGACGCTGGCTGAACACTAATAGCTTTAGAAATTCCAAAACTAATTGGCCTTACATACATTGTTCCTTTCCCGTAAGGAGGAATATAATCTATATTATCTTTCACAGTGGAGAGGACGGCTTTCATAAAGTATTCATCATTCATCATTGGAATGCAAATTCGCTGAGTTGATTTTTGCATTCTTGCAGAATTCTTATCTGGGCGAAACATGACAATCCTATCTTTTGCAGTGTGATAGGCTTTCATACCTTCAAAAACACCTTGACCATAATTCAACACGCATGCCGCAGGAGAAAGATTAACTTCTCCATAGGGAACAAGATTTCCATCAATCCATTCTTCACCTGTAGAACATTCTCCTTTCCACATACTTCGAGTGGGCAAGGCTTCAAATCCTAGACTATCCCAATCGATTTGTTGTTTTTTTAAAGTCATAAAGGCTTGTATAGATTACTTAATTCTTTTACTAAGCTAAAATGATAAATTAGAGGAGCAGTCTGAGAAATATAAAAAAGATATGAATTCATTTATAATAGCTAGATATATTAATACAATTTACTAAATAAATTATTTAAGAATAAGATTGCAATAATTAATTTTTTCCTTCATCGTATGCTTTAATAATATTTTTAACTAAGCTATGCCTTACTATATCTTCAGAAGAAAGTTCGCAAAAACCTATACCATCAATTCCTTTTAATAGATTAAGAACTTGAATCAGTCCAGATTCAAGTTTTTTTGGTAAATCAGTTTGAGTTACGTCTCCAGTTATGATTGTTTTTGAATTCACACCTAGTCTAGTTAAAAACATTTTCATTTGAATTGATGATGCATTTTGCGCTTCATCTAAAATCATAAATGCATTGTTTAAAGTCCTGCCACGCATATAGGCAAGTGGTATTATTTCTATAGTTTTATTTGCCAGTAACGGTTTTAATTTTTCAAAATTTAACATTTCTCCTAGGGCGTCATAAAGAGGCGTCAAATAAGGATCGATTTTTTCCTTAAGGTCTCCAGGTAGAAAGCCCAAGCTTTCACCTGCTTCAACTGCGGGCCTGCATAGAACTATTTTATCTACTTCATTATTTTCGAGCGCTGCTACTGCAAATGCTACTGCAATGAAAGTCTTTCCGGTTCCAGCTGGTCCAGTTGAAAAAACAATATCATTATTTCTTACTACATCAACATATCTTTCTTGGCCTTTTGTTCTGGCAACTATACTTCCCTTGCGACCATAATGAATATTATAATTAGGATTATCATTTTTTGAATTCATTGCTGTGGAATTAAACGTCAATAGGGTCTCTATATCGCTTTTTGCAAGAGATCCTTTTTCATTAAGCGTGGATGCCATTTCATGGAATATTTGATTGATAGTAGAAATTTCGTTCTCTTCACCAATAATTTTTATTACGTTACCCCTAACTATAATCTTACTCGAAAAATTATTTTCAAGTATTTTTAAATTGGTATCTGCCGGCCCGAAAAATGAACCAAGGTCAACACCCTTCATTTCAATTGTCTTTTCCATATACAAAATATATTTATTAAAATTAGTGCTCAAATTTATAACTTTTTTCAATGTAATACACAGAAGTCAGATTAAATTAAATAATATGAAATCATTTCAATACAAACTTTTAATACTGTTATTATTTATGGGGTGTACAACTAAATCCCCACTATCAAATCGTTATGTTTCAAAAAAGAAAAATATTGAACACCTTGTTGAGCTTGGAAAATCTCACTGGGAAAGAAGGGTTGATCTTAATGATGCTAAGCTTTCAAACCATTTTCTATTAAAAGCAATCGAACTTGATCCAAAAAATTCAGAGATAATGGCCTTGTTCAGCAGAAGTTGCTATTTTATTGGACGCTTTATCAATAACAATTCTGAATCATCAGATTCATTATTTATGCTAGGATATACAAAATCCTGGAGTTATATAATTGCATCTGATGCTTTCCAAAATGGCTACGAATCGGTTAGCGGTGATAGTATCGCAAAAACTATCGCAGGGCTAGAAAACTTATCTGAGGAATTACTACCAGTTGCATATTGGTGGGCTGAGAATTATACTAGCTATCTGTTAACAAAACCGGTTCTACAAAGAATAGAAAGCCGGGAGATTATTGAAACTGTGATTCACCATATTCTTTCAGTTAATCCTGAATATAATTATCATGGAGCAAACCGAATTTTTGGTTCATTTTATGCTAAACTTCCAGGTATAAACTTAGATCAATCAAAGAATAATTTTGATAAATCAATTTCAATTGAACCAAATTTTATGACAAGCTATACATTGCGCGCGCAATATTTTTCCACTAAAGCTGGGGATGAGGATTTATTTATTAAAGATCTTCAGCTTGTTTTAAATGCAGATCCAACAAAGTTACCGGAAGCCTCACCTGAAAATCTTTTTGAACAGGAGAAAGCAAAATTTCTTCTTTCTAGAAAAGAATCATTATTTGAATAAATTTGATTTATTTAAATAATTCCTCAGTTCATCAACCATCTCAACACTATGTGTTCTTTCATTGGTTTCTAAATTAATTAACGTTGCTCCATCAATTGCGTTAACCATTTCTAATGTTTTTTCATAGCTATGTAAAATGTCTTTTTTACCAGAAAAAACCAAAATTCTTTTTTTTATTTGTTTGATTTTATCCTGAAAGCTATATTGTTTAAAACTCAATGCTGAGCGACGAGTTCTTCCGAGGTGAATATTATCTAGAACATAAGCATATTTGTGGTATTGCTTGGAATCGGAATCCATATCAATATATTTCTTCTTCATATACCATTTTGCAAAAGGCTTGATAAGCATATAAAGCTGAGTTGGAATAACTGCAATAATAATGATTAGAAATCGTGGGATATTAAATTCAATATTTGGACCAATCAGTACCGCTAATAATGGACTTAATTTGTTTGCAGCCATTGCGTCAAGTATTGCTGTTGCACCCATTGAGCTTCCTAGGGCAATAAAGCTATTATCATCTATATTATTTAACTGAACTGCTTTAGCTATATCATCTCCAATATTTTGGATGCTAATTTTTTGTTCTTTTGTATGTTTTGCTGAACTCTTTTCTCTAGTTTCAATATAATAAATCTCAAAATGCTTGGACATTTCTTTAAGTACAGTTTTCCAGCCACGAATAAAAGAACCCCAACCGGCAATAAAAATTATTGGAGGATATTTCGTTAGTTTTTTTGGAGTGAAATGGATTTCAAACAGCTGTATTTTATTAGAAACTCCAATGTACCGAGTTTGAATATCAGTACCTGGGCTACAATAATCAGAATAATTATTTCTTTTTATCAATTATATTAATGTTTAAATCAAATAATTGCTCTGTGGATACAGAACTGGGAGATTCATCCATCAATGAAGATGCTGATGTGGTTTTTGGAAATGCAATAACATCTCGGATATTGCTCGATCCTGATAAAATCATAATTAATCTATCAAAGCCAAAAGCAATGCCACCATGCGGAGGCGTTCCATATTTTAGAGCATCAACTAAAAATCCAAACCTTGAATTGATTTCTTTTTTATCCATGCCTAATAATTCAAAGATTTTTGATTGAAAATCTGGCTGATGATTTCTAATTGACCCTCCTGCTATTTCATAGCCATTCATGGTAAGGTCATAACCTCGTGATTTTAATGACGATGGATCTGAATCAAGGTCTTTTATATCAGAAGATGATGGCGCTGTGAAAGGATGATGCCTTGCAACATACCTATTAGAATCACTATCAAATTCAAACATAGGAAAATCAGTTATCCAAACAGGATTGAATTTTGTTGGATCGCACAATCCTTCCTCCTTGCCAATTAATACTCTCAGAGCGCCAAGCGCGGTTAGCACAACTTCTTTTTCATCTCCAATTAAAAAGATAATATCGCCATCTTCTATGTTGGCAAATTGAATTAGATCTTTTTGAATAGCGTTATCAAAGAATTTTGAAATACCCCCTACAAGTTCATCAGACTCCATCTTCATCCACGCTAAACCTTTGGCTTTGTATTTCTTGACATAATCGGTATAATCATCAATATTTTTTCTAGAATACTTAGCTCCAGATTTAACGACAACTGCCTTAACATAAGGGGATGACTTAAATGCATTAAATTCAGATTGATCGGTAAGGCTTTTTACATCAACCAAGTGCATTTCAAATCTAGTGTCGGGCTTATCTGAACCATAAATCTCCATCGACTGATCATAAGTCAACCGTGGGAATGTTTTTGGTAAATCGATATTTTTTACCGATTTAAATATATGCTGAGTCAATCCTTCCATCTCTTTAAAAATAATTTCTTCATTAATAAATGACATTTCAATATCAATTTGGGTAAACTCAGGTTGNCTNTCAGCTCTTAAGTCCTCATCCCTAAAACACTTCACTATTTGAAAATACCTATCATACCCAGAAATCATCAAAATTTGTTTATAAACTTGAGGTGACTGTGGTAAGGCATAAAACTTTCCATGGTGAATTCTACTAGGGACCAAATAATCCCTTGCCCCTTCAGGAGTTGATTTCATCAACACAGGGGTTTCAACCTCAATNAAATTGTTTTTNGATAAATAGTTTCTTACCGCTTGATATGTATTATGGCGCATCTTGATATTTTCCTGCAACTCTTCAGTTCGCAATTCAAGATATCTATATTTTAATCTTAGATCCTCCTCTGCGCTGTTTCGATCAGAAATAACAAAAGGCAATGGATCTGCATAGTTTAAAATTTCCATGGTGGTTACATAGACTTCTACTTCACCGGTATGCATATCAGAATTAACCGAGCTCTTATCCCTATCGCGAACATCGCCAGAAATAGATAAAACATCTTCCATGGATAGTTTTTTTACTTGCTCAAAATCACCATTATAATCNTCAGAATTAAAAACAATTTGTGTTTTACCATACCTATCGCGCAGGTCAACAAAAACTACCTGTCCATGGAGACGCACGGTATTTACCCATCCATTTAATACAACAGATTTTCCAGAATCCTTAGATTGTAATTCACCGCATGTATGTGTTCTTATATTCATATATGATTTAGGTAAATTTATAAAAAAATTCTTGATACGCTAAATGTTTCAAGAACATAGGAGGAAAAAAGGTTGGAAAGCTATTTTCTTGAAATAGATAAACGATTCATAGCTCGCGCAAGCGCCAACTCTGCTCTTTTGGGATCAACACCTTCTTTAGACTTTAAACGATCTTTGGCGCGCTTTAGAGAAGCCTCAGCTCTTTGCTTGTCTATTTCTTTAGCTTCTTCAATCGTTTCTACGAGAAGCTCGACTTTATTNCCAGATATTTCAGCAAACCCNCCGCTAGTTGCGTAAATTAGTTCATTATTATCTTGAGATATTTTGATCTCTCCTAAATTAAGCGCGATCAGGGCATCGCGATGGCCAGATAAAACACCAAATAATCCATCCATTCCAGGGCAACGTAGATATGTGACATCATCTTTTTTTAAGGATCGGGTTGGAGTAACTATTTCTAAACTAAAAGTTTTCATAAAAAATAATTCTATTCTTGATCTGAATTCTTTTCGGTAGATAGCTCTTCAGTTTCGNNTTCTTCTTTACCTTGTTCACCATCTTCATCNANGGGCTTGNTTTCCTTTTTTGATTCATCNCTNGAGCTTCCTGATTTTACATCTTTGCTTTTATCAAAAGCTTCATCAATTGATCCAACATATGAAAACGCATTTTCAGGAATGTCATCAGCTTCGCCATTCAAAATTGCTTCGAAACCTGAAACAGTNTCTTCAAGCTCAACATATCTACCAGGCGTTCCGGTAAATTGCTCNGCAACAAAAAATGGTTGAGAGAAAAATTTCTGAATTTTNCTNGCTCGAGANACTGTTAATTTATCTTCATCAGATAATTCATCCATTCCTAAGATTGCAATAATGTCTTGAAGATCTTTATATTTTTGCAAGACACCTTCAACATTTCTTGCTACATCGTAGTGACGATCACCAATTATCCTAGGATCTAAAATTCTTGAAGTTGATGCTAATGGGTCAACTGCAGGATAGATTCCTAATTCAGCAATTTTTCTTTCAAGAACTGATGTTGCGTCTAAATGAGCAAAGGCTGTTGCAGGCGCTGGGTCAGTTAAATCATCTGCGGGTACATATACCGCCTGCACTGAAGTAATGGATCCTTTTTTTGTTGATGTAATTCTCTCTTGAAGTTCTCCCATTTCTGTTGATAAGGTTGGCTGATAACCTACCGCAGAAGGCATTCTTCCTAAAAGAGCAGAAACCTCAGATCCAGCTTGTGTAAATCTAAAAATATTATCTACAAATAATAAAACATCCCTACCTTCATCATCTCTAAAAAACTCAGCCATAGCCAGTCCGCTTAGAGCAACCCTTAAACGAGCTCCAGGAGGTTCATTCATTTGTCCAAATACCATTGTTGTTTTATCAATCACACCAGACTCAGTCATTTCATTATAAAGATCATTGCCTTCTCTAGTTCGCTCGCCAACTCCAGCAAAAACAGAATAACCACCATGCTCCGTTGCAATGTTTCTAATCAACTCTTGAATTAAAACTGTCTTACCTACTCCAGCCCCGCCAAACAAACCAGTTTTTCCTCCTTTGGTATATGGCTCCATAAGGTCAACGACCTTAATACCCGTAACTAAAATTTCAGTTGAAGTAGTTAATTCTTCATGTTTTGGAGCTGGTCGATGAATCGGATTCTTTTTATCAGTTTTTAAATCACCTTTTCCATCAATTACATTACCAAGAACATCAAAAAGCCTTCCTAGCGTTTCTTGGCCCACAGGTACAGTGATTGGAGAGCCGCTATCAATAACCTCTACCCCCCTAGTCAACCCATCAGTTGAATCCATTGCTACTGTTCTCACCATATTATCACCTAAATGCTGAGCAACCTCAAGCACCAAAATGCCTTCATCTCCCCTATCAACGCTTAGTGCGTTCATAATATTTGGTAGATGTCCATCTTCGAATGCGACGTCAACTACTGCACCCATTATTTGAGAAATTTTTCCAGTCATATTTGACATATTAAGAATCCCTTATTCTTTTAGCGCCTCAGCTCCACTAACAATCTCTAACATTTCTGTTGTTATGGCAGCTTGACGTGCTTTGTTAAATTCTAATGTTAAACTTTTTATCATATCTTCAGAGTTGCTAGTCGCATTTTCCATAGCAATCATCCTTGCAGCTTGCTCGCTGGCGTACGATTCCAATAAATATTTCCATACTTGAGCATTTAAGTAGCGTGGAATCAATGATTTGACAATTTTCTTCTTAGATGGTTCATAAAGATAATCAATGTTGGTTAGTTCATCTTCATCCAATTCAATTGGTAACAACTTTTCCGTAATAACTGCCTGGGTTGCAACATTTACAAATTCATTAAAAACAACTCGAATTTCATCAACTGATTGATCTAAGAAATGATTGATTATTGTACTGCCAATTTTCATAGATTGATTAAAATTTAGCTCATTCCAAAAATCAAAATATGAACCAACTATATTATATTTTCTAGATTTAAAATAATCATTGGCTTTTTTACCAATACAAAAAATATCTACATTTTCTTTACCAAAATCATCAATATCATTATGTGCTTTTCTTAAAATGCTAGTGTTAAATGATCCGGCTAGCCCCCTATCAGAGGTCACTACGACGTAAGACACTCTTTTTACATCTCTGACCTCTAATAATGGCAACATATCTCGTTCTACGGACGGCAGTA
>PBPW01000025.1 GCA_002725545.1 Fidelibacterota bacterium | reverse complement strand
ATCTTGGAAAAACTATAACTAAAAAACAACAAAGGTTATTTGAATGATTGAAAAAAAGAAAAAATGGAAACTCGCAGATTTTGATTATCCATTACCAGAGAAATACATAGCACAATATCCAGCAAAGCGTAGAGACCAGTCTAAACTTATGGTAATCCATAAAGACTCTGGTGAAATTGAACATAAAACATTTTCTAATCTTCCCGAATATCTAAGGAAAAATGATTTATTAATTACCAACAATACTAAGGTTTTTCCTGCAAGATTATATGCAAATAAGGATCGCACTGAAGCCAAAGTTGAAGTTTTTCTTTTAAGGGAGCTTGAAAATGATCTTTGGGAAGTAATGGTGCGTCCCGCAAGAAAAGTGCGAATTGGCAATAAATTGATGTTCACCAAAAACGTTTATTGCGATGTTATTGATAATACAATTTCAGGTGGTCGCGTAGTGCGCTTTGAATATGAAAATGAAGATATTTATGAAGTAATTGATAAAGTTGGTATTTCTCCACTGCCGCCTTATATCAAACGTGAATCCGAACCAAAAGATAAAATTAGATATCAAACTATTTTTGCAGATCAAAGAGGCGCTGTTGCTGCGCCTACTGCTGGCTTGCATTTTACAGAGGGATTAATAAATAGAATACATAAAAAGGGGGCTAAGACAGCTCACACTACTTTGCATATTGGACTAGGTACATTTAGACCAGTTCAAGTAGAAGACTTAAATCGACATCAAATGGATTCTGAGTATTTCGAAGTTGATCCACAAACCGCGCTTAAAATTAACGAAACCAAAAAAAAGCGCAGAAAAGTATTTGCTGTAGGTACATCAACTGTGCGATCATTGGAGACAGTTGCCGTTTCCGGCTTTCAAGTTTCTCCAAAACGCGGATGGACTGACAAATTCATTTATCCTCCATATGATTTCAAGATGGTTGATGCAATGATAACTAATTTTCACCAACCAAAAAGCACATTATTGATGATGATTTCTGCATTCGCCCATAGAGATCTAATTATGAAAGCTTATAGAGAAGCAAAGAAAAATAACTATAGATTTTTAAGTTATGGTGATGCGATGTTAATTATGTAACACATGGTTAAATGATTACATCTGCGATTATTCCAGCTGCTGGATCTGGATTAAGGTTTGGCGAAAAAAAACAATTCAAGAACATTAATGGGAAACCATTGATTTACCATACTTTGATGCCATTTATTTCATCAAGAATGATCGATGAAGTTATTGTGGCTGCTCCTAATGATGATATAAACGAAATTAAATCAGCAATTAAAACTATTCAGACATCAAAGCCACTCTTGGTTGTTGAAGGCTCCTTAACTAGACAAGCTTCCATTAGAAACGCCCTAAATGCCATTAATAAAAAGTCACAACGTGTTTGCATTCACGATGCA
Source organism: Fidelibacterota bacterium (assembly GCA_002725545.1). Next base: position 11,807 of record PBPW01000025.1, on the reverse strand, counting down.
GTAAGGCCTTTTATTAAAAAAGAGTTAATAGAAAAAACAATTTCATCTTTAAATGATTATGATGCCGTTATTGTTGGGAGTAAGGCTACCGATACATTAAAAGAAGTTTCAAATAATAAAATTAGTAATACTCTTAATAGGGAAAAAATTTGGAGTGTGCAAACACCCCAGGCTTTTTCTAAAGACGCTTTGTTGCATGCCTATAGTAAAGCGGAAAAAGAAAATTTATTTGCTACAGATGATTCAGCGCTTTTAGAAAAAGCAGGATATGAAGTAAAAATAATTAATGATACATCAATCAATTTTAAGATTACAACTAGGGAAGATTGGATAGTGGCAGAAGCATTATTTAATCATTTAAATTAATGTATAAAGTAGGAATTGGATATGATGCCCATCGTCTTGAAAAAGGTGAGAAATTAATTTTGGGTGGAGTTCAAATAAAAAATGAATACGGAATAATTGGGCATTCAGATGGGGATGTATTAGTCCATTCTATAATTGATGCAATTTTAGGCGCTGCAGCCAAAGGGGATCTAGGAAAATTTTTCCCAAGCAGTGATAATCAGTGGAAGAATTATAGTAGTCTTAAAATGCTAAAAATAATCTTCAATAATGAAATAAAAGATGAGTTTATAATCAATCATATTGATTCTGTTATCATTCTTCAAAAACCAAACATATCGGGCTTTATTGAAAAAATGAGCACTAATATATTAGATAATCTTGATCTTGATCACTCAGGATTATCAATAAAAGCTACAACCACAGACCATCTTGGATTTATTGGTGAGGGTAAAGGAATTGCCTGCCAGGCTATCGCAACATTAATTAAAAAATAATTAATGATTTTAAAATCAAATACCAAGCTCAATCTTGGTTTAAGAATATTAAACCGAAGAAAAGACAATTTACATAATATTGCTACTCTGTACACTGAAATTGATTTTGGAGATGAAATTCAAATAAATAAACAAGAAAAAGGCTGTTACATCAAATCAAATGTCGATTGGATACCTTTAGATGAGTCAAATTTGTGCTTTAAAGCATATGATTTATTAAGCAAGAAAGCCCAAAAAGATCTTGGCATCTCAATATATATAAATAAAAAAGTACCAACAGGAAGCGGCATTGGTGGAGGCTCATCTAATGCAGCCGCAATATTAAAAGGGCTAAATCAAGTTTATAATATTGGATTAGATGTTAACGAACTCGAAAAAATTGGATCCAAAATTGGAGCAGACGTACCTTTTTTTATAAAAGGCGGATCGCAAATTGGTGAAGAAACTGGATTTAAGCTCACCCCTGTTAAGATAAACCTAAAAGAAAAATTATTATTAGTCATCCCTGATATATCTATTAGCACAAAATGGGCATATGCACAAATTAAAAATAAATTGAAATCTGAAAACATTATACCTAAGTTCGCGGACTTGATGAGAAAGAATTTTCTCACATTTAAGTTTTTTGAGAATGATTTTGAAAAGATTGTGATTCCTGCATATCCAGAGATTGGAGCTATTAAACAAAAGTTATTAGATAGCGGTGCAAAATTTGCCAGTCTGTCGGGAAGTGGCTCGACTGTGTATGGAGGTTTTGACGATGAAGCTAAATTAAATAAAGCCGAGTCATTTTTCCATAATTCACATTTAACCATTCTAGCAAATCCTATCTAAACTTTTTTACGAATCTACCCTTTTCATCAATTAATAAATAAATGTACTGGGGCGTCGTCTAATGGTAGGACACCGGGTTTTGGTCCCGGCGGTTGGGGTTCGAGTCCCTACGCCCCAGCATAAAAATTATGAATGATAAATTAAAAATATTTTCTGGCCGTAGTAATGTTCCTCTTAGTAATGATATTGCAAATCATCTAGGTAAGGAACTTGGTCAATTGTCTATCAAGACGTTTTCAGATGGTGAGCTATGGCTTCAATTTGAGGAAAACATCAGAGGTTGCGATGTTTTCATTATACAGCCAACTAATAGCCCCTCAGAAAATATTATGGAATTAATATTGATTATTGATGCAGCAGTTAGGGCCTCTGCAAAAACTGTAACTGCCGTAGTCCCTTATTTTGGCTATGGAAGGCAGGACCGAAAAGATAACCCACGGGTTCCTATTTCTTCACGTGTTATGGTTGATTTAATTACAGCAACAGGAGCCGATAGAATAATTACGATGGATTTGCACTCTACCCAAATCCAAGGATTTGCTACTATCCCTTTTGATCATTTATATAGTCGCATGGTTCTATTGGATGCAATCAAATCTATTGGCCTTGAAGAAAAAAACTCTGTTGTTCTATCTCCAGATGTAGGTTCTGCAAGAATGAGTCAATCATATGCAAAAAAACTTGGTATGCATTTTGCCCTTATTGATAAAAGAAGATATGCACCAAATAAAGCTGAAGTAATGCACCTTATTGGGGACTTGAATAAAAAAGATGTTTTAATCATTGATGATATGATTGATACAGCTGGAACAACTGTAAATGCAGCAAGCGCTGCAATTGAAAATGGTGCAAACAGTGTGACAGCAATTGCAACACATGCAATACTATCTGGACCAGCGATTGATAGAATTAAAGAATCAAAAATAAGTAAACTTATTGTAACAGATACAATTTCTATTCCCGACAATAAAAAATTAGACAATATGCAAATTGTTACAGTAGCTGAAGTTTTTGGAGAAGCAATTAAACGCGTTTATGAAGGTAAGTCAGTTAGCGCACTATTTGAATTTTAAATTAGGTAAATATTATGGAATCATTTTTTAAACTTAATGTAGATCAACGAGATAAAATTGGAAATGCTGCCGCACGTTCTTTGAGGAGAAGCGGTAAAATACCTGTTAATTATTATTATCAGGGCGAAGCAAATCAAAATATGTACATTGATAAAAAAGTTTTGCATAAAGCTATACAATCAGGGCAGCATGTTTTTGAAATGGAATTAGATGGCAATACAATTTACGTTACTATCAAAGAAGCGCAATATCACCCAGTAACAGAGGAAATAATTCACATTGACTTGTTACGAGTCAGAAGAGATGTGAAGATGAAATTTAGCATCCCTCTCAATTTAGTTGGAGATGCTATTGGAGCAGTTGAAGGTGGTATTGTATCTCAAGCGGCATCATCAATAGAATTAGAGTGTTTTCCTACAAATGTTCCAGATAATATTGATGTTGATGTTACTAACCTAGAATTAAACGGGACTTTAACAGCTATTGATATTGATCTTCCTGAAGATACTGTTCTTATATCAGCTGAAGATACTACAATTGCAGTTTGCGCTCCACCTCAGGCTGAGATTGAGCCAGAGGTCGAAGAAGATGAAGAGCTTGAAGAAGGAGAAGAGCCTGCTGATGGAGAGGAAAGCGCAGATGANAAAGAAGGAGCTGAAAGNGATAAGAGCTCTGAGGNATCTGAAAATAAAGATGAGAGCTCATCTGAAAAGGATTCAAAAGAGGAATNATGCTGTCATTTATTGGTTTAGGTAATATNGGNAATGAGTATGCAAATACTAAGCACAATGCAGGGTTTTGGGTACTAGATGAGCTTTGCAAGAGATGGAAAATTAATTTTCTTCCTAGCGATAATGAATATGTCTATGCTGAAAACAATAATAATAAGGTGCTCTTAATTAAACCAACTACAGGTATGAATAATAGCGGNATAATAATCAAGTCAGTAATTAAAAAGTGGAATTTAAAACTAGAAAATTTGTTTGTCATTTTTGATGATGTTGATTTGCCACTAGGAAGTTTAAGGATTAGNCCTTCAGGNGGCGATGGTTGCCATCGAGGAATGGAGTCAATTATCTATCGATTAGGTAATAACAAATTCCCAAGAATTAGATTTGGTATTGCTGCAGGAAAAAACCTAAGACCAGCAGAGGAATATGTCTTAAAAAATTTTAGAAGAAAAGATCAAGTTTTGGCAGATGAAGTAATCGTTAAGGCTGCAGATGCGGTGGAATCGATAATTAACAATGGATTAAACAAAACTATGAATCAATATAATGCTTAATAATCAATTTAAATCTAGGAGTATTTAGTGAATAATCTTTTGTATTTAGCAATCAGTTCTGGAATCATTGCAATGCTATTTGCATTTTGGAAAACAAGTTGGATCAATAAACAAGATCAAGGTACCGAAAAAATGGAACGTATTGGCCAAGATATCTCTGATGGCGCGATGGCATTTCTTAAGGCAGAATATAGAGTATTGGCTATATTCGTTTTCGTTGTTGCGCTTCTTTTGGGTTTTGCAAATTATAATAAAGATGGATCAAGTTCGCTAGTTGCATTATCTTTTATTATTGGTGCATTAGCTTCTGGCTTTGCGGGTTTTTTAGGAATGCGTGTAGCTACCAAGGCAAATAATAGAACCACTCATGCAGCCCGAACAGGCCTTGCTCCTGCTTTGAATGTGGCATTTACCGGTGGATCAGTTATGGGGCTATCCGTTGTTGGTCTTGGAGTCATTGGTCTAAGTATATTATTTATGTTTTATCTATCATATTTTAGTAGCGATTATGATAAGATTTTAAATGTGATTTCTGGTTTTTCATTGGGTGCCTCATCAATTGCTCTCTTTGCAAGAGTAGGTGGTGGTATTTATACAAAGGCCGCGGATGTTGGCGCAGACTTAGTTGGAAAAGTTGAAGCTGGTATCCCTGAAGATCATCCGCTTAATCCCGCAACAATTGCAGATAATGTAGGAGATAATGTTGGAGATGTTGCTGGAATGGGAGCCGATCTTTTTGAATCTTATGTTGGATCCATTATTGGATCGATGGTGCTTGGAGCTACAATTTTGTCTTTCGGATCGTTTGATGCCTCATTTGTTATATTGCCATTAGTAATTGCATCTTCAGGTATTATTGTTTCAATTATTGGTACATTTCTTGTCTCTGTTAAAGAGGGTGGTAATCCACAAAAAGCATTAAATATTGGCGAATTTGGCTCATCTGCAATTATGATTGCTGTAATGTATTTTTTAATTTCAAATCTTTTGCCTAGCTCATTTACCCTAGGTGATAATTCGTATACAAATTTAGGTGTTTTCTGGGCTTCAACTATTGGTTTACTTGCAGGTCTTGGCATTGGTATGATTACAGAGCATTATACTGGAACAAATACATCACCAACTCTTTCAATAGCCCGACAATCATTAACAGGTCCCGCAACAAATATCATCGCAGGTCTTGGTGTTGGTATGCAGTCAACAGCTGGGCCTATTTTGATTATTGCTGCAGGTATTGTTGGTGCTCATTATTTTGCAGGACTTTATGGTGTAGCAATGGCAGCATTAGGAATGCTTGCTAATACAGGAATTCAACTTGCGGTAGATGCATATGGGCCTATTTCAGATAATGCCGGAGGCATTGCTGAAATGGCAGAGCTTCCAGCCGAAGTTCGCGAAAGGACAGATAAGCTAGATGCTGTAGGTAATACAACCGCTGCAATAGGTAAAGGGTTTGCTATAGGCTCTGCAGCATTAACCACACTAGCACTATTTGCGGCTTATATGGTAAAGAGCGGAATTATTGATAAAGGAATTGATATAGCAAATCCTGCTGTTATGGCTGGATTNTTTGTTGGTGGAATGCTTCCGTTTCTTTTTTCATCAATGGCAATGGGGGCTGTTGGAAGAGCAGCTATGTCTATGATTGAAGAAGTTCGTCGACAGTTTAGAGATATTCCTGAACTTAAATCAGCTCTAGAAATTTTAAATAAAAGTGAAGAATCAAAATGGTCTGAAAAGGATCGTGAAGTTTATGAGTTAGGATTAATGAAAGCTGATCATGGTCAGTGTGTTGAAATTTCCACACAAGCAGCAATAAAAGAAATGGTCTTACCTGGTCTACTTGCAGTGATTACGCCAGTTGTTTTNGGTTTTGGACCAAAATTATTTGGAAGCGATCTTGGACCNCAAATGCTGGGAGGCTTATTAGCAGGAGTGACTGTCTGTGGTGTATTAATGGCAATTTTTCAATCTAATGCAGGCGGAGCTTGGGATAATGCGAAAAAAATGGTTGAGGAAGGTCTTAATATTGATGGGGAATCATACGGAAAAGGTTCTGAAGCGCATAAAGCTGCTGTAGTTGGAGATACAGTAGGTGATCCATTTAAAGACACCTCAGGCCCATCTCTAAATATATTAATTAAACTTATGTCCGTAGTGTCATTAGTTATAGCGCCACTGATCGCATAGAATTGAAGGAGATTTAAATGAGATATTATGAAAGTTTATATATAGTTAACCCAAACTTTGAACAAAGCAGGCTTGACAAAGCAATGAAAACAGTTTCAGAAAAGATTTCAGAATATGGTTTTAAAGTTATTAATCATTTTGAATGGGGAAAAAAGAGACTNGCATATAATATTAATGAACACAAATATGGNTCATATGTATTNCTACACTTTGAAACTGAATCTATTGAAAATCTTGAAAGATTTGAGAGATTTATGGTGCTTCAAAAATCAATTCTCAGAAATCAAACAGTTTTNCTTGATAAAAAACCTGAAGCTCAATCAGAAAAAGATTTAACTAATGAAGAAAATAAAAAAAACAGCACCGATGACGATTCTGTAAAATCTTCTCCTACTGAAACTGAAGCAGAATCAAGCACTGAAGAACAACCAGAAGAGTCTACTGAAACTGAAGCAGAATCAAGCACTGAAGAACAACCAGAAGAGTCTACTGAAACTGAAGCAGATAAAGAGGAGGGCTAATTATGGCGTTTCAAAACAAACGTAAATTTTGTTATTTCAAAGAAAATGCGATTACAGATATAGATTATAAAGATGTAAAATTATTGAGAAGATTTGTTACTGACCAAGGCAAGATAATGCCCCGCAGGGTAACAGGTACAAGTGCTAAAATGCATAGAAAGTTAGTGCGAGAAATAAAAAAAGCTCGCAATATCGCCCTTATGCCATACACCAATACAAGTATTGAGAGCTAATTATGGAAGTAATATTATTAAAAGAACATGAATCATTAGGCGAAATAGGAGATATAGTAAATGTAAAGCCAGGTTATGCTAGGAATTTTTTATTTCCTCGAGGCATTGCAGTTCGATCTTCAAAGCGAAATGTTGCGCTTGCAGCAGAACAGAAAAAAACTGCTCAAAAACAAGCTGATAGAGACCTAAAAGCAAATGAAGAGATAGTTAAGCTCTTAAAAAAGGTTGAGATATCAATTGAAGTTGAAACTGGTGATGAAGAAAAAATGTTTGGCTCAGTGACTAACCTGGACATTCATAAAGCGCTTACTGAAAAGGATATAGAAATCGATCGTCAGTCCATTCTTCTTGATAAACCTATTAAAGAATTAGGTGTTCATAGTGTACCCATTAAGTTATCTCATGGTAAGCAGCAGGAAATAAAAGTATATGTCATTCAAGCCTAATTTTTTTGCTCTAAAAAAAGGTTAGTATGCTTTTATATCGGTAAATTAAATTATGTTTGCCGATGTATCATTTCCTATTTCAAGCTTTCAAATTTTTTCTTATAAGATACCATCTGAGCTTTCAGATAAAATATTAATTGGCTCCACAGTTAATGCGCCCCTTGGAAAAAGAAATGTAAATGGAATCGTTGTTAATTGTTATTCAGAAAAAAAATTTCAAGGTGCAACTAAAGAAATAAATTCACTTCTTGATGAAAAACCCATTATCGATAAAAAGCTTTGGAAGCTAATCAATTGGCTTTCTAGTTATTACAACACACCTATTGGATTGGCAGCGAAGGTAGCTCTACCTTCCAACTTAAGCACTACCTACGAACCAAAGAAACGAACCTATGTAAAGATTGGTTCAACAAATTATGAAAGTAGGATTTCTGGAAAGATTCAAAAAAAGATTTATAAATATTTAAAATCAAAAAATAAATTATCACCAATTAGCGATTTAAAAAAGTTNACAAAATATCCCCTATCAATATGTAAAGCTCTTGAATCTAAAGGNGCAATTGAAATAGTAAAAAAAACAATTATTCCAGACATATATAGTTTACCTATTTCAGATAGTAATAAAAAAATTCAACTTACTAATGATCAAAAAAACTCGACAGATAAAATATGCCAATCCTTAGATAAAGGTATTTTTGATCCATTTTTACTACACGGAGTTACTGGTAGCGGAAAAACCGAAGTATTTATTGAAGCTGCAAAGCATGCAATATCAAATGGAAAATCTGTGATTGTTTTACTGCCAGAAATTTCTACAACTCCCCAAATTGCTAGCAGGTTNAGATCGGTTTTTGGAGATATTGTCGAGACTTGGCATTCTAAATTATCCACATCATCTAGAGGATGGATATGGAGAAAAATTTGTGAAGGTAATTATAAAATTATTATAGGTGCCCGTTCAGCAATTTTTACGCCTCTTAAAAATATTGGATTGATAATTGTTGATGAGGAACAAGAAAGCTCTTACAAGCAAACTGCTCCAGATCCAAAATATCATGCAAGAGAAGTCGCATTAATGAGGGGTAAAATAAGTAATGCAACAGTAATTTTATCTAGCGCAACACCCAGTATTGAATCATATTATAATTATAAAAANAATAAATATAAATATTTAAATCTTCCAGACAGAATTGGTAATGCAAAATTGCCCACTATTCATCTNGTTGATATGATTGAAGAAAATAAAAAAACAGAGAAATATGGTTCAATCTTTTCNGAATTCATGATACAAAAAATCAAAGATAGAATTAATAAAAATGAACAAATAATTCTTTTGCATAATCGACGCGGGTTTGCTCCAATTTTACANTGTATCNAATGTGGTGAGATTGCTTTATGTCCGCACTGTAAGCTATCAATGACATATCATAAAATTGACAATTCGCTTAAGTGTCACTTTTGCAATTATTCATTAAAAGTGTTTGATAGGTGCAATGTTTGCCAAAGTTACAATGTTCAATTAAGTGGTACGGGAACTCAGAAAGTAGAAAATGAATTAGAAAATTTTTTCCCAGATATTTGTATTGATAGATTAGATTTAGATTCTACGCCAACTGCTTCAAAGATATTTAAAACACTTGAAAAATTTTCTAATAATGAAATTAATATATTAATCGGGACGCAAATGATAGCAAAAGGTCTTGATTTCGCTAATACAACACTAGTTGGAATAATTAATTCAGATACTGGCTTATTTCTCCCTGATTTTAGGTCAGGAGAAAGAGTTTTTCAGTTAATTTATCAAGCGGCAGGTAGAGCAGGTCGCGGAAATATTCCTGGTGAGGTAGTAGTTCAAACTTATAATTCAAATAACCAAGTAATTAAGCTTGCATCAAAACTTGACTTGGTTAATTATTATGANGAGTGCCTAAAAGAGCGTAGCGAACTAAATTATCCACCCTACAGCTGGTTGGTTCGATTAGAAATTCGTGGAAGAATCAAAAAAGATGTAGAAACCTCTATTGAAAAACTCAACAATAAAATACCATCACTTCCTTTAGGNATCGAAAAGCTTGGTCCNGCATATTGCTATAGAGAAAAGTTAAAAGATCAATACAGGATGCAAATAGTAATTAAATCAAATAAGAAATATGACCCAAGCGGATCTAAACTGCAAAACCTCTACAAAAATACTTTAAAAAATGCGNAAGAAGTGATTAATAAAAATAAATCAAGATTGATTATAGATGTAAACCCAGTTTCATTATTATGATAAGAAAACTACTCCTATCAATTATTTTAAATTCATTCTTGATATCCCAATCAACGCTATCAGGACTTGATTCGTGGACACATAGTAGCACAATAGGATTATCAGGNGGAGGCTATCTTTTTTCATATCAAAATGAATTTAGAAATGCAGCTATGCTAGTTAATTCAAATAGATTATTTAAATTGAGTTTGATTAAATATCCAGCAGATATTAATGCACAATCTGTAATTGCGAATGGAATTCTTTTTAATCACCATTTTGGTGTTTCAATTAAACATATTAGTTATGGTATTTTTGAATCCAGAAGTTCTGATAATATACTAAATGGAAATTTTTCTGCAAGCGATACACATATTCAAATGGCATATGCAAAATTTTTATATAAAGATAAATTGATTTTTGGTCTTANTAATGGACTTTTTTTGAGTCAAATTGAAAATTCAAATGCAAAAGCTATCACTGTTTCTCCTAGCTTACTCTTGCACACTAGACGATTTTCAATGGGGCTTACATTTCAAAATCATGGAAGAATGATAGATTCATATGAAAAAACAATAGAACCCCTGCGAGGTTCAATCGTTTTTTCTATATTTAAATCACTANAGAATTATCCCATTGAAATTGAACTGGATCAAATTANCCATCAGGGTTTAAAATATAATTCATATCACCTNTCTGCTCTATATAAAACAAAAAATAATATTTTTATAAAAGGCGGAATGTCTTCCAATAGAATACATCGAATCAAAAGTAATCAATTTATTGATGTTTTATTAAGTGATGTTGGTATGGGGGTTGGGTATGAATTTGATAATCTAATCGTAGATTTTAATACATACACCTATTCAAACAGCAATTCTATTTATGGCATTACTATAGCCTCTAAATTTTAGAAATAGAATTAATTTTATTAATTATTCTTAATCTTTTTAAGTTTTTATGCAATTTATTTAATAATATAAAGTATACTCGTTTACTTATAATTGAGGTGTATTAATGGATAAAGTAGATATTCAAATTCTTGAAATCCTTCAAAAAGATGGTAGAGCTACTGCTAGCGATATAGCAAAAGATGTAAAGNTATCAATTCCTGCAGTTAGCGANCGAATAAAAAAACTTATAGAAAAANACATCATAAACAAATTTTCTACTATATTAAACCATAAANAAGCAAATTTAGACTTAACAGCTTATATCTTTATTGTAAGTGAACATTCTGACCATTACGATAAATTTGTCAAAAAAACTCAAGAGACCGATGCTGTTTTAGAATGCCACTCAGTGACTGGTAGAGGCTCGCATATATTAAAAGTCAGGGTTGAGAACTCCCAGGCTTTTGAAGACCTATTGTATGAAATCCAAAACTGGCCTGGGGTATCTAGAACACAGTCAAATGTCGTACTTTCAACCTACAAAGAATCAACAATTATTGATCTNCTACCTTTGAAAGAAAAATTTAATATTAAATAATATTTAATTTGGTATACCGCTTCCGCTATAAAGAGGCGTAAAGTGCCCAGATTTAATTTTCCAGGCACCCTTTTCTTTAACAAAAATTTGGCTAACCCTAGTTCTATAGTCGCTCTTTTCTTGGCCATTAATAGTATATGAACCCACTAAATAGTAGTATGCAACAGCAACGCTGCCCTTTTCAAGAATATCTATCTCAATATATCTTGGTTTAAAATTAAATTTATTATTAGAAGCCTGACCTTCNGTAACGGCAGCTACAGTTGACTCTTGCATATACCAGAAGGAACCATTTGAATCTCCATTCATTGTACCTCCTGAATACAAAGTCTCAACAAACTTCTTCCAGTTTTTATTATTCTGATATTCCCAATGTTTATTNACAATCTCTNTTACNTCAGCTTCATCATTTGCAATTAATTGACTAACAGTAATTATTAACGCAGAAACTATTATACCTANATTTTTCATTTTACTNTCCTTATAGTTATACATTATTAACAAGATATGAANATATATTAATTATTTCTATTTTTTTATTNGTATTAGGTTAATATTATAAATTATTAATAATATTATACCATATATATTAATGTATTAATGTAATTATACCTTATAATATTAATAAAACTAAGGAGAAA
>PBPW01000024.1 GCA_002725545.1 Fidelibacterota bacterium | reverse complement strand
CGGATAGGTTGGTAGTATTAGGGCCAGGCAATACATTAGGCGGAGTAGTGGGGCAAATTCTTATAGAAAATTCTTGGAACAGTATTGNTTCAAAACAAGTTTTTCAATTAGCCCAGCAAAAAGATCCTTTTTTGATTTCCATGTCNCTTTCAAATCAAAGAGAGATTGTTTCAAAATAAGGACGAAAAGATTGTAATTTATACCATTNCAACAACNATCTTATGAAAAATTTAGGACCAGATTTTTATAATATAACAGATCTTCTTACNGAAGAAGAGATTTTAATTCANCAAACAGCATATGACTTTGTGCAGTCAGAATTTATGCCTATTATCAATGATCATTATGAAAATGCGACCTTCCCTACTGATCTTGCATTAAAATTAGGTGATTTAGGATTTTTTGGGTCTTCACTTCCTCATTCTTCCGGTGGTGCAGACGTTAGTAATGTAGCTTATGGTTTAATTCTTCATGAGCTTGAGCGCGGAGATTCAGGTTTGCGATCTTTTGCCAGCGTTCAAGGCTCACTNGTAATGTATCCAATCCATGCCTTTGGTTCAGATGATCAAAAAGATAAATGGTTAAGCGATTTAGGATNGGGCAAAAAAATAGGGTGCTTTGGTTTGACCGAGCCAAATTTTGGCTCAAACCCTGGTGGGATGATAACCACTTGTAAAAAAGATGGGGATGATTGGATTATAAATGGAAACAAAATGTGGATTACTAATGGNTCCATTGCCGATGTAGCGTTAGTTTGGGCTAAGGATGAAAACTCTATAATAAGGGGGTTTTTAATTGAAAAAGGCACAAAAGGTTTTTCTTCTAATGATCTGCATGGAAAATTCAGTTTACGTGCATCTATTACCTCTGAGTTATCTATGTCGGATGTCAGAGTTCCAGACTCATCACGACTCCCTAATATTGAAGGGTTAAAAGGGCCTTTAAGCTGCCTTACGCAAGCAAGGTATGGAATTGCATGGGGAATGGTCGGAGCTGCTGTTGATTGTTATAATACTGCTTTAAANTACGCAAAAGAAAGAAAGCAGTTTTCCAAGCCGATTGCTGGCTATCAATTAACTCAGCAGAAAATAGCTGAAATGGTTACTCAAATCACAGAATCACAGTTGCTAGTTTACAGACTTGGAAGACTAAAAGATGAGAATAAGATGACGTTTCAACAGGTTTCTTTGGCTAAGCGAAATAATTGCGTTATGGCTAGAGAGATTGCTAAAACAGCAAGAGAAATGCTTGGAGGAAATGGAATAATTATTGACTACTCTCCCATCAGNCATATGGCAAATATAGAATCAGTCTTTACTTATGAGGGCACACACGAAATGCACACTTTGATTATTGGTGAACACGAAACTGGAATTGCAGCATACGATTCCTAGATTTATTTTCTTTTCTGTAGCGCCNTAGCGCATGTTTGAATTCATAATAAGTAAATTTATTCCTGACTCAAAAGAAAGCAGTCAGTTCTACCGTGCCAATATTGGAATCTTTCAAGGTAGAGTTTCCATCGCTGTAAACTTTTTATTATTTTGTATTAAGTTCTCAATTGGACTCATAACTGGCGCAATAAGCTTGATTGCGGATGCTATTCATACATTGTCTGATATGATTACATCAATTATTGTAATTTGGGGATTTAAACAAATAGATAAACCTGCTGATGCGCACCATCCCTATGGCCATGGCCGAGCTGAATATATTGCTACCTTAATCATCGCTGTATTGCTTTGCGTAGCTGGTGTTGAGCTTTTTGAAGTTGCTATAGATCGAATAAGAAATCCTGAAATTCTAACACCAGAATGGTGGATGATTGCATTAATTATTGTAACAATCATCATCAAAGAAATAACCGCAAGATTTGCAAAGTTTCTTTCATCAAAAATAGCTTCTGGCCTCTTACATGCAGATGCCTGGCATCATAGGCTAGATGCGATATCAAGCACTCTCGTTATTGGAGCTCTGATTGCAGGAAAATATGGCTTTTCAACGATAGATGGTTGGGTTGGCCTTGCAGTTGCATTGTTACTTATTTATACAGGATTTGATATTGCGAAAGATTCAGTAGATGATCTAATTGGCACTCCTCCCAAAACTGACGAGCTGAATAAAATTCGAGAAATTGTTTTAGATGTTCCAAATACTCTTGGGGTGCATGATATTGTGGTGCACCATTACAGTCATGATAAGTATATAAGCCTTCATGTTGAAATCGATGGTCGAAAGACCGCTGCTGAGGCTCATGATATATCAGAAGATGTAGAATTAAAATTAGAACAGAATTTAGGTGTTGAGCCTACAATTCATATTGATCCGGTTTATCCTGAAAATCCAATGGTTAAGCAAGTCGACGATAAGCTAACATCACTGTACTCAAACGATAATCGAATAACAAATTTTCATGATATTCGAATAGTAAATACTAATAATCACAATCTTATTCTTTTTGGAGTGAATGTATCTATTGGTATGACAAGGAAAGATATTTTTGATCTTGAAACCGAATTGCAAAAAAAACTTTCAGAAGAATATGAAAATTTTGAAATCAAAGCTAAGATTTCACCTATCTATAAAAATTAAGTAATTTGAATACTAGTTAATTTCTTAAGTTGTTTATTAACTAAAATTTTTGCACTTCCATCGCTATTCAAGCCTTTAAAAATACCTGAAACTGATAAAGAATTGTTTTTAAATGCGACCTCTTTATTGATGTGCGAGCAGGTTAGCTCCCATTTTTTGATTATATCTTTTGAGTTCATTGGGAATGAATTCAAATTAACCTCAAGCTGATCAATGATTGATGCAATGATTTTTTCGCGCTCATATTCTTTTTTATAAACTATTTTCAAAGAAGATGCATGAAGTAAACTATTTTCATTTAAGCTCTTTCGATCATCATTGACATTCATTCCTATGCCGATAATAATATATTTTGAAACTTTGCCTCTTGTGTTTGATTCGCAAAGAATACCTCCAATCTTTTTATTTTTTAGCAAAATATCATTTGGCCATTTTAGGGAAACTGTAATAGCATGATTTAACATTGCTTCTTGAATAGATAGACCGGCAAGAATAGGAAGAACGCCAAGCTGATTTGAGGGCAGTTTTCTATTGAAAAACAATGAAAAAGTTATTCCCCCTTGAATAGAAGAAAGCCAGTTATTATTTCGCTGACCTTTTCCATCATATTGATTGCTAGTTAGGATAATACCAGATTCTTTTCCTTTATCTATTAGATTCCATGCATACGTGTTTGTTGAAGGTAGGCTCTCCACATACACAATCTTGTTTTTAAGGGAAGATCTTTTTAAAGATTCAGCTACAATAGAAGCCGAAAGCTTCGAATTTAGGAGTTTGGATCGAGCTTGTCTCTTAATTTGAGGACCATTCCAGGGCTGAGAATACCCGCAGATGCTTTAATTGATTCTTCATTATCTTGCAATAAGATAATCCATGATTTTGCATCTCCATATTGTCTGCCTGCAATATTCCACAAATTATCACCTGGCTGCACAACATAATCAAAGTATGATGCATCAGCAGTCTTTGCTGCAAGACGTTCTTTTTGTAAATCAAAAAAATGATATGGATAAATTACGTTAGGATTATCTCCTATTTGTTCTTTATTCCATTCGTAGATGTATTTCCAAAGTTTAAAATCACCATATTCTTTTTTCGCAATCTTTACTAAGAAGTCACCAGGCTCAACCATATATTTTTCCCATGCAAAATCTTCATAAAGAATAGGAGCGAGTTTTAATTCATCTTTTGGATCCATTTCGGTAGGTGTTTCAATGGGTTCCGGTGTAGGCCCTGAATCCTGTTGCTCATCGTTGGTTTGTATTTCCGATTGCTCTTTAGTAGCGAATGTAGCAGCTGGAGGCTCTGGTAGGTTAGCCCGTTCACTATCTGATTCTTGATTTATTTTTTGCTCATTTTCCAAGTTTAATGGAGGAGCTGTTTGTTGTGAACACGATAAAATGAACATAAAAACAAATATCTGTAAAATCATTTTGCTCATAAGAAAACCTAATTAATTCAATATTAATTTTAAATTATTCAATTTGTATAAATAAATGTTAAATATTTCTATTTAAAATTACAAACAATTTAAACCTGATTATGTTCCCCAAAAGATTTTCTTAATGCATCAGAGATCTCGCCAAGGGTACACTCGGCTTTAGCCGCTTCTATGATTTTAGGAATCAAATTATTATTCGTTAAGGCACACGACTCTATAGATTTAATTTTATTCTTTACCGACTGATTATCTCTTTTATTTTTTAGTTTTTTAACCTGATCAATTTGTTTCTCCACTGCTAAGCTATCAATTTTTTGCAAGTTGGGGTCAATATTTTCATCTTCTGTAAATTTGTTGAGACCTATGATTATTTGTTTTTTATTATCGATATCCCTTTGAAAGCTATAAGCACTTTTTGCTATTTCATTTTGTATCCATCCCTTTTCAATAGCTTTAATAGCCCCACCTAAATTATCTACTTGATCAATTATTGAGCTAGTTTCTTCAATTATTTTTTGTGTAAGTATTTCAATCTGCTCACTATTTCCTAAAGGATCAACATAGTGAGGTATACCTGTTTCATGGGCAATTATTTGTTGCGTTCTTAATGCGATTTTAGCTGAATGATCTGTTGGAAGAGCCAATGCTTCATCGTATGCATTAGTATGTAATGACTGGGCACCGCCTAAAATAGCAGACATGGCTTGTATTGTAGTGCGTACAATATTATTTTGAGTTTGTTGAGCTGTTAGNGTTGAGCCTCCAGTTTGAACATGGAATCGACAAAGCAAAGCTTTTTCGTTTGTGACATTAAANCTTTCTTTCATTATCTTTGCCCATATTTCTCTAGCGGCCCGGAATTTTGCTATTTCTTCTAAAAAACCATTNTGAGAATTAAAAAAGAACGATAGTCGATGGGCAAATTTATTTGGGTCTAAGCCNNGATCGATTGCGGNTTGGACATATGCTATACCATTTGCNAAGGTAAAGCCAATCTCTTGCGCAGCTGTTGAACCAGCCTCTCTTATATGATANCCTGATATAGAAATAGGATTCCATTTTGGCATATAATTTTCACAAAAAGAAAAGATGTCCGTAATTAATCTCATTGATGGATCTGGGGGGTATATATATGTACCNCTTACTATATATTCTTTTAATATATCATTTTGAATAGTTCCATTTAATTTATTGATAGACAGTCCATTTTTTTCTGCTAAAGCAATATAAAAGGAAAGTAATATAGCTGCCGTGGAATTAATNGTCATCGAANTGGAAATTTTGTCAAGNTCTATATTTTTAAATAGTTTTTCCATATCATACTTTGAGCAAATAGGAACTCCCACTTTTCCTACTTCNCCAAGCGCCATTTTATGATCTGAATCGTATCCAATTTGTGTTGGTAAATCAAATGCAACAGAAAGACCTGAGACTCCCTGCTTAATAAGATATTGATATCTTTTATTTGACTCAACTGCAGATGTAAATCCAGCATATTGCCTCATTGTCCATAGCCTATCCTTATACATTTTTTCATATACTCCACGAGTAAAGGGATATTTNCCAGCTTTTTTTGACATTGTTTTATAAAACCTTATGCTAACTGTTTACGTTACGTGATTTTTTAATATTATTATACGCTTGGTTTACCATTTTGAATTTTTCTTCAGCTAAGGATTTTACTTCTTCACCAAGATGACTTACTTTATCCGGATGGTATTTTACAGCCATTTTTCTGTATGCTTTTTTTACTTCCTCATCGCTTGAATTTGAAGAAATTTCAAGAATTTTATAATCAGATTTAAAATCTTTAATAAACATCGCTTTAATTGAAGAATAATCATTCTGATTAATATTTAGATAATTTGATATTGTATGNATCAATTTTTCCTCATTCGGATGTATATCTCCATCAGCAAGTGAAAGGCCATATAAAATATGAATTAATTCTAATCTACTAGGNTGGTCCATAGATCTGGTTATTTGCCTACATACATCTTTCAAAGGATAGCTCTGTTTCGTGATATCTTTAAAAAGAGTCATAAAATCACGAACCTCTTTATTGCTAAACTGTTTAGATAAAAATTGTTTAACAAAATCCAGTTCAGACTTAAGCATTCTATTGTCTGCTTTCATAACTGCTCCAAAAAGAACCAATAATGAAACCATGAAATCACCNGGTTGTGTTTTGGGATAAGCTCTAGATTCAAAAAAATTATTAGAAGCATTAGATTGAGGATTCATCCCTGCGAGCGAATAGCCTATAATTGCACCAATTGGGCCTCCAAGTACCCAGCCCAAACCGCCCCAAAACATCTTTTTTCTTACATTCAATGCATTTTATCCTTTTAACAGTGAATGAAGTTAATACAATTTTGACTTTGATTTAGAAGCCTAAGAAGTATTATTTAATTAAATATGAATCAATTTGATACAACAAAAGCTGCGCTCTGGTGGCATAGAATAACAACAAAGAAAAAACAGAGTAACGGATCATTGTCCTTAAAAAAAAGAGGCAAAATTCCTTTGAGCTATTTAATTATCCTTCCTGAGCATGCAACAGAATCTGATCTTGCGAAAAGATTCATTTTTGCAATGAAAAATGCGCTTGGCCCAAGAAAGAAAAGAAATTTAAAAATTGTTGGACCAACAACAATAGGTAGTTTAATTGATATATCTGAATTTGATGATTATATTCTTTATTCAGAGGAAGATCTAAATAGATGGGGACTGCCAAATAAAGAATTGATTAGAACTTGTAATGATATAAATGTTGATGCAGTCCTTGATCTTAATCAGGAATTTTCTTCGGCTTCTGCTACTTTAACAAGAGCTGTAAGCTCACCNCTCAAATTAGGTTTTTATAGCGAAGAAGGAGAAAAATTTTATAATATAATGGTCCGCAGAAAAGGTGAGGAATTAGCTGAGAGCGGTTTTAAGGAAATTTTTCAAATTTTAGGAATAGAATGAAAATTTACGTTTTTGAAGATCAGCAAGCACTTAATTTTGCCCCGATTTCCTCTACCAGGACAGTTTTTGATATAAGGATAGGTTCGGAAACATTTTTGGATCGTATTTGCAGTTTATTCCCTAATGAATCCATATCGCTAATTGTAAGAGACGAATTGGCTGATTTAGCTTCTGAAGTTCATGAAAATCATGAAGTTAATCCTGAAAATTATGAAGATGGGCTATGGTTGTCAGGTTCGGTGATATGGTCTGAAAANAGCATTAAATCACTTTTTCAAGAGGATACAGTTTTTCGATCAAAAAATAAATTAGTAGCCGCTAATCTATCATCAAGTCATGCAAAAAACTGGATTGCAAAAGGAGGNCCTCTTCAATCTGATTTTAAAGAGGNTGAATCACAAGAAATTGAAATTCTTTCATGCGAATATTTGTGGGATATAATTAATCAAATTCCTGAAACGATCAATTATGATGCTGCTAGATTAAGTCCAATTAATCCAAAAGATTATGAACATATAGATTTGCTAAATTCTAAAAATATATACATTGATAATGCCAGCATTATGCCGGGTGTATTAATTAATGCTGAAAATGGTGCTGTTATTATTGATAGTGGCGTTTCGATTTATGCTCAGACTTATATTGAAGGACCAGCTTTCATTGGCGCTAGCACAATAATAAATCCTTTGACAAAAATAAAAAACACTATTATCGGTCAAAAATGTAAAATAGGTGGCGAATTAGATTCTTCAATTATTCAAGGTTATACAAATAAAGTACATGACGGACACTTAGGAAATTCATTTTTAGGAGAATGGGTAAACCTGGGAGCTGGGACGACCAACAGTAATTTAAAAAATAATTATAGCCCTGTAAAAGTTCATATAAACGATGAATTGGTTGATTCAAAAAGTCTGCACGTTGGATGTTTTATAGGGGACCATGTTAAAACTGCCATTGGAACGCTTATTAATACAGGATCTGTAATTGGAGCTGCTTCAATGATCGCTTCATATGGTTTTATTCCTAAAACACTTCCCCCTTTTTCATGGTACGTAAATAAAAAACATCAACGAATAGATATTGATAAATTTATTCTGACTGCAGAAATTGTTAAAAATAGAAGAAATAAAAACTTCAGCAAAATTGAAAAAGAGTTATATAAAAAAATTGCAAACTCTTGAATGAAAGTGATTGACCAGCTATGACACTCCGATTATATTCCTTTCCGATTTAATAGGAATAAATTAATGCTTGAAGGAATAATCTGTCCAACTTGTGGAGCAACTCTTGAAGAAGTTGATATTAAAGAGTCGCTTACTTGCGTACATTGTAAAACCGACTTAAAGGATCGAAAATACCTCGACTTCTTAGAGTATTTAATGGCCAATGGTCTGATTGAAGATCTTGATTTTTTTGATCAAAAAGTTTACAGCGAAGATGTTGAAAGACTTGAGCCAGATGATGAAGAGGATGTTGATCCAAATGACTTTGAAAAAAAGAAAGATATCTTTAGCCTTTATGAGACTGAGATGGAGATTTATAAGCAAAAAGCAGAAGATGAAGAAATCAAAGGGTATGAAGATTTTGAGGGTATAGAAGAGGAATGGGAAGATTTTAATCAAAGCAAAAAACAGAAAAAACAGAGATAAATTATTATGGAAGATAAAAAAAACATTCAACAAATAAATATTGAACTATCTCAAGAAACCAGCGAAGGCGAATATTCCAATTTCGTAGTTGTGACGCATTCTCCAGCTGAGTTTGTAATGGATTTTACAAAAATATTACCTGGAGTAACCAAGGCGAAAGTTCACTCTAGGGTTATTATGGCCCCTCAGCACACCAAAGCATTTTTATCTGCTCTTAAGGATAATATAATTAGATATGAAAATGAGCACGGCAAGATAGTTTCGCCGGAGCAGGATGGTTTTGGAGAATACCCTATGAACCCACCGGAAGATAAATTACCAAATTAGTATTCCACCCAGTTTTTACCTGCCTTTAAATTTCTCATTTTTATCATAACCCATGCAGTAAGCACGATCCAAGCCAGTCCATAACCAAGCAAACTGCCAAAGAAAATATCTGCCGGGTAATGTACACCTACATAGACCCTACTAAATGCTACCAGTACAGCAATTGTAAAAAATAATTTTTTATATTTTATATAGAAGTAACTCAGCACCGTTGCCGCAGCAAAGATATTTGCAGCGTGCGATGAGACAAATCCGTATTTACCCCCTTTCGGCACTAGAAGCCTTATGCCATCGATTAGTTCATGNCTAGGNCTGAGTCGCTGGAAAAATGGTTTTAGGATTTGAGCTGAAGAATAGTCCGCTAAAATAATTGCTATAACCAAAATTGCTGAGCTAATCTTTCCTCTTTTGCCTCCTTTAATTGATAGAATGATTACTCCAATCAAGATGGGAATAGTCCAAATATCTTGGTTTGTAATTATAGGAAAAAACACATCAAAAATCGGATTAGAAATTGTAGAGTTAAAAAAACTGAAAATACTCTTATCGATATTAATTAATGATTGCAGCATTTTAAAAATTAACGTTTTTGATTAATATAAAAAATACTTGTCCTAAGTTTAATGCGTAAATAACTTTTAGTGGATTTTAACAGGGCCGTTATATAAGAAAACTGGTTGTTCCCCCGCTCCCAGGATTTCTACGGTCCTGTTTTTTTCTTTAGGGCTGNACTCTTCAAAGACAAAATTATCTTTCCCTACGCTCGATAAATCGTTTTATNGACCAAAGCAGAGTAATTATTCCAACAAAAAATAAGATATTTGATATAATTATTCGATTCATACTGCCAAATTGCTCATTTTGATTAAGGTAATTATTAATTGATAATTGATTAAATTTAATATAGAAATTTGTTTTCTGCTTTTTTATTATGGGGAAAACAAGCTTTAAATTACTTTTGAGAAAATTATGACCAATGAAGCATATATTTTTGATTCAATTCGATCTCCTCGAGGCAAAAGAAAAAATGGCTCTCTAAATGAAATAACACCAACAGACTTGCTCTCAAAGCTTATGCTTGCCTTATCAATTAAGCATGATTTTAATACTTCACGAATTGATGATGTAGTTATTGGTTGTGTAATGCCTGTTAATGATCAGGGAGCAAATATTGGTAAAACTGCAGCTCAGTATGCAGGTTGGGATGTAGATGTTCCTGGCATGCAAATCAATCGATTTTGTGGCTCTGGTTTAGAAGCAATAAATATTGCTGCTATGAAGATAAATTCTGGATGGGAAAATCTAATAGTTTCAGGAGGAGTAGAATCAATGTCAAGAGTGCCGATTGGGGCGGATGGTGGTTCAATGATATTTGAGTCAAAGGTTAGCCTGAATAATAACTATGTTCCACAGGGGATTGGAGCAGATCTGATTGCAACCATCGATGGTTTCTCCAGAGAAGACGTTGATGCTTTTGCTTTGGAATCTCAAAAAAGAGCTTCAGAGGCTCAGCGCAAGAAAAAATTTGCTTCAATGGTTTCAATCTATGACCAAAATGGATTACTTATTCTTGATAAGGATGAACATATAAGACCAGATGCTTCAATGAACGATTTATCAAAGTTAACACCCTCATTTGAAAAGGTTGGTGCTATGGGTTACGATGCTTTTGCTCAAGAAAAATATCCAAATGTTGAAAAAATTAATCACGTACATACTGCAGGTAATTCATCGGGAATTGTAGATGGCGCAGCTTTAACACTCGTTGGTTCAAAAAAAATCGGAGAAGAACTAGGGCTTAAACCTCGAGCATTAATCAAATCCATAGCTACGTGCTCAACCGATCCAACAATTATGCTTTCTGGTCCTGCCCCTGCAACCAAGAAAGCTTTAAAGAGAGCAAAAATGAATATTAATGATATCGATTTAATTGAAGTGAATGAAGCCTTTGCGGCAGTGGTATTACGCTTTATGAAAGAAATGAATTTAAATAGCACCGCCAATCTAAATGTAAATGGAGGAGCAATTGCAATGGGACATCCATTGGGCGCAACAGGCTCCATGTTGATGGGTACTGTATTAGATGAGCTTGAATATCGCGACTTAACGGTAGGGTTAGTAACGTTATGCATAGCAGGAGGTATGGGTATCGCGACAATTATTGAACGGATATAATCATCTATAATAAATGGAATTTAATTACACAAAAGACAAAAACAATATTGTAACCCTTACAATGGATATGGCAGAAAAATCTGCCAATCTTATTGATGAAGACTATTTTAAGTCATTATTAGAAAATATTGTAAAACTTGAGAATGAATCAGATTTAAAGGGTGTAATTCTTGCTTCAGCAAAAAAAACTTTTCTTGCAGGTGCAGATCTTGAAATGCTATATAGTTTACGAGAAGCTAAGGCGTGCTATGAATTCGTAGAGGCTGGTAAGCTTATAATGCGAAGATTTGAACAGCTAGGAAAGCCAATTGTTGCTGCTATAAATGGAACGGCATTAGGAGCCGGTATGGAGCTTGCTCTTTGCTGTCACTACAGAATTGCAATAGATAATCCTGTAGCTAGATTTGGATTCCCTGAAGTAAATCTTGGAATTCTTCCAGGTGCAGGAGGGACGGTAAGATTGCCTCGGCTGATTGGATTAGAATCATCTCTGCCATTATTATTGGAAGGGAAGCAAATGAGCGCGCAAGAGGCTTTTAAAAGCGGAATAATGGATGAGTTAGCTCTCACAACAGAAGAGATGTTTGCAAAAGCAAAATTTTGGATTGATTCAAACGCTGATTTCAAGCAACCCTGGGATCGAAAAAACTACAGATTTCCTGGAGGAAATGCGCAGCACCCAGAAAATGTTCAAATGATTGCTATCGCTCCAGCGGTTCTAAGAAAAAAAACCCGGGGTAATTATCCAGCTCCTGAAGCAATATTAAGTGCGTTAACTGAAGGATCTTTAGTTGATTTTGATACTGCATCTCGAATTGAATCAAGATTTTTTGTACAACTCGCCATTGGAAATATATCTAAAAATATAATGAAAGCAACTTGGTTTCAGCTGAACGAATTGAATTCAGGAGTGAGCAGGCCCCAAAATATTTCATTAGCACCAACCTTAAAAGTTGGAGTTCTAGGCGCGGGGCTAATGGGGCATGGTATCGCACATGTATCTGCTTTGGCTGGTATAGACGTTGTGATGGTTGATGTTAATGAGGAAATTGCAAATAGTGGCTTAAATCGCATAAGAGCTATTCTTGACGGTGCGCAAAAAAGAGGTTTAATAAACAAAGAAAAGGTAGATAGCGCCTTTAAGAGAGTTACAGCAACCAATGATTATAAATTACTTAAAGGATGTGATTTGATCATAGAAGC
>PBPW01000104.1 GCA_002725545.1 Fidelibacterota bacterium | reverse complement strand
CTGGTGACGGTGTGGCACACGGTGTATGACATTTGCCGGGATCCGAACCTTCGGACTCTTTTGGTGTCGAAGTCGTTGCCGTTTGCTAGAACGTTTATGCATTCCATTTCGGAAATGTTGACGAACCCTGAGCTGTATGAGGGGGGTCCTAATCCCATTGAGGATTGGGGCCCATTCAAACCTGACGGGCAGTCAAATTGGTCAAGTGAATCTATTTATGTTGCTGGGCGTACTACCGCTGAGAAGGACCCTACGATCGCAGCTTTGGGTGTGGGTCAACAGATCTACGGTCGTCGAGCTGACGTAATCAAGTTCGACGACGTTGCCACATTGGATAATCAACGTAACCCTGATCGGGTTGCGGCAATGTTGGAGTGGTTCGACAAGGAAGCTCTGTCTCGTATCGGTAAGACGGGTCGTGCGATTTGGATTGGTACCCGTGTGAATCCGGGTGACGTGTACTCGACGTTGGCAACTCGAGCTGGTTACAAGGTTTTGCGGTATCCGTGCATTATGGATGATGAGACTGAGCAGACGTTGTGGCCGGAGCATTTCCCGTACACGCAAGCTCTGGTTCACCGTTCGGAGATGCGCCCTGCGGACTTCCAGTTGATTTACCAGCAGGTCGATATTCCGGGCTTGGGTGCAAGTTTCACTCAGGAGATGATTGACGCTTGTAAGGACACGTCTCGTGTTCAAGGTCATTACGATCCGTCGTGGCGTCTTTTTGCTGGGCTGGATCCGGCGGGGGCCAATAAAGGATCGGGGTACACGGCTTTCACTCTGATAGGGGTAGACCCTGCTACCGGGAAACGGTATCTGGTGGACTCGTTGGCTGTTAAGTCAATGAAGGCCCCTCAGATGAAGAACCAGATTTTGGATTGGACTGACCGGTATCCGCTGTTTGAGTGGAGAGTCGAATCGAACGGTGTGCAGTCACAGATCGTGCAGTACGACATGGAGCTGGTACAGCATCTCGCTAAGAGGGGAGTGAGGGTTGTTCCTCACCACACTCATGGCAATAAATGGGATCCACAGTTCGGTGTGGAGTCAATGGCTCCTTTGATGGAAACAGGTTTGGTTTCTATCCCGTGGGGTAACGCTCCCACTACACAGGTGTTTCAACCGTTGTTGGAGGAGCTGATTGCTTTCCCAATGGGAGCTGTCAGTGACCGTGTCATGAGCTTATGGTTCGCTGATCTTGGTGTTAGAGATCTCATGAACCGAGCCCACCTACCGATGTTCCATGAACGTATGAGAGTACCGAATCGAATTAAACGCCGTAGACGTGTGGTGGACTTCCAAAACCAAGAGGTTCGAGGAATTCATTTACGTGACCAACGACCCGGTCATATGACTCGTGGTCAGTGGGGATACCGTCGACAGACCGTTGGGCAAGCACAACCGCATGGTGCTGTCGAAGAATACGACATCGAAGATGGCCCACAGCCCATGAACATTGACTCGGAGATTTGGAATCCCAGTAACTAGGCGACACTTGTCGGGTGGGCCTACGAGGCCCCTATGTTCAAAAAAAGTAAGAATAAGAGATCGTTCCAACGGGCCAAAGCGGCCGCAGCAGAGAACGAAATTGTTTGTGCCACGTTAAAGAACGACAAACCGATCTATTTCACAATGCCGGAGGATGCAACTCAGGCAGATGTACGTGCTAAAGCGTTTGAAATTAGGACTGGACGGAAGATGAGTAAGATCGAACGAACCCTTGTCGACATTGTTGAAGTTCAGCGCTAATGCTTAACGTTGATCTGATTCCAAACATGTACGCCTCGTGGCGTTCACGACACTATGACCGTGATGTTCGGATGGAAACCATTGACCGTGTGGTCCGTGGTGATTTCGACATTTTCGACCCAGACGAAGAGGGGGTTGATTCTCGGTCACCGAACCTGATCCAGGTAGCGCTCGAGGACACCGCTGAGTCCGCTTCGCTGGTTCCTACTGTTCGGGTGCAACCAGATCGTCCCACCCAGGGAGCAAAGAAAGTTGCTGCCAAGATGGAACAGATAGCTGTTTCATATATGGACATTAACGCAGTGGACATGCTGATCCCTCGATCAGTGATGGACAAAGCAGCGTATGGCATGTCGGTGTGGACGATTGTTCCCGACCTTGAGCAGAAAATTCCACTTATCGAACGTAGAGACCCACGGCAGTGCTACCCGGAGCCGGGTTTCCGTCCGGGTGACGATGTTCGACGTTGCATGTTTGCACGGGAGGTGTATTTCACTCAGCTCCCTAACGCTTACAAAGACAAACTGCGTGACGCTCTTGGCCAGTACAACGAATATGGGGATCCTGACGAAAACACCAAAGTGGTGCTTGTCGAGTACTACGACGAAAACGAGTATCTCCTCACTGGCCTGTATCAGGCGTCTGCTTCTGGGTTAGTGGCTTACGGCTCGTCACAAGATGTGCCGTTGCCAGTTGAGCTGGAACGAATCGAAAACAAGACCGGCATATGCCCGGTAGTGATCGGGTCTCGTGTTTCCCTTGACGGTGAGATACGTGGCCAGTTCGATCAGGTGATTGGTCTTCTCGAAGCACACATTCGGCTGATGGGCTTAATTCTGGATTACGCCGACCAAGCTGTCTACTCGGACATCTTCGTGAAAGACCTCATCGGTGAAATGCCATACGGTGGTGGCTCGTTCATTGAATTGGGACCGCAGGGCGCTATTGGTCGTGTTCCGCCAGCAGTGTCATCGTTGAATGTTCAAGCCGACTTGGCTCAACTCATTGAAGGCATCCACGTTGGTGGACGTTGGCCTAAGAGTCGACCTGGTGAGATTGATCAGTCGATTGCTTCAGCGAAGTTCCTTGAGGCTTCTGCTGGGATGATGAACACGGCGATTAGGACGTACCACCAGATTCTGCAACGGCAGATGGAACGTGCCTTGCGTATCGCTCTCGAGGTTGACAAAGCGTATTTTCCTGGCCCGAAAGTAGCTGCNGGGATTCTCCGTAACCAAGAGTTCTTGTCGGAGTACAACGCACGTACCGATATTGATCCTTCGCATCGTCTCCGAGTGGAGTACGGGCTTGGTTTGGGACGTGACCCTGCACAGTCCGCTGTGCTGCATATTCAGTATTCGCAAGCAGAGTTTGTTTCNAAAGAATTCGTTCAGGAAAACATTGATGGTTTGACTGACGTTGGCCGTGAACGTTCCCGTCTTGACGTGGAGAAGTTCAGGGCTATGGCTTTAGCGAAACTTCTTCAAGGTCTCGAGTCAGGTTTGGTACCTAACGAGGCTTTGGTTGAGATNGCTCGTGCCCGTGAGAAGGGCGACGACCTGTTCGACTTGTTTGAGGAGTACATCGTTAAACCAGAACAAGAGATGTTGGAAGCGCAGGTGCCAACGGGGCTTGGAGCCCCAATGGATCCGGGACTTCCGGCTGGTGCTCCTCCTCCCGGAGAGGGCGGCGGAGCTGTTCCGCCAGCTCCACCGGGGGGAGCCGAGCTTTTAGCACGTTTGGGAATGCCCGCAGGTGAGGGCGGAATGCTTGGAACACAGGTGAGTGGATGACAGACACGCAGGAAATGACGGAAACCCCTACCGAAATGATGGGGGAACGACCCGAGTTAGATCCGTTCGATGACGACACTCCTATCGAGTGCTCGATCGACGGGTATGAGATCTGCGAGTCTTGCCAGTGAAACACGTTATCCACGTTCACCAACAAAAGATTAAGAAGAACGAACCGGCGATCATTGACCGCACATACAAAGGTTCGACTCATCATCGTCGAGTAACCGTTCAGGGGCCATGCACGATTGTGCATTCAGAGACCCCTGACCGCTGCGGTGCTCGAGTCTGGATTGAAACTGAGGCTGAGGTTATTCATGGCTGAAATGGATATTGAGAAAACACCGACGCAAAACCAGTCGGTAAACAAACCTGAGTCTGGCACGTACGGAGAGAAAGCGGATCTAGCGGACCTTAAAGCTTCGCTGCCACCAATGGCCCCACCTGAGCAGCAAGGCGGGATGGAAGGTCCCGGTGCGTTACCTGAAAGAGGCGTCCCGCAGCAAGAAGGCCGACCAGTTGAAGGGCCAGCGTTACTGCCGCAGGGAGTTATGGCTCCCACGCAACGACCAAATGTTCCTATCTCTCAACCTATGGCAATGGGTCAAGCGCCTTTGCCTCCAAAACAACAGGCTGGTGATCAGCAACGGTTAGCGATTCTTGATGCGTTAACAACTCACCCTGAGGTTTCTGAAGAAACTCGTGAGTGGGCCCAACTCGTCATGGAAGCTTTGATCGAAGCCCGTAGGTAAAGACAATGGTATTCACCGGCGGAATGCTTCCCGACGAGAGGGAACAGCTCAGTGAGCAGGACACTGTTCTTCCAGAACCCCCAGCAGAACAGGGTGAACAAGGAAGCATTTTCGGTCCAGTTAAAGAACGTGGGCTGTTGGGTGCTGCCGGAATGGTTACCGGCATGCTGCCGTCAAGCCTTCTTGGCCAGCAATGGTCGGAACGTGCTACTGACGGATTTCAGCTTTCAGATGTCGTTGGAGCTGCGGGAGACTTTGCCACACAGCAGGCATACACAGCTCCCGTTTTAGGTGAAGCAATCGGCGCACATCATGCCGCACAACCTGACTCTGGTTGGTTAACCCGAGTGCTTGGCATTTTAGGAGTTGCTGGTGCAGCGGCTGGTGTTTCTCTCGGGGCGACCAGCCTTGAACGCAAAGTCCAACATGGTTTGGTTGATCGAGGAATGATTAGCGGCCCTAAGTCGCAACAAGTTCGTGTCAGGGACATGTTCAAAGAAGACCCGCCGATGTACTCGATTTTGGGTCTGCCTCCCATACCCCGAGGCCCCAAAAACCCCTATGAGATACAAGTCCCGAGGATTGTTGGCACAACATCTACAGATGCTTTAGCTCAACTGTCAGGCACCATGCGTGAACCCATGTTGGGTGCGACGATTATCCCAACATCAGGCGGTCGGGCTCGTCGAGCGATGATGTCTCTTGTTGGTTCAAACTTTGGGACAGCAAATTTTAACGAAGCTGGGGCAATCTCCTCACTGCGGCAATCGCTAATTGGGAGATATGACGACTTAGGAACTTGGAAACCCAACAACAATAACGGCGTTCAAGCTGATGAATTTTTCCTGGGGTTAGGCAATGACTTGTTTGAACAAGTGCCTGACTATGCGGCAAGCGTCGGAACGGGAATGAACAAGTCTGAGATCCGTGTGGCTGCCGCTGCTATTGAAGCGTCCAAATTTGATCACGTCATTTCGACTAAGACTGGTTGGAGCAACCAGCCTCGACTTCGTCTCGGTAAAGACATGCCGGAAGTCGATAAGCACTGGAAAAAAATGATGTCCGGTGAAGCTTTGTCGGATGTGGAAATGGTAGAGCTGCGTGGGGCAATGGTGCAGTTCGCCAAGATCACCATGGGGAACGGTCACCCTGAGCTGGCACTGCAAGACCCTCGCATCGGCGTAGCTTCAGTTTTCTTAGGTAAGGACCCGTCTGCTGATCGTATCTACTTGAACGTCGCAGACTTTGATGCTCGGAGTGCGGCCACAATCGACGAAAGTGAAATGCTTCGCCGTATCAGCACCATGGCAATGGTTAATCCTGTGCAGCTCATGCCGATGATGGCAAACAACATCACTGACTTTTTCAACCAAAGAGTCATGGCAAAGCTAAAGCAACTAGATGCATCGGTGATGAGACCGGCGGCCACCCACCCGGCACTAAAAGATGATCTTGTTCAAGTGGTGCCCGTTGCTGATATGAAGCGGTTTGCTGTCGAAGTAACTGAAGACGTTCGAGAGCTATCTGATGACATTCGAAAAAGCGGTATCAAAGAAGCGCTTGTTCTGGAGTACAACCCCAGAACAGGTGCAGCCGCATTAACTGATGGTCAGAAACGTTTAATGGCTTCTGAAATGCGTGGCCTTGAGGCTGTGCCTGTTCGGGTAATTGTCAACGAAGCTTTAGAAGGTGACCCGATAGCCGGTCTTAAAAAGTTTAAGAGAAACGTACCTGCCACGGTTCGGGTGAGTGACATTGGCAACCAGACGTTGCGTAAAGCACCTGCTCCATTCCAGGGGATTATCCCCGAAAGTCAACGCCAAATGGATCAAGCAGTTGCCTGGTATCGAATAGCAAACGAGGACTTGGCTCGAGCAGCGTCCGAAATAGGGATGCACCACCGCAAACTTGTTGGTGTGGCCTCGCTAATGTCAGCGGGCGAACTGTGGGAACAGAACATTGAGAAGGCGGTAGCCGCTGCTCGGTACATGACAAACCATCCTGATGCCACTGCTAAACAACTGAAAAACCACATGAACACGGTGGTAGGTATCAAGTCGACGACCGAGGAAGCGTCCAACGTCATAGAGCTGCTTAAGAAGTCTGACAATGAGGTCGAGGCATTCTTTCTTCGCAAAATGAAGGGCCCAAACACTCTTAAGCAACCAAACTTTGTGGAAGCAATCCTTCAGTCTTCTGCCTCTGAACTTGAGAAACATCGAGCCGCCGTTTACGGGATGATGACTGGTTCAATTAGCGACTACAACGCTAAATACCTTTTTGGTGAACTTGACGCTGCCGTGCCAGTCGTTATTGACCGTCACGCTTTCGCTATTGCCATGGGAGCTTCTATGGCTCCTGACACTCGCATGTCAAACAACATGTATCGATCTGTGCGTCGAGCGTACGAAATAGCCGCTGACCAAATTGGTGAAGTGCAGTTCCCTGATGGGTCAACTCGCAAACTAACCCCGTCAGAGTTGCAGGCTCTGACGTGGGTCGAGTGGAGAGAGTGGAAGGGAACCACAAAGAACTACAAAACCTATGACCCGGAAACTTTCAAAAACATTCAATCTCCTGCTAACTGGATTCATGGTCAAGGTCCGGCACATATTTTCAACCCTCGTGTTCTCGACGCTGCAAGCACACCATTGCCGCCAGCGTTTAATCATCATGCCCTGTCTGAGGTTTCCAATGGGACGTGGAGGTTCCCTAAAGATCTGACTGGTCGAGTTAAGTCTGGCAGTAAACGAGTGGCTTCAGGTCTTGGTGCGGGAGTTAAGCAAATAGGTTTGTCTTACGGGTTAGATGGTTTGCAAACCCATGTTCCTCCCGGAACTCGAATTAACGGTGGTTACGGCAGTTTTGGGTACTCACCACATGGCCAGGATGTGCGGCCACGTCGAGCAATGATCGTGGCAGACGCAAAGTACTTTTACGAAAACGTTATAGCTCAAGACACCGTCGACAAAGCAAAGGGTGTTGGGTTTACCGGCAGTCGAATCAAGCTGATGAAACATCGGCAACCAGGACTAGACGGGGAGATGGCAATATCAGTGTCAGCTCCAGCCCTTACTAATCACGGCATACGGGGTCGAGATGCACATAAGCAAATGTCAGCTCGCCTTAACGAAGAAGGCATAGGCCATGAGCTGGTACTCGAACCACAATTCGAAGGTCGTTCGACTGTTTGGGTAGATGACGAAGGTGGCAAATATTGGAGTCAAGCTGACGTCGAAGAAGCAGGTTTAGATGTTTCGGCTTTGAGAACAACTTCGGATCGGGAAACCAGATCTGGAGCTGTCTTTGTTTTTGATGACCCAGAGATGATGCGTCGAGCCCGCAACTTTATGCATTCAGCGAACCCGCACCGTGAAGCGGGCCATGTTCCTGAAGCTGCTCGAGCACGGCAAGGGTATCTAGATACGTGGGGCGAAATTCACGGTCTCGGCCCGATCCGTGGAATTAAGAAAGAGCTGCAATACAGGGGGCTTGCTCAAGAAACAGAAGGAGTTATGTCTCCCCTAGATCGGACGCAAGCAGATCCCGCTGTTGCTCGACGAACAGCAGACGCTTACGAAGCTGCACCCATGGAAATGACTGATGCTGACGTCGCTGCTTACGACCAAATGATTGCTGAAGTAGAAGCTCAATACCAGTACATAACCAGAACCATGGGCATCGAAGTAGAGGTGGTTGGCGCTAACCCGTATTCCTCTCCTAGAGAACTCGCCGCTGACATTAGAGACAACAACAGGATCAAAGTGCTGTCGACTGAGGCAACTGGCGGTCATCCATATATGTCAAACGAACAGAACGATATGTTCCGAGCTGTTCACGATTTCTTTGGGCACACAGTGATGGGGAACAGCTTTACCCGTCACGGCGAAGAAGCTGCTTACTTGTTGCATTCACAAATGTTTTCCGAAACTGCTCGAGGAGCAATGCATTCGGAGACAGCAGGCCAGAACTCGTATCTGAACTATTCAAGAAAGAACAGAGCTGCAGCTCGTAAGGCCGTGCGTCAAGGACTTTCCTACGAAGGCCAGTTCGCTGATCAGAAAGCCACGGTCCTCCCTAAAGAATTCTGGTCTGATCAAACCTTGGCTGCCCATCCTGGTCTTCTAAAAGGATCAGATCAAGGTCGAATGATCGACCACGTTTACAACGAACAGATTCTCGACTTTGTTATGTACGGGCATGGTGAGCGGATACCACCGGGCATGACTCAAGCATTTGAACACGTATACACAGACAACATTCACGCTGTGTCACACATGAGCGCTCAGGGAGATGCAAACGCTGCTAATGCTGCTCGAGTGTGGGTTGAAACAGATGGTCTTTACCAGTACTTCAAAGATGCAAAGACAGGCCGGTACACACCTGAAGGTGGGTCTCACCATTTCAGACAGGTAAGCGGCCGCTGGCATTGGGACGGTATTGCTGAAGTTGTTAACCCTCAAATGGCTGACGATTTAGCTGATGCGATTCACCCCTTTGATGTGACGATAAACGGTGAAAGGGTCAGCGAGATAGCTGTCCATTTGCCGATTGAAGGCACAGGTCAAGTGCAAATAGCTTTAGGGCAAACAACCGTGCCAGGAGCTGACCCGAACAGAGTTGTTGTTTGGAGACTGACTGGACGAGGCGGGGAAGAGTCGTTCCGAGCTGGTCGTTTCCGCTCTGAAGTAGAAGTACCTGACGTCAAGGGAAACAAACGAATGGATCCGACTCTTAAAGACGAGATGGTTCAGTTCTTGCAACGGTCAGGTTGGAAGGGTGGAAGTAAAGACAAAGGTCGGGTGCTTGGCACCCCAGAATTCAAGGTGACGTCATGAGTGGGATTCTGGGCAATATCGATAACGGTCTAAAAGCTATTCGAGCTGTAGAAAACTCATGGTCTCTTCCGAAGCTTCCCGACATGGTGGCTTTGGACCTTGCTGCGTTTTCGGGTTTGGACACGGTAGGAATGCAAGACCTGTTAACGGGTTTAGACGGCGACGTGCAATCAGCTATGGATCCACCAGATCCGCAGCCAACTACTCGCACTTATTCGTTCAGTGATCAAGCTCGACGAGTAGCCAGCGGCGTAGCTAACTTCCCACTCCCTACCAATGTTTCTGGTGACTCTGTTGTGCAGTTCAAAGCTCGAGCGATTCGCCACGGTTATCTCGATCCCAACACGTCTTTAGACTCTTCTTGGAACCCTGCGCTTAACAGCGTCTACCACAAGATGCGGCAAGACGATTTCTCTCGTGCCAAACAGGGCAACGTACCTGGCCCCGGATCTTCTATAGGTCAGGTCATGGATACGTTCGATAAGTGGCTATCGCCGACGGGTTTGTTGGAAGCAGCTACTGAACTTGGTTTGTTTTGGGATGAAGACCAGATCGCTACGGAGTTTGAGAACTGGAACCCACTTAGGGACTTAAAGGCTGCCTTTATCGATCACGGACCTTCGAACCCCATCGAAGCAGTCAAGTCTCTCTGGTCGGCTCTTGGCCCAATCGACGATGTGTTAATGCCAGCGGTCAACATTGCGTTGCTGGCTTCGGGTGTCGGACAAGTTGCTTTGTTTGCTCGAGCCGCTAGAGGCGGCATCGTAGGTGCCCGAGCCTTGAATGCTGTGCATGGTGCTAGGTATGCGCCTCTGACGAAGATCAATCCGACTCTTGGTCGAGCGGCTATGGAAACTGCCGACGTAGGATCTGACGTTCTTCGCATGCAGCAAGGTGGCCTTATTGGTCGTCGAATTCTTCCTAATGCAAGCGTGTTGGAAGCTAAGGGTCAGACTGTTGGTGCGGCTCGCATGGCTATTGGCCGTGGCATGGAATCCTGGCGGCAGATACCGGGGGTAATGATCACCAAAAAAGGTGTTCAGAAGGGCATGCAGCTCGGCTTTGCTTCTCGAGTTGAAGACAAGCTTGGAATCAATCCAGATCGTTCACTGTCAGATATACCGGGGGTGCAATCCACTACTCAGTTTATGCGTGGGTATGGAGAGCCAACAAAGATCAGTCTTCCGGCTTCAATCATGTTTGAGGCAATGTTTACGCCCACTCTTATTTTGCAACCGGGCGTTGTGCGAAACCCGTTTGGTTTCGTGTCGAACTTCAGCAAGGTAGGTCAAGACGCTTTCTATACCGAAGAGTTCTCTAACGCTGTTCGTAACAACATTCTTTCCAAAGGTGATGAGGTTGCTGAACTAAATAAGACTCCTGAAGAAATACAAACGATGCGGGCTGACAAAGCTCGAGAGTGGGATAACGACGTAAGAGAACTTGGAGCTACCCGAGCTTTAGCGGCAAGGTTCATGGGGTCAACCGATGAAAAAGCTATCGAGGAACTTGGTGGCTGGATGACATGGATGGCTGTGTCTGCTGCCATTGACGCTGACGCTGCAAAGCACTTGAACCTNTTAGGTGAGATGGTTGACGAGTTTGTCGACGGTCCTAAATTGTTCTCTCAAAATTTCCACACAGCCCGCAACCAGCTAGTTAGTCAAGTGCGTTACGTCGACCCTGAAGATGTTCCGGGTGCCTTGCTCACTCTGGCTCAGTCCAGAGCCCGGTCGAACAAACAGGCTCTGGAGCTGTACGACGCATACGTCGAGTCAATCATGAACAACCCAATGGCTTTAGAGCGCTTTGGTCAAATGATTGATGCACACAACGTGACTCGAAAACGAGTTATTCGAGATCTTCTTGAAACGCACATGACACCGGGCATGTTAGAGATTGCTATCACTAGCAAGCTCGATGACATGGGTGACTGGAGTAACTTCACAAAGTCTTCCGAAGCGATCGATATTGCCGTTGGGAAAGGCCAGCTTCAGAAAGCCAAGTCGCTTCAAGGTATTAACCCTGAAACGGGTCGGCGTGTAGGGCGAAGAGAAGATCTTGTAAAGCAAGAAGCAGCTCCTTTCGGTCACTTCACAGACGTTGATGACCCGTTCTACTTCGACATAAGAGACGTGCTGGCCAGCGACGAGTTCTTAGATTTGTCAAAGGATGGAACGTTTAACTTGTTTGGAGGAACGTTTGATCCGGGTGGCAAGTTCACTGTTGCTCGCAAGAGCACTATCAGCAAGAAAGACAAGATTGCCGAACTGAAGGCAATTGAGTATCTGGAAGCCACTCGAGACACTTTGGGTCGAATAGCTAACAACCCAGAGCATGCGAAAAAGTGGAGAGAGTTGCTTGTTCGTGTCGAAAATGACTTCGGAGTTTCGACAGCCAACTTTGGCGATGTGCCAATGGGTGAACTCAAAAAAATTATGACTGAGCTGGAGATGAACAAAGATCTCCAACGACGTGTGAATCGTCTTCGTAACTATGCAAGTAAAAACGAAATAGACGTTGAAGCAGTGACTAGCCACGTCACTCGACGACTAGACGAACTTGACAACTCACCTAGATGGTCAGAAGTTCACGGCATTCAAACTGACTTAGGTCGTGCCAATGGTGGAAGCGGTCTTGCAGCTAAGAAGAAAGCTTTGAATAGGCAGATTGCTTACACGGCATCTGAAGTTGATCCCGAATCAATACCCGAAGCGTTAGCGAAAACGCTCGACGACGCTGGTTACAAACTTGTTCACGGTGTCGAGTACATGAGCCCACGAGACTTAGTGGATGAGCTGGTCGAAGTTAAGGACATTGTTGATGTCGGCAAGTACACCGATTCGCTTGGTTTAGTTGGCCGCAAATACGGCAACCAGTTAGCAAATGCTGAAGCGAGAGTTAAACGAGGGGTTAGGTCGATTGGTCGTGCTGGGCAGAGGTACCAGCAGGATCAAGTGTCAAAGATGTACAACGCCCAACTTCGCAACAGTTTGCACAAAGCTTTGTACTCAATTAAGGGCCGTGACTTCAGGTCAGTGGACTCCGCCGACATGGACGCTCTCCTCAATCGCTTGCGAAAGATCGCTGAGGAGATAACTGACAACAACTCCGTTCGTCTTGAGTTAGCTAAAGGCGAAGACTTTATTACTCGTGCCCAGGCAAACGTAAAGTCCACGTTCAGTCCAGGTACCCCAGCAGATCTTGTTCGCACCAACAAGATGACGAAGTACATGACGAAGAGCCTGAAGAAAGACGGCTATTCCGACGAAGAGATCTTGGCTGTGATTGACGGGCTGAAGGGGGCACGAGTGGTCGGCCCTCAGCTCCGAGGCACTTTTGTCAACATGCAAGACAAGTTGCAGGCCACTCCGAACTTGACGAACGGTATGCGTCTGTTCTCTAAAACACAGATCGTCAACAAGCCTCAAATGACAGGTGTGACGGGCCGTGTTCAGCAGTATCTCGCTGAAGGTGCTCAGTTCGCTGCTCGAGGAATGGTGGGCGGCGGTGTTGGCGGTGGCTTGTTATTCGCAACGAATGCACTGTCAGGAGAAGACATTGATCTCAACCCCATGACAATGGGATGGGGAGATGTTGCTCGACTTACCGGAATAGCTTTTACCGGTCGTGCTGTTTCTGGCACCAAGCTGGCCTATAGGCCACAAGCGGCACTGCTTAAGAAGATGGGTGCTGACACAGTTAGGCACGGAGACAAAGGCTGGGTTGTAACAAGTCCGGCAAGGAAACTAGACGAAAGTCTCAAGTACAAGCACTACACGTACATGGCTGACCACCTGTCCATGTTGCGTGACTTTATGCGGTTCTCGTTATCTCCAATCTTTGATGCTTCCCGATACACGGAAGGCATTGTGTTGTCACAGATAGGTCATCTGCCTGAGACAGTTCAGCAAGCTGGAGGTTTGCGTTTCAATATCAGTCCTACTCGTTGGCGCAAAGACCGTGCAAAACAGATCGCCGGTTCTAAGAAGCCAGATGCTCGAGCCATCGCTCAAGCTGACGATGAGTGGGCTGTGATTCAAGCTGAGTTTGCGGGCATCGGTATGCGTCGACAGGACTTCGACTTTGATGCGTTAGAGGCTGGGACTGCGAAGTTCCGACAGATCGGCATTTTGGGTTTCAATGTGCAGGACTGGATGGCATCGATGTACGCCGACTTGACTCGTATCCACAAGATGGAACCTATGGAGGCGTACACCACTGCAAAGAAAGCGTTCACCTACGGATTGAATCCTCGATCTGCTGCTGAGATGAACGTCAACGCATTGTTCTTCCCGTTCTCCTTCACTAAGAAAACGTTTGGGCATGCAGCGAATTTCTTGAGTCAAGATTGGTCTAGAGCGGCGATGCTGCATGACGCAATCAAAACCTACGACATGCTCAACGAGCACTACGACTTGCATGACTTGTGGAGAGACAGGCTTCCTTTGTTGGAGAAATTCCAACGCTTGAATGTGTTTGCGTATGGTGCAACCCCCGGCGAGTTGGGTGGTGCCAACAGGCCGTACATCAACTTCTTCAACCAGTCAGGTGTGGACGAAGTGACGATCAACCCTGTCATCAACGCATTTCTGCCTCAAGCGGTGGAAATTAAAAACAAGGCTGCGATGGAGGACTACGACCGGACTGTTACTCGTCTCGCTCCAGTGTTTAACGACATTGAGCACCTAATCGAAGATATTTCGGAACAAGGTCATGTGTTCTTTGGTGGGACTGGTCTCACTCGAGCTGCTGAAGCGGAACGTGGGTATGCCGAAATTGAGTCGTATAACAGGTGGATTGATCGGATGATTCGTCTTGAATCGGGGGAAAGGGAAGACGGGACGCCTNTAGCGACGATCGCAGATATTCGCAAGAAACGGTGGAGCGGCTACTACGACAAGCAGCAACGGATGAAGGAAGATGTTCGCCGTCGCTACCCCGGCTATCAGGAAGCGGTTGCTGAATCTGTTGG
The DNA here is from genome assembly GCA_002725545.1 of Fidelibacterota bacterium. The sequence continues at coordinate 28,697 of PBPW01000104.1, read as the reverse complement.
CAACTCGATTATTAAACGACAAGACGAGAAAGAGCTGATTGCTTTAGGTCAGTCGTNCGGGCCGAATGGTCCCGGCGATGACGCTCCTCGAGAAGCCAAGCTCGGTTATCTCATTCATTGGTCGGAACAAATGTTGAAGAACTACGGCTCATATGACCAAGTGCCGCCGGAGTATGTCGACAACTTCAGAGAATTCGCCTCTTTGTGGGCGGAGGATGAGCAGTATTTACGTTTGGGCTGGAAGAAGCATTTGTTGAGGACTTGGGGACCGATCGAAACGGTATTGGATTAAGAATGTCAAACTTTGAAAGATTAATGTCCGAATATGNNTGGACACAGGATGAAGTGGATGCTTTATCTAGCGAANNCATCAACTCCATTAACGAAATGGGAGACACTGAATTCGACTCCTGGGCTCAAAACAAAAAAAATAAGCCACCAAAAAATGCGCCAAAAGGAAAGCCAACTCAACCTCAAGCCGGAGCTGGGATGGGAGAGGTTGGTACAGATGCGGGTGAAGTTCCCAGCCACCTAACAGACTTTTTAATAGCGATTGGACAAGCCCAATACAACCCTAATGACAGCGAGAATCCAGTTTCTTTTTCTGAAGGTTCGTTAGATATTTACATCGACAACGTCAACAGTCACTCTGAAGCTATTGGAGACCCACAGAACTTCAATATGGACACTTTGGCTCAGGCAAACCAGTGGATAGCAGAGCTGGGAGTTGAAGGACGCAAAGAATTCATTAACGCAAAATATCCAATTGCTCGTCCAGCGTTGCAAGTCACTATGGATGACGGCAGAGTGAAGATTATTCCAGCGAACGAGTTGGCTCAGATCTACTCCGCTATCGGTGCAGACGAAGGGATGATCGGTGAAGCCGCTCGTGCTGCCACAGGCGGAATCACACTGCACACCATTTTGTTGGCTCATATGGAACGTTCAAAAGCGGGCATTGCTGGCACTGTCAATCAAACCGCTGCACTTGTACGAGAAGGGGACAGGCTGTACGGGGGACGTGAATTGTTTGCGTACATGCATGCCGCTGAAAGCAAAGCGTTGGATCCTGAGTCTCGTCGAGCAGGTGCAGCCCCAGAGCCGACGCTTGCTGAAACGTTGTTNACTGCTCCTGAAAGCATGACTGCTGATCAGAAAGCTCTTCGTGATGATTTGTTAGGCCCCTATGTGCGGTTGGCTCAATCGAGTGCTGATTTCAATCCTGACCAAGCCGACTATCAGACGGCTGGGTTACTAGAAGTTTCGGATCGGACTCCTGAAACCAATTATGACGAAGGCACCACTCGNCAAAAGTTTAGGGAACTTCACGAAGCCTTGTTTGGTGAGACACCGAATGAGCAAACCTTAAATAGTTTTCAAGCCAAGTTCGAGGCCGATTTGAATGAATGGGCCGGTCGACCTCGAGCGGTGCAAGTGCCTTGGTTGAACCAGTCGAGAGGCGACGTGTATGCCCGCCCCACACCAGAAAGTTCAGCTCGAGGATTCTTGAAAGCATCTGATCTGTATCAAGACGTGTTCGGTGAAGAGTTTGAGCGTTCAGGTATGAGCGCCGAAGATTACGCTGCTCGATTCCAAGATCAGGCAGCTATCCAGTTCGCTGATCCGACCAATCGAAGAATGGCTGCTCGAGCTGGGATGCGGTCTGGCGACATTGGGGATGTCAACAGATACGGCATGACCGCTGAAGGCCGAGAAGATCAAGCGCAAAAAAGCAAGTTCGCTGTAATGAGTGAAGTGATGAGGAATCTGTAATGAGTGTTGGTGAAGACTTCGGAGTTACTGGATACGTGTACCGGGTCGGTGGGACGTACTACCAGATCATTACTGACACTGAAGGTCGATGGACTTTCTATCTGGAAATGACTCGGCCAGAACCCGGAGCGGCTTCAGTTTCTGATGATGAGTGGGAACAGCTAATAGCAAACAACACTTGGTTCGATGCCGGTAAAGCTGACCCCACGAAAACCTCTCAGCAAACTGTCGACGAAATAGCCAGCTTCATGGCGAGCAACGCCATTCACAACACGAATGCGGCTCAGTACCAGGACTACATGCAGGAAATAGCTAACGCTATGAGCGGCAAGTTCGACAATGCTGCCGGTGAGCTGGATCCTCTCCAGTTCCATCAAGCATTGATGGGTACGACTTACGGTCAATCAACAGTTCAAGCTCAAAGAGATTTTGACACTTCGAACCCTGCTGAACAGGCGGCACTGGTAGTTCAGCAAGCGGAAAAACTTGCTTCGCTGTGGAGGACCTATACGGGAACTCTTCTCGACGTTCCAGCAACATACGAAGAGCTGCAATCTGAGGCTCCTGCTTTATTCCANCAGGCTTTAGGTGTNGCTTCAGGANAATTCTCTGAGCAGCGAGCTGTCCTTGACTGGATTCAGCCTGANGCNNTGAAGATCGAACAGAGTCCGTGGCAGCGAATGCTCGACACTGAAGATCGGGCTCAACGTCAAGAATCAATTGATGTTGATACGCAACGTGGCACGGCTCGTGATTTAGCTGAAAGCTACGGTCTCAACCTTTCTAATGAAACGCTGTTGAAGTACGGGCAAAAACTTGTTGATAACGAATTGAGTTTGGATGAGTTGGAACAGCAGCTTGATAAACAAGCAACTGTTCTTTACCCGTTTAAGCCGGTTGGTATGACGTGGGTCGATTACGCCGATCCGTGGAGGCAAGCAAAGTCAGATCTGATGGAAGTCGGTTTGCCTGATCACACTGACGAGGATGTGCAGAACGCTTTGAAACTGGACATGTCGTTGTCTGACTTTAAGCAAAGCTTGAGAGATAAGCCGGAATGGTTAGGTACCGATAATGCTCGTAGCGCTTTGATGAGCGCTTTCGGCGCTATTGGTCGAGGAACAGGATTCGCATAATGGCACTTGGAGATAACGAAGACACGCCTACNGGCCCCACGCTGTGGTACATGCTGCAACACGGCAAGATGCCTGACCCCGGTACCGTCCTTCCTCAAGTGGAGCCAACAAAAATAGCAGTTGCTGATGATCTGGGGACAAAGGAACAGGGAACTGGATACGGGGTTGCAGGCGGAGATGCAGATGTTGCGGCCATGCAGCAAGCCCTTATGGATGGTGGCTATTACGAGCAGGTAGGTCTGCAAAACACATTCACCAATTCCCGTGGTCAAACTGTTTCGCAGGTTGATGGTAGGTGGGGGCCGATGTCGCAACGAGCCCTTGACGCTTACAACGCTGACCGTGCTGTAGCTCTAAGCCACAACTCGCTGGTTGACACATACGTGTCACTGAATACAACTAAGAAGGCGGGGCGACCTCCTCAGCCAACCGATCAGCATGTTTGGGACGAAGCTTCACGAAGCTGGATTCTGCCGAAGCGAAAAACATCGACTGTAGATCCGAAACAGGTTCAGGCAGAGTTTCTGGGTTTGTTCCCTTGGGTGGCAAAGCTCGGTCCAAACATGGCAGACAAAGTCATAGGTTGGGTTAAAGATGGTTTCGTAGGTGATGGTTTGTTGGCCCAGCTCAGAAACAGTCCTGAGTGGGGAGCAAGGTTCCCAGGTTTCTATACCGAAGATGGTTCTCTGCGTTTCACAAACGAAGCGGCGTACATGAGAACAGTCGATGATTACAGAGATCAACTAAAAGATTTTGGGTACTACGATCCGGCAACGGAGTCCGCACAGGACTATTCGGCTCTGATGGAAGCGGGTGTCGACGCTAACGAACTCGGCGATCGTCTTTCCACGTACAGAGAGCTTGAGTCGGGATCGCAAGAGCTACGTGACGCTTTCTATGTTCACGCAGGTCTAAATGTCAGTGTCGACGACTTGTTCGATGCGGTGATTGACCCAGATAAAAAGAAAGCACTCGAGGACGCCTATAACGAAGCAACGTTGGCCGGTACCACTGACTACGAAACCTTTATTGGTCGAGCTACCACAGTGGGTATCAAGAGACTGAGTGACAGCCTCGGCGCATTGCAGGCATCAGGTCAGATTAGTGAAGCGGATGTGCAGAAGGTTCTTCGCATGGACCCGCTGTTTGCTCAAAGTTTGATGGGCGCTATTTATCAGAACCCGTCAGGTAAAGATTTCCTCAACCTTGAAGAGTTGGAGACTGCATTCGAATATGCGGTACTGGGCAGCGCAGCGACCGAAGCAGGGTTTGCGATGCCAGACAATGAAACATTGGAGAAGTTCATTGCTCAGGGTATTGACGGGGCACGTCTCCGCACAGCGTACAACTCGCTTGGCCAGCGAAAAGGTGCTTTGCAGGGCATGATGGCTAGAGCTTCACGTTCACCGGGTGTGAGCGTGAGTCAGGTTCAGAGCGCCTTTGAAGGTTCCATGTTGGGTGAGTCGTCTGAGTTGAGGTACGCACAGGCCGCTGAGAGTGCTTTAGGGCAAGCTGGAGGCGGATTTGCGGCGCAAAGAGCCGGAAATAGGCTCGCTCAACCGGGTAGAAGCGTCTATTAGTACACACACTTTGGGTGGGGGTTAGACCATTCCCCATATCCATCCCCGGTGTTTATGGGCGTAGGCGATTCCGGGCGTAGGAGACATCATGGACTTTGACGGCGACGGTTTAGACGACGTTGAGGAAAGTGGGTCGCAACTCCGACAGAAGTTGGAGTCGACTCTTAAAGAGAACAAGGAACTCGCTAACGAGTTATCCGGCCTAAAAGCCAGAGAGCTGATTACGGAACACGGATACGGCCTAGTGAAACCCGAAGATCTCCAAGGAGTCAACCTGAGCGAAATGGCTGAAAGAGCTGAAGCTCTCCAAGGGGAGCGTCAAGCAATGCAGGCCGAACTCGCAAAGGACATGCTGGCCAAACGTGGCCTCGAAGGCGATGAATTGGAGCGGGCAGTCAATGACTTCCTCGCTCCTGAAGCTCATGATGCAGCAGCTCATTCAAGGGCTCGAGAAGTTGCAAGCGTGGGTGGTGTATCCACTCCAGCTAGCAACACTCAGAACTTGATGGGTCTTGATGCGATTGATGCAGCTCTTCGAGGAACCGGATAACCAGCTCCTACATCCGATTCCTACACAGGAGAAATAACTAATGGCCGCAGGCTCATTAAGTCTCCTCGAAGCTGCCAAATATGGATCAACGACCTTGGGTCGAGGCGTAGTTACTACCCTCATCCAAGAATCTCCAATTATGGAGATGCTGCCGTTTACTTCCATTACTGGCAACGCTTTGAAGGTGACTGTTGAGGACACCCTGCCAGATCCTGCCTTCCGTGACGTGAATGAGTCCTATACCCGTTCAATGGGTACAGACACTGAGCGTTTCTTCGGTTGTGCGATTCTGGGTGGAGAGGTCTTCATAGACAACTACATTGTTCGTGTACAGGCTGATCAAATTTCAGCTAAGGCACGCCAGTACTCGAAGTTCTCAAAAGCGATGTCTCGTACATTCGACAAGAGCTTCTTCGATGGCACTGGCACTTCGAAAGATTTCAAGGGCATCAATGCTCTAATCGACGAAGGTCTTGGCCAGAAAGTTGAAGCTGGCACTAACGGTGCGACACTTACTCTCGACATGCTCGACGAGGCGTGGGACTCCCTTCGTGGACAATCCGCCCCTGACGCACTGTTGATGAACCGTACGCTACGTCGCAAGATCAACACTCTTGCACGGACCACCTACTCGGGTATTTCGTTGATTGACGTTGGAACTGACACCTTTGGTCGTCAGGTCAACATCTACAACGGCACCCAGATCAGGATCATCGGTGATGACAAAGATGGCAACGCCATCCTTGACTTCGATGAAACTCAGGGTTCGTCAAGCGTGACCAGCTCCATATACGCCATCGCCTTCGGGACTGATGAAAACGTGTATGGCATCTTGGGTCTGGGTGGCTCATTCGACATTAAAGACTTTGGTGAAACCGAAGCAGCCCCAGGTCACCTGGGACGAGTCGAGTGCTACCCCGGCGTTGTCGTAGCTAACAGCTTCTCTGTTGCCCGTCTACACGGCGTTACAAACACCTAAGGAGGCTGACGTATGGCACAAGCAACACGCACAGTAGGACCGGGCACAACGATCCGGGACGCAAAAACAGCAAGTAATGTCATCTTGGCTCAAGGAAACATTTCAGCAGATACAACTACTGCTGCTTCATCCATCCAAGTTGACCGTCCTTGTTTGGTCAATGTTGAATTAGTGGTTGGCACTGTCGCCGCTGGTGTGACTGCATTCGAGGTCGAAGTATTCGGCTCCGATGCGTCAAACGGCACAGGAAACGTGGTCTCTTATGGCCGTTTCCAAGACATCACCAATGCTGATGACAACACAACTCGTGTTCTAGCTGCACAGGTGTACAAACCGTACATGCATGTAGTTATGGACCACTCAGGTTCCGGCAATGCGAATGTGGGCGTCTTCGTCCGCACCCCGTATGACCGGCGCACAGATAGCACCACTGCTTAAGTAGTGCTCCTCGTGGTGGGGTCCGCCCTTTGAATCCTTCGGGGCGGGCCCCAATTCCACATCTCGAAAGGTCTTAATTTTTTATGTCCACTGAAACCACTGATTCGAAAACGTGGGATGTTCTGGCCACTGTTGAGAAGTGGCATCGAGCCGCTGATCGCAAGGCGGGTCTCCCGCCAGATGAGGTGGTTGAAAAGAAGGACAACCTACTTCTTAACGAAGGCATCACTGTTCTACTTAATCTTCTTTGTGGCATTTCGGCCACTGCCTTCTCTAACGGCAACGCCTACATTGGTGTAGGCGACTCGTCAACCGCTGCGGCTGCCGGTCAGACCGGTTTGCAGGCCAGCTCCAACAAAGATTACCAAGGGATGGAGTCTGGGTATCCGAGCGTAACTGGTCAGACTGTTACGTTCCGCTCCATTTGGGCTTCCGCTGAAGGCAACTTCGACTGGAATGAATGGACAGTTGCGAACGGGTCGAGTGACTCTGCAACCAACCTCAACCGGAAGGTTGCGGCACTTGGAACAAAAGCCTCAGGGTCTGAATGGACTTTGACTGTAGCGATAACGGTGAGCTGAGATGGCAACTAACTATCCCACATCTTTAGATACGACTACTCAGCAGCCGAACATTTCGGCTACGGATGAGATGGATGACAGCGGTGTTGAGCATGACATTGTTCACACCAATCATTCACAAGCAATAATTCAGCTCGAGACGAAACTAGGTATCGGTTCCTCGGCCGCTAATAGCGCTTCGACGGACCAGATCCTGGTTAAGCAAGCAGATGGTTCAACGCAGTGGGCCGCTAACCCCGGTGTTGGCGCTCTCACGTCGTTGAGCGGAGCTGTACTCGAATCGACAGTTAATGCGAAGGGCGATATTTACGCTGCGACTGCCGATGACACGGTTACTCGATTGGGGGTCGGGACGAACGGTCAGGTACTGACTGCTGATTCTACGGCTGCTACTGGTTTGGTTTGGGCTGCTGCTGAGTCGCCCATCCCTCTGATTTTGGCATTGAGCTGAGGTAGGACATGGCAAATACATTTAAGGTTTTTAACTGGGAAGCTCATACTGCGGCTGGTTCAAACACGTACACAGTTGGGGCTTCGAAAGTCGCAATTGTGTTGCAGATGCAAGCAGCAAACATTGGCTCCGGCACTCACCCTGTGAGCGCAACTGTGACAGACACTTCTGCTGGTACTACCGAGTTCATAGCGAAAGCTGTGTCGGTTCCTCTTAACGCTGCTATCGGCCTTGTCGCCGGTAAGCAGGTGTTGGAAACGGGCGACGTGCTTGACGTATATAGTGACGGAGCAGCGCAAGTCGATGTGACGTTATCTGTTCTTGAGATTGACATTTAATAAATGCCGGGTATTTCGGCGGGTAAGACGTGGAGTAGGATCGGAGCCGAAGTAGCTCCGACTTCTAGTACTGCGTCTGGTGTCTGGCAGATAGGTGAGGTTGCGGAGAATGTGGGGGCCGGTACTTGGCCGACTCATGTCAAAGGGACGATGGAATACATTGCCCAGTACGCAGCCGACGGTTCGACGGGAGAGTTTGAGTTCACGAGTATCCCTCAGAAGTATCGGTCGTTGCGGATTGTTATGTCGCAAGGAAAACGAGTTGGTACTGGTACGAACATCGGCATTTGGTTTAACGGTGACAGTACGGGAGGCAATTACGGCTACTCGGTAATGTACGGCTACGGATCTAATGCCAGCTACCTGTTCAGTCGAAATTCTGGCACGATCAACATGGGCGACTGTCCGACTGGTAACGTCAACGATTCACAAATTTGGATGTGTGACATCGCCAACTACTCCAACGCCAGCACCGGAACAACGTGCCATATTTGGCAGGGCGCAAACCAGCAAGGTGGTAACAACACGGGCATAGGCGGTTTCGCTTACTCAGTGGCTAGCGCTATCACCACAATCGAAATAAATTCAAGCGGTTACAACCCCGGCCTCTCCTACAACTACGACACGCCTACCTTATTCACCTTGTTCGGAATTGGACTGGCTTAATGGCTGACTTTGAAATTATTGCCGAAGGCACACTGTCTACCGGTGCAAGCTCAATCACTTTGACGAGCATTCCACAGACGTACACTCATCTGGAGTTTCAGATATCGGCTCGTGGTTCCTACGCCTCGGCCTATCCCGGTTCTAGTCAAATGCGGTTCAACAGTGACTCGGGAAGCAACTACGGCGGCCATGACGGCTATGTCAGTTCAGGAACAGGCGGTGCGGAAGGCTACTCACTGAACGCCCTTACTCAGACGTATTACTCAAATGCCTTAGCGCTCGACAGTTGGACAGCAAACATTCAAGGCTTCAGCAGTTGGATCATCCCGAACTACACGAGCACGTCGTTTGCCAAACAGGTTTATAGAACGGCCTCGGTAACGGACGCCAGCAGCATCTACACCCTTCGTTTCGGTAGCAGCGCATGGGACAACACTGCCGCCATCACCCAAATTGAACTTCTTGAACCCTCAGCAGGGACGGAATTCATGGCGCAGTCCTCATATTGGCTAGCAGGGTGGGCATAAACCATGACGATCACAAAACTCGCAACCCTGACAGCTAGCGGCGTATCGTCCGCATCGTTCTCAGGTATCTCGGGAAGCTACAACGACCTCAAAATTCTGGGAAGCGCTCACTCCGACTGGACTGGTTCTTGGGGCAACACGCTCCCGTACCAAAAGATGAACATTCAATTTAATGGCGATACGAGTTCCGTCTATTTCGTTTCCTACGGCTACGCCACAGGAACAACCTCGACAGGTGTGACGGACGGCTGGACATCCTCCACATCCGCTCAGGAGATCGCAGTACCGCTCGCCCCGAACTCCTATAGCAGCCAAGACGACTTCAGCGCTATCGAGATGTACATTCCGGCCTACGCTGGTTCACGACAGAAAAGATGCAGGGTGCAGGGTTCGTTCATGACACCTTACGCATCCGTCGGTGGCCCAGACCCAATAGCTATTGTGGGCAACGGTGGCTGGGATAGTACCTCAGCGATCACTTCGATCAGTTTTGCTCTCGATTACGGCGACTTCGTGTCGGGCACCTCGTTCACCCTCTACGGAATAGAAAACTCATAGGAGTAACCATGCCTACAAAAGCGATTGTGGATTGTTCGACAGGCGAACAAAGCTACGTTGAAATGACAGCGGAAGAAGTGGCCGCCCGTGAAGCGGCTGCCGAACGAGCGAAGGCCCAACATGACGCCGAAGTTGCTGCGGAAGAAAAACGGGCCGCAGACAAAGCATCAGGTGATGCCAAGTTGAAAGCGCTTGGTTTAACTGACGACGAGATCGCTGCACGCTAATGACTTATGGTGAGAATGGCTCTGTGATAGGGCCACAGAACCTTCCCACTTCTAGCGCTGCTTCTGGTATCTGGTCTATGGGGGAGGTTGCTGAAGCTGTGCGTGGCGGGTCTTGGCCTGAACCTAAAGACGGCTGGTTCTACATTTTCAACTACCAACCGGGTACCTATTCGACTAGTGCCACCAATATCGGCCTCAACAGTTCTACGGGACAAGTTATCTTTGGGGGTCACTCATGGAACCCAGACATGAGCAAATATGCGGCGACTTGGGCACTTGTTGACAGCGCTGGGACTCTCAACACAACTACTCAACCCATCATCAGGGCTTCAACATACGCCTACGACGTTTACGGCTCAATGAATGGCTTGCAGCTAGACGCCAATTCAAGCAACGAGTGGTTCACGCCGTTCCGTTTTCAGGGCAGTTCGCAATTAAACGTCGGTATGTGGATGATGGAGTCAGATGGTTCGTCAAAGTTCACGCCTTCTGGCTTCGGGCAAACGACTACTGGTTACGGCTTCACCAGTTCCTGCGCCAAGCTCGACTCAAATGATCGTCTCCTCTACAGCTATCAAACAACATCATCAGTGTCGTCTAATGACCAGTACGAGATCTGGTGTTTCCCGAACACATTTCCTGCTAGCCCTAGCAGCACCACCGATTGGAAAGTAAGGGTGTACGCAAGTAGCTACACCACCTACCCGTACTACAACAAATTCAACCCAACGGGCGGCATCGTTGTAGGTGCCTCCGACGATGTTTACATCGGTTTCCAGAAGGGTTTGGACGCTAACCTTTACTCAGGAACTGTCGGTGCCTATCCGTGGGCGCTTGCGAAATATAACTCCAGCGGCACCCGTCAGTGGATGAATTGGTACGGCATGTCCTACGGAGGTAGCTACAAGGTTGGCTTCTCAAAGATGTCGTCTATTGACTCATCAGACAACGTTTATCTGACTGGCTACAACGCAGACAACGGAACGTCAGGTACCCCGGCGATCATGAACAAGGTTGACTCGTCTGGAACTCATCAATGGCATCGGTGTTTCTACAACACCACGGCATCACAAGGAAACACTCATCCTTATTACAGCCAAGGTGGCTGTGTTAAAAGCGATGGGTCTTTGGTTATCCAGACCGCCTACACCTACCTCGACACGAGTAGCACCAAGTACAAGAGCTTGCTCTTTGCAATGAACAGTTCTGGCACCGTTCAATGGGCGACCAAGATCTCAGCAAAGAAAACCTCGGACAACTCAGAGACAAGCATATACGTCAATGCGATTACCTTTGATGAGACAGGGGATTACCTTTACATCAATTTCAGCCTGAACTGGGATGGCCGCAATTTTATGATGCCAATGAAAATAAAGGCCGACGGTACACACGATTCCACGGGGACGGCGGATGTGTGGGACCTCGGCGGATCGACAACAACGAACCTTACCTTCACGGTTGAGCCACTCTCAGCAAGCGATTATTCAACGTCCAACAGTTACTTCAGTGTTTCTGGCGGCTCGATCAACAGTTCGACCGGCTACTTCCACGAAGGCGGAACAACTAGCGGTGAGTGGACATTGGCGAACAGTGGCAACTACAGCACTAACCCTGTTGATGTTTACAACCGTCCGAACGAGACACTAACAGGGGGAATCTAATGCCTCGACCAGAACATCCCGGCCCTTTGGCTTTTCCTCACGAGATAGATCGCTGGGAAGCGTACCCACCAGATGACTTCTTCGATGAGAACGGCGACGAGGTGCAGTTCGTTTGGGATCAGTCTCTTTTGGAATGGGTGCTCCCCGGTTATCACCGTGACCCCGATAACTACGAATGGGTGAAAACATGAATTACGGTTGTCGCCCGTCGGTACTAATTAACTAGTTATGCCTGCCGTTGCGTACCGCAACGCCGAGCTGTACCGGCACGAGGCGAAGTACCAGTTTGGTGTTTTCCCTCTCAAGTATCGGAACACGTATGACTACCGGTCGAAGGTCACCTATCGAAACGGGGTAGACGATCCGATCTCTGACACGTTCAGTGTTGCTGACTCGGCAACGCTAACCGTTGATGTCACTCCGACGGACACGATCAATCTCACGGAGTCAACTCCGAACATTAGTGTCGAGTCGCTTGCAGCTCAGGGAACGACTGACTCGCAGCAGTTCCTTGAGGCCACTATTGGAACGGTGGGCCTGAACCTCACCGAAGCTATCAGTGGTGCTGAGACCTTAAACACTCAGGGCACGTCGGTTAATTCAACTGACTCAAGTACCGGTACCGAAGGTACTCCCGGCCTGTTCTTCACCCTTCAAACAGACTCTGGTTCTGGCAATGACAACTGGGTGTCGACCACTGTCACGATGACACTCACCGATGCTGCTGCAGCTCTGGAAGCTCTGGGAGCTGTGGCTATCTCGTCGACTGACACGTTCAGCTACTCGTACGGCTCGTCGATGCAGTACCGCACGAACTTCCAGTACCAGAATATTCGTGATTACCGTTACCGATTCGGTCACATGGCCATCGGCTACCAAAGCGATTATCCCTATCGGATGGAGGGCATGTACGGCGAGGGCCTCATGTCCGGGATCATGGTGGATGTGGCTCCTGTGGATGCGGAGAATATGTCAGCTCTGGAGGAGCTGGACTATTCAGGCGGCGGAAATAACAGGGTCACAGCTCAGTCAGACGAGATTCTTGTGGCTTTCAATATCACTGGCCCATTCGGTGAAGTGGCCCAGCATTTAAGCCATATTGCCGTTAATAGGTACCGCCCGACCCCTTCAGCGGTGCGTAGAAAGTGACGTTTCAGGGGTAGGAGTATGAGATGGCTACGACAACCACGGTGACCCTCGGCGGGCTCATAGATGACACGTTAGAAATGTTATATCGCACTAGCGAACGTCCCTTCCAGGTCACAGTTGGATCAAGCGCATTGGACTCCCCCACCGATACAACCTTGACGGTCGATGACGCTAGTCGTGTACAAGCGACTGACGTTCTTGAAATTGGTGACGAGCTGATGTTGATAACGGCGAAGAGCAATGATTCGACGCCCGTTTTGACCGTTAGCCGGGGTTACGCAGGGAGCACCGCAACAAGCGGTCACGCAACGGATGCGACCGCACTAATTAATCCACCGTGGCCCCGCTCTTCTATCAGTGACTGGATTCAACGTTGCTTTAAGTCCGTCATGAATGCCCAGCTTCCGCACAGAGTGACGGAGTCAATGACCCGGACCACTGACATGCAGTGGGTGCTGATGCCAGAGAACACCATGAGGGTGTACTCGGTTCGTCACATGATTGGTCAGACTGGCCGCATCATTGATATTGGTGGCTGGCAGTTCGAGCAGGACTTGCCGACTGGTGTGGTGTCGACAGGTAAGGCGCTTCGTACACCAACGTCAGTGGAGAACAACGACTCGATCATTGTGGTCTATCAGACTCCTTACGCTTTTACCGGGTCTGGTGATGCTGCAACAATCGATGTGCCTATTGGAGCTGAGGACATCCCAGCTCTGTGGGCGGCGGCATACGCCGTCACTCGTCGAGAAGTGAACCGTACCGACGTGGACAAGATCGAGGAGTGGAACCAAGAGGCCGCTATGCGGCAGGGAGTTAACCTTCGTTGGGCTCGAGAACTTTGGGGCGAGGTCTACCGGCGAATCGACGAAGCCAAGTCAATGCAGGGCCTGCCTAAATACAGGACCTACAGAAAGATGCCTCACTTACTATGAGTCTCACACGTTCATTCCAGAACCTTGTCCAAGGCAAGTTAAATACTGCTATCGCTTCTGGTGGGGCGACTTCGATCTCTGTCAACATTGACGGTAATTTCACTGCGCCTACCAGCCTTTCAGCCTCTAACTATCTGATGATGGTTATAGACCCTGAGGGCGATGAGCATGCCCCGGAGATCGTGAAGGTCACAGGTGTTAGCGGTTCTTCGAACCCGTACACGTTGACTGTGGTTCGTGGCCAAGAGTCAACTTCAGCTCAAGCCTGGGACGCTGGTCGCACGATTGTGGCTGCGCTTACTTCAGGGATCATGGACGATCTCATGATGACTACGTCGAATCTGACGTATAACCACACCTATGAAAGATTAGGGATTAAAGATGCAACCGCTCCGGGAACTTGGACTGCGGGAGCTGATACGCCTGATCAGGCTTTACATATTTATACGGCTGATCCTGCGATTCAGCTTGAGCACACCACTGGCAACATCACGTCATTGATCTCTGGTGCTGCGAACGGTGAGCTGACCATTGAGTCAGACACAGCAACAGCCGCTGGTGCTACCGCAGCAGTGAAGCTGAAAGTGCAAGGCAGTGACCGGTTGGAAGCACACCCTCTTGGTGTCACTGTGACTGGTGCTCTAGCTAAGACAAGCGGAACTTTCGATATTACACATCCACTGTTAGGAGAGGAGAAACGACTTCGTCACTCTTTCGTGGAGGGCCCTCGGGCAGATCTGATCTATCGAGGTTCCGTCACTCTCGACTCCAGTGAAGTGGAGGTGTGCATGGACGCTGAAGCCGGGATGACTCCGGGGACGTTTGAGGCCCTGTCGAGGGATCCTTGGTCGATTGTGTCTTGCCCGAGTGGCTCTCCAGTCAAATGGGAAATGAACGGCTGCTGTCTAACCATTAAAGGTGAGATCGGTCAACAGGCGATGTGGATTGTCATCAGTGAACGTCAAGACCCTGAGTATCTCGCTACCGAAATGACCGACGACGACGGCAACTTAATCGTCGAGTACTAATGACCGCCCTTGCTCTTTCAGCGTTAGGGCGCAAAGCAGTCGCCGGTTCAGCTCCAGCGCCCGGTACTGCTCCTACTACTACAGGAGTGACAGCCACGAACGCTCCTGCGAACGTTGACGCTTTGTCCACTGTGAGCTGGAGTTTTAACAGCCCGGATGGAAAGAATCAGGGGGCGTATCGTGTACAAGCTCAGAATTCAGCGCAGTCGGTCACGCATTGGGATAGTGGTTGGAGGACTGGCCTTGATCTCTCTCTTGCTGTGGATATGGACGAAAATGCAATCCCGGCCGCTGTAACGAAATGGAAAGTATCGACCCGTGATAGCTCTGGGGTTCACGCTCCTGAGGCTTCTTCAGCGGATGTCGATTACACAGCGTGGGGCACACCTACTGTGACAATCACCACGTTGGAGGGGGTAGCGAAACCCGCTGACGATCAGATGACGATCACTCAGGCAACCGACGTCACTCTGGATTGGTCGTTCTCCGATGGAAGTAACACCCAAGCTCAGTATCGGGTTCGGGTTGTTGACCCGGACGCTACCGAATTCGTTCATTTCGATTCAGGATGGACAACCGGGTCAGGCACATCGTTTGATATTCCGTTCACGTTTATGAGTGGGCAGAACTATTCGATCAGGTTGCAAGCAAAGAATAACTATGGCCTGAGGTCTAGCTGATGGCCAGTGAAGACACACTCCTAGTATCTGTCGAGTATCCCGACGTTCATGCGTTCGCTGACGAGAACGCTGTTGGTCGTCTCTATCAGGTTGGCATTAACGGGACTGGCTACATGTTGGCGGATAACCCCGATAAGGGCATGGAGTATTTACGAACGATTGTTCCTTTGGATCCTCAACGTCTAGCTACTTCAGACACTCCGTTCAGTGAAGCAATCGAGCGGTACTCGTTCGCAGCCGCTGATGACTGGGATGCAGGTGCCGGTCAGAAGTATTACCACCGAGGAGCTTCAACGGCTTCTGCTTACTGGGACAGCGTGGGGTTAGATCCCTTCACTGAGAAAGGTCGAATCAAACTATTAAATGCGACTGTCCTTGAAGAAGCTGAAACGTATGCCGGACTTAAGCTCGTGGTTGTTGGAGATGACCTTTACTACGTCTCGTCAGCTACGGAGGTTTCTCGAATCCAGGCGGCTGGCGGATCGCCTTCAGACATCACTGTTGCTGGCGGCATCACAATTAACGACCTTGCCTCCGACGGTCAGTATTGGTACGCAGCGGATGGTTCTGACATCTACAGGGGCACTACTTCCACACCGGGTTCTGCGTGGTCGACACAGGATGCTCTCTCAGTCACTTGGGCTGCGGGGCGGATCTGTGCAGCGGTCAAATCTTCGGGGTCGACCGCAAACCGATTCACCACCCTTAACGATTCAGGAGCTGAGGAGAAGGCCCAAGGTCATTTAACTCTGCCTGTTGGTTCGACGATCACTCTTGGCGACACATCGAACGGGCATTTCTATTTCGGTGGCTACGCCGGAACTAACGGCAGTGTGTATGCATGGAAGCTCGGGGTCGACGAGTCGGGAGACTTCTTCGTACCGTTCGAAGCATTAAAGATGCCTGGGGGAATGATCCCCACTTCAGTAGCCACTGGTGGTGGCTATGTGTGGGTTCGTGGGTATCGACCAGAAGGTTCGAGCGCAGGGCAAGCAGTCATCTTGCAGTGTGTGCCTGACGGATCAGGGGCTCTAGTAGCAACAACGGTTGTTGAGCTGGCAGAGATAGGAACCTCGGCTGATCATCAGGTCGGTGCGTTTGCCGCTTATGAGGATCTGATGCTGTTTGGTTGGAAGACCATGACCGGAAGCAAAGCTGGGGTCGGAGCTGTCAGCTTGACCACAGGTGGATATGCGAAGTGGTATCAAGCAGCCCTCGACGGCGACGTGACCTCGATTGCTGTCTGGCAGGGCCTACCTGTCTTTGCCGTGAAGGACCGAGGTATTTACCGGGTGGACAGTACAGCGTTCGAAACTGCAGGCACACTGGAGACAAGTCTCTTCGATGGTGCGTCAGCTCTGTTCAAGATCTGGGATGACGTGTCGCTAACTATGGACCCGCTGGGGACAGGGGAGTCGATTACTGCTTCAGTCACTGTGGACGGTGGAGCGAACTTCACAGCTCTAGCGAACGGTTCAGTGTCTGAGTCATTGAAGTCTCATACGGTAGCTATTTCTAAGCAGGCAAAAGAGCTTGGGTTGAAGCTTGAGTTTGTTGGCAACGGTTCAGGGGATTGTGCTCTCACGTTCTTGTCAACTCGGTTCCACCCGCTCGGTCTGGCGGACACGTTGGTGCAGATACCTGTCGATTGTGGGGACTTTCTTAAAGGACTTAACGGTGCTCCTCTCCCAGAGAATGGGGAGGGAGCTGGTGCTCTCAGAGCGAGAGATCTACAAAACCTTGTGCAGACCAGAGTGCGCTTCCAGGACATCGACTGGCACGTCACAGGAGCCACGGAGAGCTACGAAGTGGAATCTTGTGAGGTGGAGGCTGTAACGCTGTATGAGCCCTCCAGAAGCGGCTCTGCGCTGCGTATGATTGCAAAACTAACCCTAAGAAAGGTTGGCTCGTAACCACCTTTCGGGAGACCTAATGGAGGTCTAATGACTATTCAAGTTAAACAAAGGCAAGTCGGGTGGAAGAGCGTTATCGAGAAGTCGGTAAGCACTTTTGTTCAGAGCTTCCTATCGATATTCGTGCTCGCTGATCTTTCATCAGCTAAAGGAGCCTTTACCGCTGCTGGTGCAGCATCTCTGTCCGTTCTCAAGAACGCAGTGAAGGACTGGAACACGAAGGTCGATGCCTAAGAAGAAGAAGGCGACGGGCAAGAAGAAAGCTCCCGCCAAGAAAAAGAAAAAGGCAATGGGCTATTGAAACTCTGCCCACATTGCGGAGAGTTGGGTGACGGCGGCATTTGGTGCCCGCACTGCAATCTTGCCTACGACCTCGATGAGGCTCGTAAGACACTTAGCTCCATAAAGACGAAAGGGTTCACCGGGGCTGGCTCGGTGAACCCCAACGTGGAAAAGTTTTGGGCGACTGGTGACCCCTCGGTCTTTGCCAAACCCGGTGCCCCCGATTATCAAGGGGGCTAGGTGTTCCCCTATGAGGACGCTGGCAGCCATCCTTGCGGGATGGGAGTTAGCAGCGATCCTGAGTGGCAGGTTCCCAACGATTAGTGCGATGTGGTGGAAATACAGAGATCACCACATCGGTCGAGTGGTTTTGGGGACGGCATGGTCGTATCTGACGTGGCATCTGTGGACTGATCAGAAGTCGAGTCCGGCTGAACGAACTGCTTGAGCCGCAGCGTCAGGACGAGTTTCTAAATATCGTTCGGTGGTTGAGACATCAGAGTGACGCATTGCTTTAGACACCTGGTAGATGTCAATCCTTTTGAACATCAATCCGGCGAAGGTCCTCCGCATGTCGTGCGGAGTGAACTTGATGCCTGACAAGTCTGAGTACTTGCGAACGATTCTGCCTATAGCCGTGTTCGAGATCCCTTCGTTATCCCAAAGGGCTCGGATCGATCGCTCTGGTAGGAAGAGGCCGGTCTGTGGATCTACTCCGACAGCTTCGTTACAGAATGGGGGGAGGACGGCGTGATCGTGCGGCCTTCCTTGAATGTCTGCGGCGCATTCAGAGTGCCAGTCAACTAAGCGAAGGAGAGTGTTCTTCGAGATTGAGACGATAGCTATCTTTCCTCCTTTGCCGACAAGACTTATTTCCTGACGGTCAAAGTTGACGGCCTTCCAGCGTAACGAGCCAATCTCTTTAGCTCGGAGCCCAGCGGTGAATCCCAAACGTAGGAGAATGTCATCTCGTCTCCCCTGCTTGTCGTTGGTGTCAACTGTGCCTAGTACTCGTTCAACTTCTTCTTGGGTTAGCCAGTTGTGCTGGACGACTGGTTGCCCCTTGCCCGTAAAGTGTCTCTTGAGGTGGGCTGCTGGGTCCTCAGAGATCCACCCTTTCCATTGACAGTAACTAAAGAACCCTTCATATACCTTTCGTCGGCTGCGGATAGTTCCGTCCGATGGGCGTTCACCCGTTCGAGGTCCTTTGCTTACCGGGGTGTAGACGGCTGCTACTAGGTCCTCTTCGGTGATCGAGTTAAGCTCTAGTTCTTTGTCAAGCTTCCGTATCTCTGAAGAATAGTTCGCCCGAGATCCTGGTTTAACGAGACCTGAGCCAGGATCATTGAGATAGGTGAATAGTGCTTCTTGGACCTTCATTCTGCGTGGATCCTGTCGAAGCATGGGGGACAGAAGTACCAGCCGGTTCTCGCCCCTATGAGCACTTCCCGTTGATCAGCAGAGAAGTAAGGCCAGACGTTCTGGACTAGCTCCCCTTCTTTGTATTTGTTCCAGTCTTGAGGCCAGATGCTTTCTGTCTCAGTCTGCCCGCAATCACGACATGTAGCCGATATGTTCATAACCCCTCCTCGGTAACCAACCAAAGTTAGCGTAGTGAACTTTTATCCGCAACTATTCTTCGTCGTCGAGGTCAAAGAACTGGATATCGATTCCGTCTTCTTCGAAGTCTTCGTAGTATGCCTTGTACAGAGGCTGGTGTTGAACCATCGGTATAGGGCCACTTTGCATTACGTTGACAACTACGTGAGGCCCACAGATGCACCTGGCATCAGCGTCACAGGTATGGACGAACTGTTCTTCTGGGATCCGATGAACAGAGGTTACAGACCCTTCAGGACCCATTGTCATCATGGTGGTGAACCCTAGCTCGGCTGGGTCACCTTGATTGGTGAATCCCTCCATTACAGGATGGTGTAGAGGTCAGTGCGGCGGCCGTCATTTCTGGTGCGCCCCTTAAACAATGCGTCTATTTCTGTCTTCGTAAGAATCTCGTGGCTTGAGTTGAGAAGACCTACAGCTATTTTCCGGTGGTAATAAGAGTCGTGCCTGAAGTCAGCAATTTGAGATGCGGCATAGTGATACGAACACCACTGCGAATCATGACGGGGGCGCTGTTTGCAGCGACCCCATTCAGTTATTGTCTGACAACTGGCCTTTGAGTAGGACACGAGCCCGTCTCCATAGTTTGTGAACGTACGACCGAGAAATACCGAGGTGTTCGGCAACTTCGACCTTTGTAAGACCACCCCAAATGAGTAGTTCAACGACGGAACGTTCTAGTTCTGGTAGTTCTTCGACAGCGTCAACGATTGCTTCTTGTTTTTCGCTGCGTTGCGCTTCAGATGCTGGGCGGCGAGCTAGGTGATCGGGATCTACCGGTATCTCACGAGCCACTGCCGACAATCGCCCTTACGGCTGCACGTAGCTCTTCTACGGTGCCGCTGTTATCGATGACATGATCGAAGTCGTAGTCATCGAGGGCGTTTTCGGTCGGATGGTCAAGGCGTGGTACGTCAGGGCGATCGATACGGATAACGATTCCACCAGCAGATCTAATTGCGTCTGCTTCGTTGGGGTATCGAACATCAGAAATGGCGACGTTGTACCCATCTAGCATTAATTCAGTTGCTCGGGTCATGGTTGGATACACCCAGATAGAGGTGTCAATCATCTCTCTAGAGCCACCGCCAAGTTCTTGCAACAGTCGACGGACTTCATCAATCTCGAGTTTGGCCCCCTCCCACCCAAGACGCTCAACTGCGTCTGAAAGGCGGAGACCGAAGTCGTTAACGTACGGATCTATTCTTGAGGCCAGAGCACGAACGTTGTCAGCAAATGCCATTCGAGTGAACCCGGTTGCGTTAGTTGCTGTGTCTTTGCCGACTTGGGCTCGACAACCAAAGCCAACGATTCTTCCGTGCATCTCAAACCTGACTTGCTTCCCCGCCAAGACACTCGGACTTCTTCCAAGCTTGACTGGTCAACATTGACAATGCTATCTGAGGAATGTCCGATTCATCTTGGATACGCATGAATTTAGACAGGTCGAGAACCCATTTGCCTTTCAAGTGACCGGTCTGTCCGACTCGGTCAACTCGTTCACGTTCGACTGCGATCAGCTCCCAGATAGGGACAAGGAACAATCGGGGACCAGTGGGGTCACCCACGTTGTCTTTGAGGAGGTAGAACACTTCGGGGTACCAGCGCAATGCTTTGCGTACTGTCAGCTCATCAACAATGAAGAGGTTCTCTTCTATCACGTCGGGGAGGATGTGCCAGCGTTTCCCGAAGTGCTGGTTCTTCTCTTTCACTTCGACGAAGAACCCCGGTATCCAAATGTCGAGGTCGTCGGCAGAGTTGAATCGTGTGTGACAGGTGACACCGAGACGCTCGGCTACATACTCTTCGTATTCTCGTGCGTTGGCAAAGTCGTGACGCTTCTGCGCCTGTGTGCGTGCTATGACCATTCTTCCCAAGCCTCCAGGAGCTGTTGCCCAAAGTCCCAATCGACAATCATCAGTGTTGCCGAATCAGACTTGCGCCGGTCGCCGGAGGCAACCACCAACGCCCACTGGTTGTCGCCTCCGGCTGCTGCACGTATGCGGCGAACCCACTCAGGGATCTCCCATCTCTTCCTGTGTTTAGCTTCGACAGGAAAAGGAATGCCATGGAAGTCGTTTGAGGGGTTACCGGCTTTAGCCCGATCAGCGTCAGGCCAGATGTGTTGAAGCCCAGCAAGAACTTCGTTTTCGAATTTCGTCCCTTTAGCTCTGGCTTTACTCACAACCACGAAAATACAGGTGACGTTTAGCTAAGTGGGGGTTTGTTAAGGAATTCTTCCACAGGTCCACAGAAGCCAGCCGTCACCGAACTTCAGCTCACCCCATGTCCATATCAGTCTGGCCATGTGAACACTGGTCTCGACCTCGTAGCGCCGGTCCCAAATATGGTCCATCGAAGCTGACCAGTACTCTCGTGATATTTGTGTCAAGCCGTGATCGTCCGTAGACGAGACGGCGGTAGGTCGATGCAAGCTCTCACACCAGAAGACGCCTAGCGCTCGGGATGATTCCTCGCCGAAGTACTCCTCGACGACAGCGGGGATCTCGGAGTGTGGGGGCTCTGCGTGGTAGCCGGTCCAATCGAGCAACAGCCACAGGTAGACCCACATCAACTCTCCATCAAGCTTGGGGCCAGCCACTCGTCAGCGGTCTCGATCGCTTCAGCAACTCGACCTCCGGGTGGGTTCACACGGCTCGCTGAAGGCAACTCGTCGATAATTCTCTTAGCTGCCTGGTGACCGGCAAGGTCGTCATCTAAACAAATAAAGGTGTGTTTGTGTCGAGCGAGCTGGTTGCCCCACTCGGGTCGCCAGGTAGCAGCGCCAGAGGGGAGCCCATAGACAAACACCTGTTGGTGAAGGTCATTATGTCTAATCCATTTCTCAACACACCAAAGATCTGACTCTCCTTCGACTAGAACAGCTAAGGGTGTATCGAGCAAAAACCGAACCCGATATAGCTGAGAGGTGAAGCTGCTACCAGTCACGGCGTACTTCGATCCGTTCTCAAAGGTGCGGCGCTTGATGCCTC
Organism: Fidelibacterota bacterium; assembly: GCA_002725545.1. Next base: position 6,632 of record PBPW01000104.1, on the reverse strand, counting down.
TAATGACTCCATCCGAATCAGTATGAGGTACCCACAGCTCTGTTTCAGTGGCCTTAACGTCGAACCCTAGAACATCGTCAAGGGTGAGGTAAGGCCACTTCGATGCCACGAACTTCTCAGCGGCACGAGCCCCCTCGGGGGAGGCCCAGGGTTCAGAGACGAAAGTCTCAGTGAGGTTCTCCATTTTCTTCGGTGCTGGCCGACGCTTCTTCACGACCATCGGGTCGAGTCGACGACCACTCAGACGTTCTAACGCTTCGTGATATGAGAGACCACGAGCCTTCATCGCAAAGTCGATAACGTCTCCACCCTCACCAGTGGAGTAGTCGTACCAGTCACGTTCGTAAACATGAAGTGAAGGGGTTCTCTCCCCAGAATTCTGAATCGAGCGGATCTTGCCGGATCTATTTGGCTGCTCAAACCCGAGTATGTCAAGAGCCTCTGACATGGTGACCGTTGACTTCACTTGGTCACGAAGATCGTCGCTTGGTCGTTTCACCCTTCGCCTCCGTACTCAGGTTCAGGCACATAAGTTTCTTGATGTAGTAGCTCTGGGAACTTGAAGATAGGTCGACCTACTCTGACGTTGTCTGTCCGCCGGTAGTTCCTCATGATGGGTCGCAGGGATAGTTCACCCGCACAGCAAGATAGTTTTTTCATTTCATGTCCTCCGGTACGAAGATGCGGACGATCGGAATACACGGGTCGTCGTAGTCAGCCATCGAGTCATATTCGGATTCGGTTATCTCAGGCCCGTCGTGTGTGCCGCAGGTCACTTTGCCGCACCACCCGGACTGTTGTCCTATTTCCAGCCATAATGCGAGATCATCGCCAACATGGCTCACAGAAGCAGGTTTTTCCATCTTTACCCCTTTTTGCTCCGCACAGGAAGCCGTCTAAGGGCTTTACAGCATTCGCCCCTACCCTTGATACCTTAGTTTTTTAGCCTAAACCCAGCTCGTGCTGTTCGACTGGTCGTGTAATTTTTCCAGTGTGGGGGTTCCAATGGTGCTTCACCCCGTCAGGGTGAATGCCCCCACCAGTTCGAGTCTTCAAGAACTGCAATCTGATGTCGTCCTCCATGTAGTCCCGCATCTTCTGGGAGATGTTGGGATCGAGCGATGGCTTGTACATGCCGAGCACATAGTCGGCTGATTCCTCACCGCCGAACTTCCCGTCAGTCAAGTCGAGCGGTCGGTGGCCAGCGTTGTGATCGCCTCGCTTCACTTGATGAAGGACAATGACAGCTACATCGTTTTCTCTAGCGAAATTCTTCATCGCTCGTGCCATGCCCTGGACGCTGTCCATTTGATTCTCTCCCCATGTGCGAACTAGTTCGAGATAGTCGATGAGCACCAACCTCGGTCGAGCACCCAAACGAGACTCGTAATCGTTGAGGACCTCGGTCATGTCCCCGAGGCCGAGGTCGGGCTCATCTTCGACAACCAACAATGGGAGGGACTCGCTGGTTATCTCGATCGCAGAACACTTGCCGTGTTCACGCATCGTCTTCTCGATAGTGGTCGTCGCCGTCCCTGTGTAGCAGCTCGCCAACCGTTCAAGAATGTATCGACCGTGCATCTCCAAGCTGAAGAGCACCGTTGGAACACCCGGATTGTTAGCAGCAACGTTTATCAAAAACCATGTCTTACCTACGCCCGTTCGGGCTAGGAGAATCATGACCTGGCCAGGGGCCATACCCCCCTGAGTGCGATCATCAAAAAACGAATATCCAAGTGGGACTCGAACGATGTCCGAGGTTGCCCACTTGTATAGTTCGTCCCTTACCTCAGTGAGGACACGAAGCATTAGGCGGTAATTTTTCCAGCAGCGAGAAGGGCAGCGTACTGCGCTTGTTTCCCAAGTTTGGCCCATGCCCACTCGGGAGCAGATTGCCCAGCAAATTTGCTGACCATGTATATCCCGACCTTGTAGTTAGTGCCTGCCTTGACCAAGTTCTCGTGCGAGATATCTGGAAAGGTTCCGCCGTTCATGCTGGACTTCTCAGAGTCCCAAACTTTCCAGTTATGAGGGTTATGGAACAAAGCGTCTTCGAGCATCTCAATCAAGCTGGACTTCTCATGGATCGCCGTTGGGGGACCGGGCTGGTAGTCAACTACCGGCGCATCAGAGGTGACAACAGCACCGTCGAACTGGTCAAGGACGTTAGCGACTGCCGCATCGTGTGCTTGTGTCTCAGGAGCTAGCTGAACAACAGGCGCTGATGCCGTGCTCACGTTCATGGCGTCAAGCAGAGTGCAGAGAACAGTCTCTGTGATCTCAGCGAACACACCGTCCCGGACAGCAGCTACGGCCGCATCTGACTTCACAACGTCAGCGGCGATGTAGCCAGCCACTTGCGTGACTATGGATAGGTCTTTTTCATTCATTTTGTTTTCCTTTGTTGGGATCTAAGAAGCTCGAAGCGTTGCGCCAAAGGGACAAATGGTCCAGTGGTCGCAGTACGCCTCTGAGCAGAGAAATGATTCAGTGTTAGGGAGGTAGGGCCCCCCGGCATCAATGAGATCAGCAAGCATCTCTGATTGCAGCTTAGTTGCTTCGATCTGTTCCGAGGTCCGTGGTTCCTCGATGCGGTGGAACGTGGGACCGTCTAATGCGATTACGTCATACACGAAACGCAGGTTGGCATCTGGCTCCGTGAGACCCAGCTCGTGGAACACTCCCAGGTAGTAGGCGGCCTGCGGTGTCTTATGGGCACGATACTTATCAGCTCGTGGTTTAGCCAGAGAATTCTTATGATCGCAGAGGATCACGTCGTTCGACACAGTGTCCCGAAGAACGAGGTCGATGGTGCCGTGTCTCACCCAGTCGTCGTGCCCTTCCCAGGGCAGGTCGAACTGTTCCTCAACTCCGAGGACTTCGTATTGCGGAGACCAGTAGTGCTCGTTCTGGTGGTAGAAGGAGATCGCTGACCCGATCTTCATTGCGGCCTGTTCAAAGTTCAGAATGACCTCGTCGGAGCGTGCCTTCTTGGGCTGGTACTGCCACGAGAAACGATCACCAGCCCGTTCGATCTCAGCTTGGAATACGTCTAACGCCCGTTCGATCCATGGACGTATGTTGCCTACAAACTCGTTAGTCTTCTGGCGATTGAGGTAATACGCCTCGTGGCCAGCGTGGATGGCTGTGCCGATGGCCCTTACCACTCCAGAGGAGTAAGGGATACGGGGATCGAGGTCGTAGGTCAGGCGGTGAGCGCAAGTTTGAGCCGTGCCGATCGTCGACTGGCGCATCTTCTTCATCGAGATCTCCTTTGCAGCAGGTACTTAACCTGGGAAACGGTCGCACCCGTTGCCCTAGAGATCGACTTCTGAGACTCACCCTCACGACGGCGGCGAAGGATCTCCTCTTCTTGCCGGGAGGTAAGCATTTGAGCCCTGTTGACATTCGGTCGGAATTGGTACTTCTTCAGGATTCTGTAAACGTACGCCTTCGAGAATTCGGTTAGGTCCGAGATCTGTTGAGCCGTGTAGCCATTCAAGTGTTCCTCGATGATCCTCCAGGTGTCTGATCGTGCTGATCTGAGGAGGTACTCGACCTTCTCGTAGGGAAGGCCAACAGCAGCAGAGATCTGAGTTGCAGTCAGACCGAGGTGAGAGAGGGTGACGACTCGTTCGTAACGAGGCCCCTTACTGAGATCCTCGAACTGGACATGACGACGATTCAGTTCATCTGCAACTTGGGGCGATAGATTGGAGTTTCCTTGGAGAGCGAAAGTGACTTCGTCTCGCCAGGTCCCGGTGGGCAGTGTGTTGGGCATTTCGATTCCTTTAGACACATCAACCTTAGAGCTGAGGTGGGACACTCAACAGTAGAAAAGTCCCTAGCTCAAGTCAATGATTCAAGCAAAGGAGTTACTTTTCTCCCTTGCAAGGAATCTGTGAACTTTATTTGGTGCTAAAGGTAACTCAGGTGAACACGGGGGCAGGCTTTGCCCGGTCCAGCCCCTCAGTCCAGAGCACGTATTCCCACAGCTCAGGTCCGCAGATAGCGTTCGTTGGTCCGCCAAACGGTTTGATCGCTGATTGGATGTCCCGAACTGCTCGCTCGGTTGCTGGCCCGTATGACCCATCAGGGGTCGCCCCGATCGCTGTCTGCAAACGAGCCACCCGAGTGCCTCTTGAGCCTCGCTGCATGTACTGGAAGTGGACCTTTGGTGTTCCGGCTTCAGGCTCCAGATCCCCGTTGGCGATGAGCGTTCGAAGCGAATCGCCTGGGCAGTGAGTCGCTTTGATCTGGCTGTGCGGCATGATGTCAATTGCTCCAGGCCAGCGTTGCCGTGTCGACTCAATCGCCGTGCGGATGCCGTCGATCATTGCCGGGGGGATAGGCCCCTCACCGATCAGCGCACAGATCGCAACGTGGCTCTTGTTTGAGGCGGTAACCCCGTTCGCCCCTGAGGTGTTCGTGAGACCCCGACCGGTCCACACTTCCCCCTGCTGGTCGACGAGAATGTTGTAGGCGATGTCCCACCAGTTCCGAGGTTTCCCTTGGTGAACTTGTTGGATCGATCTCAACAGGCCAGGGGTGTCTCGGTTTGGGGAGATCGTGAATCCGGCGAAGTGGATGACAATGCCGTTCACGCTCTTGAACGGGCGGGTCTTCTTCGGCGGGTTTGCGTTCCAGTCAGATCTTGAGTGCATCAATGGGTAGCCCGAAATGTGTAGCCCGAAAACGACAAAAGCCCCGGCCGATACCGAGGAGGAACCCGAAATATCGACCGGGGCTAAAGCCCGTCTCTGAGGGGGGACCCCCCCAGCTTATAAAGCAACAACTCACGAATCAAGCATGGTTCATGACCGACTTGGCTCCATTGATAAACGCTTCCGCTTCAGCGGACGAGAAATAGAGCAGCTCCAGTTCATTGACCTGCACGAACCATTCAAGCCGGTTTGGCTCTGATTCGTTGTGACCCTTGTGGAAGCCCTGAATCGCTCCTTTGTTGGAGAGAATCTGGAGGGCTTCCGTAATCTGAGATTGTCTAGACATAATTCCTCCTCTCTATTCGTCCGGTGGTGGTTCTGAAAGCAGTGCAGCGATCCGTTCAGCTTCCTCACGGGTCGATGCCCAGCGATACACAACTCCAAGATTGTCGACAACTTTGTAGATCGTGCGGACTGATGATCCGCCTATCCACGGGATGACGACTTTACCAACGGTGTGTGTGTTTCTGATCATGGGCAAACTCCTGTCTCGATGCAATGTTGAATGTCCATGTGGGACACAATGCAGTAGACGATTGCCAGCAAGATGAGGAAGACTCCCATCTTGCCGTGTTCGGTGAGCTGAATCATGTCATCAGCTCTTTCTTATAGGCGTCCCAAAGGACATCTCCGAGCCTGCAACCGATCATGTAGAGCGCCGTCATGGCGTTCTTGTTCATGTCGGTCTCCGGGCCACCTAACTCAGACAGATCTTCGGTCCATGCACAGAGGTCTGTGAATGTTTCCCAGATCTGATGAGTGTAGATAGGCACGCAGCCGTCAACGACTTCGTGAATGATGTCGACAACGTCCTCGCTTATCCGCCAAGCTCCCAGTGCATCACTGCGCTGAAACTCCATGCGTTCGATAAACGCATCACGGACAGACTCAAGGAACTTTGAGCCGTCACTTGGATTAACCGGGGCAGACGCAATGCCTGCCTCGTTACTCAGTCGAAAGGACGACCAGTCTCTTACAGGCTGGTCCTTCACTTCGATAATGGTCATAACTTTCCTCCTCGTAGGATTGTTGTTGATGCCTGATGACATCGTGCAGAGCACCGACCGAAGTCGATGCCCTGCCCGTTGCAATCAGTCGATCCCAGCCGCCGCCTTCTGACGGTCACTCCAGTCAAGATGGGGATGCGCTCTCACGATCTCCACCTGGCTAAAGGCGTCATTAAAGACAACTGGGTTATCTCGTTTGCCAGCAGGCTTTTTCGGTGCCTCTTTCGGGGCACTGTTGGCCTTGTTCGAACGCTGTCGACGTTCCCTCTCATAAAGGGACTTCGCCGCTCGACAAAGGTCACATCGACAGCCTCGTGCATAGTTGGACACGGACGGGTTACCGTCGCAATCATGTTTCTTCATGGCGCTGGTGCTTCCTGTACGTGATGAACCATTCATGACCGCAGTCATACGCCTCACAACGAAAGACGATGAGGAGTTGATCCTCTTCGAATTCGCTGTCGTCGAACCGAGGCGCATTGTCCTCTGATCCGCACTTCCAGCACTGGTGTGTATCCAGTTTCATACTTCCTCCTCGTGGGTGAGAGATGCCTAACGGCATCGGATTGAGCACCACCCGGAGGTGATGCTCAATTCGTTGCATTTAGTTTTCTGGCTCTGAAACGAATTCGGCTGGTACGTGCTTCTTGCACTCGGACCCGATTGGGAACCAGTACATATCGCCGCCAGCTTCTTCGTGTTCTGATACGTCGTCGTATTGGCTGAACTTGTCGATGCCGTACTCGACTGACAACAAAGTGCCGCCGCCTGCTACGACATGAATTTGGGCTGGATGCTTGCCTACCTTTTTACCGCAGCGGTGACATCCGTCATGACCGTATTTGCCTCCGTATGTCCAATCGCTTGGGATATCCCAAAGTTTGTCCTCACCAACGATCTC
>PBPW01000023.1 GCA_002725545.1 Fidelibacterota bacterium | reverse complement strand
AGAGGTATCTATTGTGGTGCTGGTGGATTTACTGCTAGTGAAGAGAATCCTGTTGATTTTTATACATTGGGTGTAGCAACATACATTGATGGTATATCAGATATTCAATACTACTACGATTATATAAAAGACCAAAATCCTGTTTTTAAGGATTATTTTGGTTGGTTGTATGATGCAGTAGTTTATAGTTTATGGGATGTGATTGGTGAGTGTCAGTTAGCAGACTTCTTGGCATATCCAGGATTTCATATCTTTGGTACTAAACCAAATGAACCACCAAAGATGGCAACCAAGATGTATATGGAGCAACCAAGTGCTACTATACATGTTGACTTACAACATGAGCAGCATGACTTTTTATGGAGTCATTTTAAAGAGGTAGATCTTGAGAATACATTATCATTTACTCTACCAATTCAGGTTCCTATGAATGGTGGTGGTCTTAATACTTGGGAAGAGGAATCAATGAAGCAGTATGAGATTGATAATGAATACACTAAACACATGAAGGAATTGGATTATAGTAAATGGGGTGATTATGATGAACCAACAGTAGTACCATACACAGCAGGTGAGATGTTCTACTTTATTGGATCACTTGTTCATCAAATTGCACCAGCATATAATGCAGACTTTAATGATAGGAGATTGAGTTTGCAAGGTCATGGTGTTAAATGTGATGGGGTTTGGCAACTATACTTCTAAATAATCAAAAATATTATTATGACACTTACACTAAACGAAGAACATCAATTAACTGGCAGTGGACTTGGTTATCAACACTCTTGTTATGTAATGATGAGAGCATTGGCAAATCGTTCAGGGTTGAAGTATGGTATTGGTAAGCATGACTTAGTAGCATTACAAGCAACATACCAAACATTAGAATTTGATGAGATAGATCCAGAGGGAGTGAGTACTGATAAGGTCATAGAATTTTTAGATGATGAGCAGTTTGAGGATGTATTAGCAAAGTTAGAAGATAATGTTCCTTTGTTTGGATATCCAACACCATCTAATGCTATTGATCCAACACAGATAAAAGAACTTAAAAAGCATTTCACATTTAGGAATGAGATATATGATGCTTGTAAGAAGTTTAAGGAGGATAACTTTGGTGATACTCCTGTAATCTCTATGCACATTAGAAGAGGAGATTTTGAGGATATACAGAGTGGCATGTTTTTAATAGATGATGATTACTATGAGGACGCATTAAAGTTAATGCCTGATGGTCTACCAGTATTAATATTCACTAATGCTAAGGACTATGTGATGAATAATCCTAAGTTTATTGGATCACGATTCACATTGGTACATGACATTGAGAATAATAATGAGGTAGTCAACTGTGACTGGACACAGATGATGCTTAAGATTGTTGATGAGAGTGGCATGGGTAGATTCTATTATAAGATGGTGTTAAAGATAATGTCAGATAAAACTGGTGTACCAGTACATCAAATCATTAAAGACATGAGTCCAGTTGGTAAACGTAAGATAAAAAACAACTTGTATAACTATTCATATGATTTGTGTATGATGCACATGTGTGATTATCATATAATGGCAAATAGTTCTTATGGTTTGTGGGGTGTTGAGTTATCTAATACAAATAAGGTAGTATATCCTAAGTATTGGATGCAAGGATCACATATTGATGTAGATGACATTGACAATCAGGTAAAAATGGATTTGGATGGTTTTGACCAGACTGGTTCACTTGCTGGTCATTTTATAAATGATAAATGGGTAGGATTAGATAACCCAGACCAACGTGCGTTTACAATGGTGTATTAACATGAGTTTAGGATCAGACGGCAAATTACATAGAGCAGAGAATCTCCAAAATGCTTATCTTGGTGCTATTGGAGATTTATCACGTACAACAAAACTACCTAAGAGTAAAATAGGATCTAAGGCATTAGCACAGTTCATTAGATTAGTAGTTGATGAATGTGATACTCTTACATTAAAAGCAACACAAGAATTATATGCTATTGCAGAAGAATTAGATGAGTTATAGGTCAGAATATAATTTGACACATTAAATTATTGCATATATACTAAGCAATATTCGATGGTGAGGTAACATGTTAAATGAAGAGCAGTTAGTGAGCGACTACGAGTATAACAGAAGAGATAGACTACGGTCTGTTATCGCAGATTACCTAGGTGATGCTGGTGTAACAGCACAATTCATGGTTGATGAGTTTAAAGCAGAATTGAATAGTCAGTTAGATTATTATAGATGTAAGACAGATAAAATTAGTGAAGCAGTTAATTTAATTGATACATCTCATGGTACATATCCTGTAACCATTACACCTGATGATCCATCATTATCATATGCTGATGTTGGTGCAGGTAATACAGCAGCATATCCAACTNCAACATATTATGGTTGATGGTCATNGTGATGTGCATGTTAGTATAGCAGATACANCANCACAAACATATAACATTGATAATACANTGTATGGTGAAGTCAGTGTNGCATCNAGTGTANGGAATCCTACAGGATANTATGANCATGATNNTGCNGGANCATATTATGTNCCACCAACANNNGATTANACNAATCCTAANCCTGNTGCTGTNGCANCAAGTGAGGCAAATCCCNCAGGGTATNATGGCANACCTATGACTGANTCACAACNTCGCTGTAGNGTCTTCTGANNCNGATCCAGANGGNANNTATGGTGCTGGTGGTATATCNCCAGAAGAGNNANANGGAGGAGANNAGACCNCAGTATGGTNNANNTGGNAACTTCCAAGATAACNTNCCACCGANGNGTTAGTGCCAATTATNACANTGTCNTAAGCANCCTNCACGGNTGCTTTTTTATNGTGATATAATAGGTACATCAACATAAGTGAGGTTCTCCTCCAGTTGATACCGCAGAGGTAACTGATGTGGTTNCTATGCCCNAAATCTCCACGTAAGTACGTTCGGTCAGTGGATTTAGTAGGGGTTCAGGTGTAAGCGATTCCCATAGNGTAAATTTGGGCANNANNGGTGAAACCCAGNNNANATGCCCCACGTTCCTCTCACACATATCCGCAGCATGAGTTAGTACCTGNCCATTGTGGGCAAGGATCTATGGTTGTCTCTGTTCAGCAGNGAAATTACGTCCTGTNAGTCCTACTAAGTGNAGTCAGGTGAAGCACCTCTTGACCNTGCTGCTTTTTTTATTCCATTGCCTTTAACACATGATTGATGAGTTACTAAACCATTTAGAATACTGCATCGACGTATGTGGTATGGATGATAAGCAAACAGGTGAATTCCTAGGTGTTTGTCAGGATTATGGTGTTACTCCACAATATTTTAATGAGGAGTTTTTAGTCATCGACAGTGATGATTGCCACGATCCAGAATATCTAAGCATTGTAGAATTCAACCTATTACATTGGGAGTGGTAATGACCTACAAACAAATTAATTACCAACAGCAGCAGTATAAAGAACTGCATCCACAACCACTCTCAAGGTATGAGCAATTCCAAGAATGGTTAAACGAATGTCCTGTACAAATTGAGGAGTATCAGGATAACACAGATCATGCCATTGTAAGGTTTGATTTACCATTTGTACCAGAGGATGATCATGCTGACGACTGAGCAAATTAAACGCAGACAAAACATCTGTGCTGACCTGCTAATTGTTGTCGATGCAGACAATAGAATAGCAGAAGAGGTTATTGATGATCTAGTCTCCAGACTTACTGAAGATGAGGTCGATCAATACGAACAACTTATTAACGAACATTTTGGAGACGAATTATGACTTGTGGACTACACATCACACAGGATGAATACGAATTGATTGAAGAAGCACTAAGTCATTACACTGGTACAATCAATGATGGTAGAGGATTAACTCTATTGAATAGGCAAGCAGGAAGACTACTTGCTAAATTAGATCCATCAAATGCTGAGTTAGTGGCAGGTGAAGCATGACCCAAGAAGAACTTGACCATTACAACAAGTTATGGGATTATTACAATAAAGACCTAGAACAGTATCAATTTGATTTTGATGGCACTCGTTCACCCATGTATGGTGGAAGATGGGCAGACTGGTTAGGTCTAAATATTGCACATGACTCTTTGGAGGACGCATCAAATGACTGATTCAGACTTAGAAGCAATTAATGTTAAATTAGACAGAGTATTAGAACTGTTACAGAGTGGTCAAGGGCATCAATTAATTCCAACATACACAGGTAGTAGGAAGTTAGATTATATGCTAGAAGAAGCATATACTAATAATGAACCAGTCGAAGAGGTTATCAAAAGACATAATAGACCAACAACATCTAAGATTGGTAAAGATTTAGATAGATTAGATGATGTACTCAGAGAAAACGCCGAGAAAGCGGTTGAGAAAACGCCAGTTTTTAACTCATATTCTAAATATAATGATGAGGAATATGGCGTACATGACTCGGAGGGATGTTGATGGCAGATCATAGTCAATGGACTAAGGAACAAGAAGAACTCAGACAAAAGAGTTTGATTATACTTCTTAAACATGCACATGAGTCGGGCAGAGAAGATAACCGAGCAGTATATGAGTGTGCTAATGAGTGGTGTACGAGTCATTCTAATACAGATGGCATTGTAGAACATTATGAGAAGTATCACATGAGGGGTGAGAGTCCATCTCAAGTATCTCAAATGGAGAGTGAGGGAGTGTAAATTCTCTGAGTTATACATACCTTTGTATGGTTGCTTGGGGATACTCTATAATATCTTTAAGACCCATGACACAACGAATTTGACAAAGGGCACATAGATAGTATAATATACTGAGTGGTGATGAGACTTTGAACAGAGAGAAGTCAGAGGTAATGCGATTAATGTCCAAAGAAGATTTGGATAGAGTCATTGCACTGGTAGAGAGAGAACACAAGAATAACCCAGANGAATGGGATTACTTGTTAGATTATCTCACAAAAACAAAGAATTGCTATGGTGGTGGGACGCTTAGTGCAGTGTCATGGTCAGGAGCAATATGTGTTCAAAGTCATAGAGCAACATTCAGTGGATGGTTGCCGCACAATGGTCACAATTATGATAGTTCATTCACAAGAGTAGAAGACAATGATGATTGACAAAGTATTACAGTACTTCAAAGACTTCTCAAATCAGAATATTGAAGGGTTGGCAGACTCATTTGCTGAAGATATTCATTTATGTGATTGGAACATTGATGTACATGGTAAGGAAAATGTCTTAGGTGCAATAAAAGACATTTACACAATGGTAAAGAGTGTCACAATTAAACCAGTGTATTTTTATAGTAATGATAAAGATTGGTTTGCATGTGAGATTATTATAGATGGTGTCAATGCTGAAGCAAAGAAGGAGATAGATGATGATGGTAATACACAAATGACATTAACATGGTCATTAGAAGTGGTCGATGTTATACACTTTAATGGAGATGGTAAGATAGAATCCATTAAAGCATATAAACGATGAAGATTACTAAGGTTGATATACCAAACTATCCTGTATTACAAGTTGATCTAAGTGATTATCATATTAAACTGTTATACAAGTATATAAGAGAAGCAAATAAAATACCACATCCTAAGTTTGGTAGTAATTGGGTAGACACATTAGAGTTTAGTGGTGATTGTGTCACTAACCGTAAACCAACATTCATTAATGATTTGATGGAGTTGCAGGATACAAATAATGAATTCCTGAATGATGTCTTAAGACCAGTGATTAAATCATATGCAGAATTGTCTGAACTTGGTATTGAGAATTTAGTACAAGGAGATAGGAAGAATCCATATATGCAAAGATTCTGGGCAAGGATTAACACACCAGATGAATATGCACCAGCACACTATCATAATGGTGTATTCTCATTTGTAGCATACTTACAAGTACCTACTAACAATGAGACAGAACAAAAGACTGATCCACAAGGTAGTGATTTTGTTCTACACTATTCTAACATAATAGGATTACCAGAGAAGTTAAATGTTAAAATGCACTTAGGTGCTGAACATACAATGTTATTCTTCCCTAGTAGAATGATGCACGAAGTATATGCTAGTCAATACAATCATAACTTATACAGAGTATGTGTTAGTGGTGATATAGTATGATAGGAGATATAGCAGATAGTATGATAGTAGTCTTTATTATTATACTAGTGATGTGTGTACAAGTAGGATGGAGATTAAAAAATAAATTAAAAATAACTAATACACAAATACAAAACTTGTTATTCTTAAATGCTATCTACCTTACATTAATCATAGGAGTTATTGTCAGTTATGCTGAATGATTATATACGGTATCCACGTAAAGACTGGGATGATAAACAGTGGTTACAACACGCATGGATTCAACGTCATAATCCTTGGATAAGTGAGGAAGATAGAGAGTATTGGAGAGACAAAATCAGGGAGTTACAGAAGTGATTGCACCATTACCAAGTAGGTGGAATAAAGGCATAGATTTAGTCCACATAGACCTTAGAACAATGGATGAATTGTGGGATAGTATAGAACGTCAGATTAAGTTCAAACGGTATCCGTTGTTACCATAAATCATTTATTTTTAATTAAAAAGGTTATTTTAAATATAAATGCGTGTTTTTGTTGCTTATTGATAGTGGTTCTCAGGATACTATCCTTNNNTATNNTTTTATAGGTCTCCAGATCCTTGTGATCTTAGCGAGCATTGTATCACAAGAGCACGAAAAAGTCAAGAAACACGAAGAAAAATAACAGGGGAAGGTCAGCAAATCTCGACGAGANCTNATGTCAATCATAAATCNCAGAAATCTCGANTAGATATCAATCANATTATCTCGACTANATCATNTNNCATGTCAANTAGTNATAACCGAACAGGAATCTCGACTAGTATCACATGTCATATTACTTCATAAAGTCTCGACCAGATGCGTGTCATGTGTTATAATCATATTATGTCAATCATTCTTAACATTTGTAACATCAATTACTAAATAGATGTTAGCGAATACATACGTACCACTTGCCAAGTGCGTGTGTACATGTTATAATGAACTCATCTCACATGCTGCCACCATTATGGGATCAAATAAAGTATACGATGATGTGCATCTGCAACATTATCGAGTCACACTTGACATGAGTGTGTTAGGGGACTTCGATCCTCGCCAAGTCAATTATGCAAAAGTCTTCGACCTACAAGAAGGGGAAGATGTTGAAGCATACATTGAGAATTTGGACACAATAGAACACATCACCAACAGTGATTGTTGTCCGAATTGGTAGTGGCACATAGGGACGGTAAGAGAACAGTCCATATAACCGACCATTATACCATTTGTAGTGATATTGACACACGATAGTGTGCCAGTATTTGTAGTGGATATTAATATTTCAGTTTGTTACGTTTATGTTAATAGTACGTGTATACATGATCATCTCATGTATAATATGGGAGTACCTACAAAATTGAATCTATGGGAACCCGTTCCAGAATTGGTCTTCAATTAGAAGACGGCAGCGTACTTAGTGCGTATCACCATTGGGATGGATACCCTTCAGGGTTGGGTAAAAAACTTGTCAAGGATTACAACTCCAAA
>PBPW01000022.1 GCA_002725545.1 Fidelibacterota bacterium | reverse complement strand
TAAAGAAGAAAAGCAGGTTATTACTGATTCCCTTAAATCTAGTGGATTAGAGATAATAGATATTAGTATTAGTCAAATGTCTTCATTTGGGGCAAATTGTATCCAACTCGATGGTAAAAATGGTCCTGTCTTAGTTATGAGTTCTAGAGCTTTTAGATCATTTAATGACAATCAGCTAGATATAATTCAAAAAAACACTCAAATAATTCATTCTTCTCTTGAAAATATTGAAAATAATAGTGGAGGAAGTGCTCGTTGTATGATTGCAGAAGTGTTTTAAACTTTAGCTATTTTTCATATATTTAATTATAACTAATTAATTTATATTATGAAAAAAATACAGATAGTTCTACTTGCCTTGATATTTTTAATTCCTCTTCAAGGTAATTCTCAAAGAAAAAGAAACAAACAGAATGATGCTTCAAAGACTGAAAAAGTTTCATTAAATGCATTTAAACTTAGAAATGTTGGTCCTGCTTTTTTGTCTGGAAGAATAGCTGATATAGCGATTCATCCAGAAAATGAAAACGTATGGTATATTGCTGTTGGTTCAGGAGGTGTTTGGATGACTGATAATGCTGGTACCACATGGAATCCAATTTTTGATAGCCAACCAACATACTCAATTGGATCAGTAGATATAGATCCTTCTAATCCAAGTATAATTTGGGTTGGATCTGGAGAAAATGTTGGTGGAAGACATGTTGGATATGGTGATGGAGTTTATAAAAGTTCAGATGGAGGTAAGACATGGAAAAATATGGGATTAAAAAATTCAGAACATATATCTGAAATAATTATTCATCCTGATAATTCAAATGTTGTTTATGTTGCATCTCAGGGACCTTTATGGTCAAGTGGTGGAGATAGAGGTTTATACAAGACAAGTGATGGAGGAGAGACTTGGAGTAAAATATTAGGGGGTTCTGAATGGACAGGGGTTACAGATATAATGATGGATTCAAGACATCCTAACATATTATATGCTGCCACATGGGATAGACATAGAACTGTTGCTTCATATATGGGAGGTGGTCCTGGTTCTGGTATTCATAGATCTGATGACGGTGGAAAAACATGGAAAAAACTTACGAATGGAGTGCCTAGGTCAAACTTAGGTAAAATAGGTATTGCAATGTCATATCAAGATCCTGATGTTGTTTATGCAGCTATTGAACTTGATAGAACAAAAGGAGGTGTTTATAAATCTGTTGACAGAGGAGAATCATGGAAGAAGATGTCAAATACAGTTTCAGGTGGAACAGGTCCACATTATTATCAAGAATTATATACAAGCCCTCATAAATTTGACAGACTTTATTTAATGAATGTTCAAATTTTGACTTCTGAAGATGGTGGAAAAAATTTCCGTACCCTAGAGGGTGCAAGACAAAAACATAGTGATCACCATGCTATTGCATTTAAAGAAAGTGATCCTGACTATATTATGGTTGGAACTGATGCAGGTATATATGAAAGTTTTGATCTTGCTCAAAACTGGCATTACTTTTTAAATCTTCCATTAACACAATTTTATAAGGTTGCAGTTAATAATAAGGAGCCATTCTATCATATTTTTGGTGGGACTCAAGATAATGGTTCTGCGGGAGGACCTTCTGCTACTGATGAAGGAACTGGTATTACAAATAGAGATTGGTATAAAACATTATTTGCAGATGGTCACCAATCAGCAACAGACCCAGTATATAATGATATAATTTATGCAACAACTCAAGAAGGTAGATTTCATAGAGTTGACCTAAAAACTGGTGAGCAAGTATTTGTTCAACCTCAAGCATTAGAGGGTGACCCTCATGAGAGATACAATT
Source organism: Fidelibacterota bacterium (assembly GCA_002725545.1). Next base: position 4,976 of record PBPW01000022.1, on the reverse strand, counting down.
GGGATACACCTATTCTAGTTAGTCCACATGATCCAGCAAAAATATACATAGGTTCATATAGAGTTTGGGAATCTATGGATAGAGGAGATAGTTGGACCCCAATCTCTGGAGATTTAACTAGAAATGAAAATAGAATTGAACTTCCAATTATGGGAAGAAAGCAAAGTTGGGACAATGCTTGGGATGTTAAAGCAATGTCTCAGTATAATACCATAACATCTTTATCTGAATCACCGGTATCAAAGGGGACTATATGGGCTGGAACTGATGATGGATTTATTCAAGTTACAACTAATGGAGGTGATTCTTGGAAATCAATCCCTGTTACTAAACTTGGTCTAGCTGAAAGATCATTTGTTAATGATATAAAGGCAGACCTTTATGATCCTAATACTGTTTATGTCTCTTTAGATAATCATAAAGAAGGGGATTTATCACCATACTTATTTAAGAGTGATGACCTTGGAGAATCATGGGAATCAATCTCAAATAATATTCCAGACAGAACTCTTGTATGGAGATTTGTACAAGATCATGTTAATAAAGATTTATTTTTTCTAGCTACAGAATTTGAAATATATACTTCTTTAGATGCTGGTAAGAACTGGCAAAAACTTCCAGGCTCACCAACAATCTCATTTAGAGATATTGTTATTCAAGAAAGAGAGAATGATCTAGTTGGAGCTTCTTTTGGTAGAGGATTTTTTGTCCTAGATGATTATAGTGCTCTAAGAGAAATGACTCCTGAAAATTTATCAAAAAAAGGTAAGTTGTTTAAACCTAGAGATGCTAAGTTATTTAAGCCAAGAAATTCTTTAGGTAATACGGGTGGTCAATTCTATGTTGCTAAAAACCCAACATATGGTGCTGTATTTACTTACCATTTAAAAGATTTACCAAAAACGTCTAAGTCCAAAAGGATACAATCTGAAAGAAAGCTAAATTCTGAAAAGAAAGATATCCCGTTTCCTGGATATAAGGCACTTTCTGATGAAATGAATGAAAAGCCAGCTAGTATTATCCTTACTATAAAAGATTCAGGAGGGAATCATATTCAAAATGTTACTAAAGTAGCTTCTGAAGGTTCTGGAAGAATTGCATGGAATCTTAGACATAGAAGTTATTATCCTGTTAGATCAGGTTCTTTTAGAGGAGGTTGGGGATGGAACCCATCAGGTCCTTATGTTACTCCTGGAGATTATCAAGCAGAGCTTTTCTTAGAAAATAACGGTTCAATTGAAAAACTTGATGGCCCAATTAACTTTAGTGTAAAACCACTTAGAGAAGGAACGCTAAAAGGATCTTCTTATGATGAATATAATAGTTTTAGAGAAAGAGTCTCAGAACTTTATGTCAATATCTCTAAATATGAAGATGTATTCTCAATGATAGGGGATAAGATTCAATTATTAGCAAAAGCTTCGACTCAACTTGAATCATTTTCACCAGACATGATTGCTAAAATTGCTGATTTTAGAAAAAGATATAATGATTATGAATATGAAAATGATAGTAGTCCTGCTAGAGATGAGATAGGAGAATGGTATAAACCTAACTTGGGAGCGAGGATAAGGATTGCAATGCAAGGGTTATCAACTTCTTATGGTCCAACTGAACTAAACTCTTCAAATCTTGAAATTGCAGAGAAACATTTCAAGAAGATGAAGACTGAAATTGAGCAATTAAATAAAGAGGTTAAAGATCTTGAAAATGAAGTTAAACAATTAAATCCACCATATATTATTGGGCAGGGAATTGATTAAGTTCAAAACATTCTAGATTAAAATATTTAACAGAAGATAGAAGGTGGTCAAAAATATCTGAAGTGAGAGCTTCGTATTTTGTCCACTCTTTATCTTTTGAAAAGGCATAGATCTGGATTGGGATACCTTGAGCAGTTGGTTGTAATTGTCTACACATCATTGTTAGGTTATCATTAGTATCAGGATGTTCTTTTAAATATCTTTGAACGTATTCTCTAAAAATTCCAAGGTTAGTCAAATTTCTTCCATTTATTAACATTGATTTATCAACTTGATTTGATGAATTATGACTTTTTATTTCCTTGTGAACCTTTTTGATATAATCAGATAATAGATGAATTTTTTTTAAGGATTCAATCTCTTCATCATCTAAAAATTTAATTGATGATGGTTTGATAAGAAGAGATCTCTTTATTCTTCTACCATCAGATTCACTCATACCTCTCCAATTGATAAACGAATCAGATACTAATTTATATGTAGGGATAGTAGTTATTGTATTATCAAAGTTTTGAACTTTAACTGTTGATAGGTTAACTTCTATTACAGTTCCATCTGCATTAGAACCTTTCATAGTAATCCAGTCTCCAATTCTTACTGTGTCATTAACTGTAATTTGAATACTAGATACAAAACCTAAAATTGTATCCCTAAACACTAATATGATTATTGCAGAAAGAGCACCTAATGATGCTAGGAAAGTACCTACTTCTCTTCCGGTTAATATTGACAAGATTAATATTATACCAACAAACCATATAAAAATCATTATTACTTGTATATAACTATCAACAGGTATATGTTTTAAAGAATCACTAGATTTAAAATAGTCTTTAACTGTGTTAAGAATTGCTCTTACAGTTAGTATAAATAAAATAACTGTAAACGCTTCTATTAAAAGATAGAGTGTATTAGAATATGAGGGTATTATCCAGAAAAGGAAAAACAAAGANGGGATANANGATAATAATCCNGGGACTTTGTTTTTTATCAATAGATCGTCAAATGATGATGANGTTGATNTAGCNATCCTTTTAAAAAANGATAAAATTATTTTCTTAGTTATAAAGTTAATTACTATAACAACTANNGAAATAGAAGCAANNATTATAAGNGTTGCTANACCTTNAGAAACTACTTCACTTAATCCTTTAGATGTTAAAAATGTAATTATTTCTTCGTAAAACATAGTACAAAAGTAAAAAACCCACCTAAACGGTGGGTTTTTTTTTAAAAAATTTTATTTGACTTAGTTATGAACTGAGACTAATTCTAAAGTAATTGGATCAGAATGCTCACTAGCAGAATTAAGACCTTCTTGAAGTTTTTGGAATTTGAAACTGTCTTGATCTATAACGCTATCCCACCAATTAGAGCCTTCTACAGGAAAGTTAAAGAAAAAGTGAGTCATACCTTCGTATGCATTCTCAGCTCTTTCATAAACTTTTGAAAGACCCCAGTATCTGTGTTGTCCCTTAAGTATTGCCTTTTCAATATATGGTTTCCAAAATTTTGTTTCATAATTTTCGAAATCATCATTTAGGGCTTTAGTTGGAGTTATTGTCATAATATCTCCTGGTTCTAAACTTCCAGCAAAGACTGTATTATCAACTGTCATTAGGTGATAGTTTCTTCTTTCTTTACTTTCATTAGAAACATTATTCATTATTCTCTCAACTCTNCTTGCAGAAATTGACCCTTTATGAGCCTCTTTAGCTANAGCAACCCAATCTTNAGNAGTCCAACTATTATTGTANGCATCAAGTTGTTCTTTTGATNCAAAACCAGTATATATAATATAATGTGGAGCATTTTCATCTGCTGAATCAGAAGTTACTTTCCAAACAGCCTGAAAATTCTCTAAACCTTTTTCAATTGCAAGATCATGTATAGGTCCAAAAAAAGCTTCTAAAGCTAAGTATTGATCTTCTGCACCTTCATTTAACTGAACAGCACTTAAAATTCCGTATTGTGCTGAAGCGGTAAATGTGAACATTAACGATAGTAATAATATAATTTTTTTCATTTTAATTGATTTTTATGATTAGTTAACAGCAAATACACATGTAAATTCATTAGCATCTTGCATATCTCTAGATGACTCAATTCCTTCCCAAAGTTTATCCCATATAAAACCAGATAAGTCTGGACCTTTTATGTCAAGATTACCTTGAAGATTCCAAGCAAAGTGAGTGAACTCTTGCCAAGCGTTCTCAGATCTATCTGTAACCTTTGCAAGCACCCATTGTCTTAGCCTTCCACTTAAAATATTTTTTTCTGCAATAGGCTTCCAAATTTCTGATTCATAGCTTTCGAAATCATCTGTCTTTTTAGTCATCAAGTTAATTGTAGCCTTATCTCCAGGTCTCACATTACCTCCACCTAAAGTAGTAAAATCAACTGCTTCTAACATATAAGTTCGTCTTTCTCGACTATATGAACCTGTTTTTTCAAGCATCTTTGTAATAGCCCTTTTAGACATTTTTCCTTTATAAGCAATTTGAGCTAACTCAGCATTGTCTGCACCATTACCTTCCATTTGTTCCTTTGAACTAAAATTATCAAAGATAATATACTCAGCAGCATTTGCTTCATCACCCTCTTGCGGTGTTCTCTTCCATACTGACCATCCAGATCGAAGACCTTGTTTAAGAGCTTCTTTATGAATTTCAGAATAGAATTCTTCAAGTTTTAGATAATCATCTTCTGCGCCATCATTAAGGTCAATTGCCCACATAACAGCGTATTGAGCATTTACAGAAAATGAAAATAAAACAGTAAGTATTAATAGAATTTTTTTCATTTTAAATTGTTTTATGGTTAATTAAACGCTCAAATATATAAAAAAAAAGAAACCCATCAATTAGTATGATGGGTTTTTCTGGTGGAGTCGGCGGGAATCGAACCCGCGTCCAAACAAGGAATAAAAATGCATTCTACAAGCTTAGTCTACTTTAAATTTTCGAAAAAATATAGGTAGAAGACAACCTAAATATTTTTCTTATCACTATTAGTTTCAATTTTTGCTTAGTGAAAACAAAAATCTATGTCAACGATTATGGTGCCTCATATATGATATCAGTTGACAAAAGCTATCATGAGACATCTAGCTTCCTAGCCTGGCTAGGATATTGCAAAGACTTACTATAATTCAGTCAATTATGCAGCTAAAGCGTAGTTATTTTCGCCATTTAAATTTTGAAAATGATATTA